>NZ_ASPU01000008.1:0-63629 GCF_000517905.1 Paenibacillus sp. FSL H7-689
AGGCTGGGGGTGGAAGTGCAGCAATGCATGGAGCTGACCAGTACTAATCGGTCGAGGGCTTATCCAATAGCAAGTTGTCATTCGCATGTTTCGTTTCGAATCTAGTTTTCAGAGAACGATCTCTGAAATGTAAGCTACGCGTTTGGTGGCGATGGCGGAGGGGTTCCACACGTACCCATCCCGAACACGACCGTTAAGCCCTCTAGCGCCGATGGTACTTGGACCGCAGGGTCCTGGGAGAGTAGGACGGCGCCAAGCGAAGAACCACTGCCGATGTTATTCGGTGGTGGTTTTTATTTGTTTATTTTAGGGGATGCGAAAGCATCTCTTATTTGACTTTGTAAGAATCCTCTGACACACTCTAAGGGGTACATATATCAGATATCAGGCCATGATTTGGATTGATATAACTCTAGCGAATGGGGTGTAGGACAACATGGAAATTCAGAAATTGACGGTAGATGATTTTGAACCGGCGATGGCACTCTCCGAATATGCTTTTCAAGTAGTAATGAGTGAAGAACAGAAAGAAAAACGGCGGAGTCAATTTTCGTCACAGGATATATGGGGTGTATATGAGGACGGGCAGCTAGGAGCCAAACTTCACATCATTCCTTTTCAAACCTATATTCATGGCAGATCGTTCGAGATGGGCGGTATTGCGGGTGTTGCCACCTGGCCAGAGTATAGACGCAAAGGCTGGGTAGCGGGTCTGCTGAAGCATGCGTTGGAAGAAATGAATCGTAACAAACAGAGCATATCATTCTTGCATCCATTCTCTTTTGGTTTCTATCGGAAGTATGGATGGGAGACGTATGTTGAATTTAAACGTTATAAAGTACCTACAGCTCATTTGCCTCTGAAAAAAGCGACACCTGGAACGATTCGACGTGGGGATCCAGGCCTCAGCATATTAAAGGAAGTATACAGTGCTTATGCTGAGCGTTATAACGGAACTCTGGTTCGGGATGATGCAAGGTGGGAGAATTCAGTTCTTGTTAATGGGACCAGCCAGAAGGCTGTATATTACGATGAAGCTGATGCAGCACAAGGTTATCTTTTATATGAGGTTAAGGAAAATAAATTTACCATTAAAGAGATCATCTATCTGAATGAAGAGGCTAGGCAAGGGCTGTGGACCTTTATTGCTAACCATGATTCCATGATCCAGGAAGTTACGTTGCAGGCGCCTGCCAGTGATACGCTTGCCTTCCAATTGGATAATCCACGGATTCAGCAGGAGATTGTACCTTATTTTATGGCGCGTATCGTTAGTGTAGAGCAGTTTATATCCCAGTATCCATTTGCAAGCCAGGACTCACCGGTGCAGATTGTACTTCAGGTAGAAGATGCCCACGCTCCATGGAATGAAGGGGTATGGCAATTAAACGTGGCAATGAACGGAACAGCGTCCATATGGAAAACATCGGAGCCAATTACTGATGATCAGATCATTAAGGTGGATATTCAATCCCTTACCGCGGTCCTGATGGGATATCGCAGACCAACGGAAATGGCACGAATCGGAAGAATTCACGGACCGAACACAGCAATCAAGGCTTTGGAACAAGCGATTCCTGAACGGGAAACCTATTTGCTCGATTTCTTCTGATGACTATTCCCACTGCTCCATTTAACTTGATTAGCTTATATAGAAATACGGCGTGATTGAAAGACCAATGGACTTCTCCAGCAATTTTGGGGAGGTTTTTTTGTGTCCGGGGAATATTTCGTGTAAAATCGTAAAAAATGAATAGTGACCCCACTTGGCAAAACCACAAAATATGCTATAATGGTTATAAAGTCAAAGAAAGTCAAAGTCAACTAAAGGTTTAATACTTAAGTAGCTTTCTTTCTACAATCTGATGCATGATCGCCAATATACGGGATTCATTTCATCAGAGGATCAAGGGAATATTAAAGGACCTTCGTGCTTCCTTCGCTCTCCTGTTGGCACCTGTGGAAGCAAGATTCGCTGTTTCCCTGATTGGTTAAATGGGTAGAGAAGGTGTACTCTGTGGGGGCGTGTGGGTCCTTATTGACTTAACGTTTCAGACAGTGGAGGATGATTGGATGCGTAATATCTCTGATATTATCGAACGATATCTGAAGAGTATTTTGCATGAAAGTCCCGAAGGAATGGTTGAAATTCAGCGTAATGATCTGGCAGATCAATTCTCATGTGTACCTTCCCAGATCAATTATGTCATCAGCACACGTTTTACACTCGAGAAGGGATACCTGGTAGAGAGTAAACGTGGCGGTGGTGGTTATGTTCGCATACAGCGCATTGAATTACCGGCCCAATCAGCTCTGCATAATCATTTGCACCATAGTATTGGTGAAGAGATCGGGCAGACAGCTGCCGAAGGTCTGATCTATCAATTGGAAGAAGCGCGCTTCTTGAGCAAGCGGGAAGCCGGGTTGATGCGAGCTGCTGTATCTAGAGAGGTTATATTGGTCAAACTTCCTTACCGGGATCAAATTCGTGCCAGAATGTTGAAGGCGATGTTAATATCTTTGCTCGGTAAATGAAAACTATCGGGGTCAAAGGAGGTACATCAATATGCTGTGCCAAGAATGCAATAAACGTCCGGCGACACTTCATTTTACGAAAATCGTAAATGGAGAGAAGACGGAATTCCATATTTGTGAGTCATGTGCCCGTGAAAAAGGGGAAATGATCCCTGGAACAGCAGGTGGGTTTTCCATTCACAACTTGTTGTCCGGATTGCTTGATTTTGATCCAGCCGGCAAAAGTGGATCGGCAGGAACACCACCTGCAAAAGCTCTTCAATGTGAAGAGTGTGGTATGACGTACGCACAATTTAGTAAGATAGGACGCTTCGGCTGCAGTTCATGTTATAAATATTTTGACAGCCGTCTGGATCCTTTGTTCAAGCGGGTTCATGGTAATACGTCCCATGTAGGCAAAGTGCCTGCACGAGCTGGTGGTCGCATCAAGGTGAAACGGCAAATCGCTGATCTGAAGCGTGAGCTCCAGGAGAGCATCGCGCAAGAGGAATTTGAAGAGGCGGCCCAGATCCGTGACCAGATCAGAGGACTTGAAAAAGGAATAGCTCAGGAGTAAAGTTTGTCATGAGTAGGAGGGATGCGTAATGCCTAATCTGCGCTTTACAGAGAAGGCGCTCAGCGACTGGATGCGCAGTGATGCGGCTGATTCCGAAATTGTCATTAGCAGCCGTGTCCGGATTGCACGCAACCTTCAGCATGTTCCGTTTCCGATGCTGGCTTCCAATGAGCAATCGGAAGAGGTGCTGAATAAGCTGAGCGAAGTACTTCAATACGATGACGTTCATGCCTTTGGGGATTTTCATACGTTGGATCTGATCGATATTGACGAACTCGACAAACGGGTGCTGGTGGAGAAACATCTCATCAGTCCAAGTCTTGCGAATGAATCCAGGAATGGTGCGGTTATTCTCAGTGAGGATGAGTCTGTCAGTATTATGATTAATGAAGAGGATCATCTTCGTATCCAGTGCCTCTATCCGGGGTTCCAGGTGAAAGAAGCCTGGGAGAAAGCTTCCGCAATAGATGATGCTTTTGAAGCGCATGTGGATTATGCTTTTGATGATCGCAGAGGATACTTAACCAGCTGTCCTACTAATGTAGGTACAGGTGTCAGAGCATCGGTTATGATGCACTTGCCTGCCCTCGTGATGACACAGCAGATAGGCCGTATTCTAACCGCAGTTTCCCAAGTGGGATTGACGGTAAGAGGAATATACGGTGAAGGTAGCGAGGCGATGGGTAACCTGTTCCAGATCTCGAACCAGATTACATTGGGACAGACCGAACAGGAAGTCATTGAGAACCTGCATGGTGTTGTGTTACAGATGATTGGTCATGAACGTACAGCCAGAGAACGGTTAATTACCGACTCCAGACTGCGGATTACGGATCGTGTCATGCGTTCTTATGGCATATTGTCTCATGCAGCTATTGTTGATTCCAAGGAAGCTGCACAGCGCTTATCGGATGTACGCCTTGGCGTGGATCTCGGATTGTTGGATGGACTGTCCATTACGGTAATGAATGAGTTGAATGTCATGACACAGCCGGGGTTTTTGCAGAAAACATTCGGGGAAGATATGCGCACAGATGAGCGTGACATCTACCGTGCTCAGTTGATTCGTGATACGATCAATGCAGCGAAGCAGTCCTAGTTTAGCCTGATATTGTATTGAATTATGGTTTCATGCCGCATTGCGGCTTTTATATAATAAGGCATGTACAAATGCCGAATGACTTTATTCGCAGCACGGCTGCAAACAAAAATGATATGAAGAATACGACGGTTATTTCATTATATGACCCTCGTTTTATCCAAAACCATGGAGGTGCAGGAGATATGATGTTTGGAAGATTTACGGAACGGGCCCAAAAGGTGCTCGCACTCGCGCAGGAAGAAGCTGTCCGTCTCGGTCATAATAACATCGGTACTGAGCATATTTTGCTCGGCCTCATTCGTGAAGGCGAAGGCATCGCAGCCAAAGCACTGATCGGCCTGGGACTCGGATTGGAAAAAATTCAGGATGAAGTAGAAACGCTGATTGGCCGTGGCCAAGAGCAACCTACCAACATTGCATATACGCCACGTGCGAAAAAAGTAATTGAACTGTCTATGGATGAAGCTCGTAAATTGGGCCACACTTATGTAGGCACAGAGCATATCCTGCTTGGATTGATTCGTGAAGGCGAGGGTGTTGCAGCACGTGTGCTCAATAACCTGGGAATTAGCCTGAACAAAGCACGGCAACAAGTGCTGCAATTGCTTGGCAGCAGTGAAGCTGTATCCAGTCATAATGGCACACCTGCCAATGTAAGTACACCAACGCTGGACAGTCTGGCACGTGATCTCACGGCTTATGCGAGAGAGAACAACCTGGACCCAGTCATTGGACGTAGCAAAGAAATTGAGCGTGTCATTCAGGTGCTCAGCCGTCGTACCAAGAACAACCCGGTATTGATCGGTGAGCCAGGTGTAGGTAAAACAGCGATTGCTGAAGGCCTTGCACAAAAAATCATTGCAAATGAGATTCCGGAAACATTGCGCGACAAACGTGTAATGACCCTGGATATGGGTTCTGTAGTCGCTGGAACCAAATATCGTGGTGAGTTCGAAGATCGTCTGAAAAAAATCATGGATGAGATTCGCCAAGCAGGTAACATTGTCCTGTTTATCGACGAATTGCATACCTTGATTGGCGCAGGCGGAGCTGAAGGTGCCATCGATGCTTCTAACATTTTGAAACCGGCTCTGGCCCGTGGAGAATTGCAATGTATCGGTGCGACAACACTGGATGAATATCGTAAATACATCGAGAAGGATGCAGCGCTTGAGCGTCGTTTCCAACCGATTACTGTAGATCAGCCTTCTCCGGAAGAAGCGATTCAAATCTTGCACGGCTTGCGTGACCGTTATGAGGCGCATCACCGCGTGAAAATTACGGACGAAGCAATTGTGCAGGCGGTTAAACTGTCTGACCGTTACATTACAGACCGTTTCCTGCCAGATAAAGCGATTGACCTGATTGATGAAGCGGGTTCCAAAGTAAGATTGAACTCTTACACGATCCCACCAAACCTGAAACAACTGGAAAGCCGTCTGGAAGATATCCGTAAGGAAAAAGACGCTGCAGTTCAAAGTCAGGAGTTCGAAAAAGCAGCAGCTCTGCGTGATACGGAACAAAAAATCCGTGAAGAGCTGGATGTAACGAAGAACCAGTGGAAAGAGAAACAAGGTCGCACCGATTCCGAGGTTACTCCTGAGGATATCGCACAAGTGGTAGCCAGCTGGACTGGAATCCCTGTGAACCAACTGAAAGAAGAAGAGACACAGCGTCTGATGAATCTGGAGTCTATTCTACATGAACGTGTCATCGGTCAGGATGAGGCAGTGAAGTCTGTCAGCCGTGCGGTTCGTCGTGCTCGTGCGGGACTTAAAGATCCAAAACGTCCGATGGGTTCATTCATTTTCCTCGGCCCTACAGGGGTAGGTAAAACAGAACTTGCTCGTGCTCTGGCTGAAGCGATGTTCGGCGATGAAAATGCAGTAATCCGGATTGATATGTCCGAGTATGGTGAGAAGCACTCGACTTCCCGACTTGTCGGAGCGCCTCCAGGATATGTTGGGTACGAAGAAGGTGGTCAGCTGACAGAGAAAGTTCGTCGCAAACCATATTCCGTAGTCTTGCTCGATGAAATCGAGAAAGCACATCCAGAAGTATTCAATATCTTGTTACAAGTGCTTGAGGATGGCCGACTGACGGATTCCAAAGGTCGCGTCGTTGACTTCCGCAATACGCTGATTATCTTGACATCCAACGTGGGTGCCGAAGCGATCAAACGTAACTCTACACTGGGCTTCACTGCAGTTGTAGATGCAGGAGCAGATTATGACAACATGAAGGGGAAAGTAATGGATGAGCTGAAGAAAAGCTTCCGTCCAGAGTTCCTTAACCGGATTGATGAAATTATCGTGTTCCATTCACTCGAAGAAAAACACATCGCTGAAATTGTTACGCTTATGAGTGAAGAACTTCGTAAACGACTGCTCGAACATGAGGTCGATTTCGAACTCACTGATAATGCCAAGTCTTTCCTTGCGAAGTCAGGCTTTGATCCAGCTTACGGTGCGCGTCCGCTTCGTCGGGCAATCCAGAAGCATATCGAAGACAAATTGTCCGAAGAGTTGCTCACAGGTAACGTAACCAAAGGGGATTCATTGCTCATCGACGAAGAGAACGGTGCACTGTCTGTTACGAAAAAAGACGTGGTCGTTCCGTCCAATGAGGAAATCGAAACTAAATAATATTTAGCAAGCTTTGGAGTTAAACCTCAGCTTGTATTGATCCATAATCCTTAATCAAATCCTTCTCGGCTTCGGCCGGGGAGGATTTTTTGCACTTTGGACAGAAGACGGACATGATTATGTCAGGAACATGTGTAAAGTTTGCGATAATCCTTTACGAAAAATCTCAAACAATGGTAAACTTTTAGTAACCCTGCACGTCAGGGAGTTTGGGTGAAATTCGTCGAATAATGCAAAATGCTGTTATAAAATTAAATTATAGGAGTGCTGAAGTGGCCAAAGTTAAAACCAAGTTTCAATGTACGGAATGCGGCTATGAAGCCCCCAAGTGGTACGGTAAGTGTCCAAGTTGTCAGTCATGGAATTCAATGGTGGAAGAAACAGAGACGGTGGTCAAAACACAAGGGAGAAATTCTCCTCTGTTTGACAGTAAAGATAAACCGCTTCCTATCATAGATATAGATAGCGGTCAGGAACCGCGTGTACAGACTGGAATCGGAGAGTTGAACCGGGTATTGGGAGGCGGAATCGTTCCGGGTTCACTCGTTCTGGTGGGCGGAGATCCGGGTATTGGGAAATCAACGTTGATGTTGCAGACGTCCCATGCTTTGACGCATTCGGGTTTGCGTGTGTTATATGTTTCCGGTGAGGAATCAGTCAAGCAAACCAAATTGCGGGCAGACCGTCTCGGGGCACTCTCTGCCGAGTTGTATGTACTGTGTGAAACCAATATGGAACGTGTAGAGGAAGCGGTGGATCAGATCCAGCCGCATTTTCTGGTCATCGACTCCATTCAGACGGTATATCTTCCCGAAGTTACCAGTGCGCCGGGTAGTGTAGCACAGGTAAGGGAATGTACGTCAAGGTTCATGCGGATTGCCAAAGGCAGAGGCATTGCAACGGTTCTTGTGGGGCATGTTACCAAAGAAGGTGCTATTGCCGGTCCACGTATGTTAGAACATATGGTGGATTGCGTGCTTTATTTTGAAGGAGAACGGCATCATACTTATCGCTTACTGCGTGCGGTGAAGAATCGTTTTGGTTCCACCAATGAGATTGGTATTTTTGAAATGGGCGAAGATGGACTTCGTGAAGTGGGCAATCCGTCCGAACTCTTTTTGTCGGAACGTCCACTAGGGGTAGCAGGTTCAACGGTAGTTGCAAGTATGGAGGGTACACGCCCTCTGCTTGTGGAATTGCAGGCGTTGATCTCGACGACCCATTTTCCTTCTCCCCGCCGTATGGCAACAGGGGTAGATCTGCATCGATTAAATCTGATTATTGCAGTGTTGGAGAAACGAATGGGTATGTTCTTACAGACCCAGGATGCATATCTGAACGTGGCTGGTGGAGTACGATTGGATGAGCCCGCTGTAGATTTGGCGGTTGCCGTCAGCATTGCATCCAGTTTGAGAGATGTACCGACCAAGCCGGATGACGTTATCTTTGGCGAGATTGGTCTGACAGGTGAAGTTCGAGCCGTATCACGGGCCGAACAACGAGTGAAGGAAGCCGCAAAGCTGGGCTTCAAACGAGTCATTTTACCAGAAAAAAGCTTAAAGGGCTGGAAACATCCTCGCGGGATACAACTGATCGGTGTGAATACCGTGGCAGATGCACTAGCGGTTGCTTTAGATTAGGGGGCATAACAAGATGAAAGATATGAGCCAACTGGATAATATGAATGAGTTGTTAAGGCTGATCGCACCAGGTACACCTTTCCGCGAAGGTCTGGAAAATGTGCTGCGCGCCAAGACGGGCGCACTGCTTGTTGTAGGATACAGCCCTGAAGTAATGGAAGTGGTGGATGGGGGATTCTCGATTAACTGTGATTTCTCCCCGAACTATCTGTATGAACTCGCCAAGATGGATGGAGCCATTATTCTTAGCGAGGATTTGAAGCGTATTCTTTACGCCAATACCCAGTTAATCCCGGATTCATCTATCTCTTCATCAGAGACGGGGATTCGTCACCGGACGGCAGAGCGTGTAGCAAAGCAAACGGGTAAATTGGTCGTATCCATATCGCAGCGCCGGAATATCATTACCTTGTATCAGGGAACACTTCGTTATTCCCTCAAGGAAATCGGGGTTATTTTGACCAAAGCGAATCAAGCGATCCAAACCCTGGAGAAATACAAAGCGGTATTAACACAGTCCCTTACGAATCTGAGTGCTTCGGAATTTGAGGAATTAGTAACGATTCCTGAAGTGGTTAATGTGATTCAGCGTACCGAAATGGTGATGCGGATCAAAACGGAAATCCAACGGTACATTCATGAACTCGGGAATGAGGGACGACTCATTTCCATGCAAATGGAAGAACTTGTGGGTACAACGGAAGAAGAAGCCTGGTTATTGTATAAAGACTATGCCCGTGACGACAGTGATGACAAAATCCGTGAAATTATCGTGGGACTGAAAAGATTGTCGGACGATGAGTTGCTGGATGCACATCATATTGTCCGTCTGCTCGGCTATCCATCATCAGCGGCTACTTCTGAGGATTCGGTTGCCCCTCGTGGATTCCGGGTATTAAATAAGATCCCCCGCCTGCCCAATGTCATTATCCATAATCTGGTGGATCAATTCGAACAATTGCCTCATGTTATTATGGCTACAATTGAAGAACTGGACGAAGTGGATGGTATTGGTGAAGTTCGTGCCCGGACCATTAAGGAAGGCCTCAAACGTTTGCAGGAGCAGATGTTTATCGACAGACAGATGTAAGGGTTTGCCTATATAAAGGCTTGAAATGGATGAGGTGAAACAACGATGCTAACCAGATTCATTCCGAATCTCTTTACCCTGGGTAATCTGTTTCTTGGAATGATGGCAATTTTGCTTGCGATTGATGGAAATTACAGTTTGGCTGCCATTATGGTCATTGTAGCGATGCTGCTGGATGGTCTGGATGGCCGAGTGGCACGTGCACTCAATGCCCAAAGTGAATTCGGCAAGGAACTGGATTCCTTGTCTGACATGGTTTCCTTTGGTGCAGCACCAGCCCTGATCATATTTATGGTGTCGTTTCAAGATTCGATGCCGATCCTCGCCTGGATCGCAACAGCGGCTTTTCCGATCTGTGGAGCCATTCGTCTTGCTCGATTTAATGTTCGTCCGGGTATTCCCGGATACTTCACAGGTCTGCCGATACCGGCAGCCGGCGGGGTACTGGCCACACTGTCCTTGTTCAATAAGGATATTGGCCCAGTTAGCATGATGATTGCTACATTGCTGTTATCGTATCTGATGGTGAGTTCGCTTAAATATCCCAATTTCAAAAAGGTCGGGTTGCCACGCAAGGCAATCTGGATTGCACCATGGGTTGTGTTATTTGCCATAGCCGTAGCCGTTATTTTCCCAGAGCAGTTATCCAAATTGATCTTTATTCCGCTGGTGTTATACGCCTTGTATGGAATGAAGCATAATGTGCGAACAGCGGCCTCGCGTAGTCGGGCGAAAAAGCGCAAGGATGAGAAATCCTCCCGTCCTTCCGATCGTTAAGTCGCCTTGGGGACAACACTATACAAAGAAAGCACGTACTCTCCTGAACTGGAGAATGCGTGCTTTTTGTTTATTCAGATCTATTTACGGTAAAAGAAACCCTTACGGACGACATACATATCTTCTTACGACAGATTAAACATCCCTAACGTTGAACACTTCTGTGATTCGTGATTTACGACCTCTTCCATGTTAATGTCCAGCAGATTGCAGAGAGCCGACATGTAGAACAGGTTCCGCCCTAGCTCAGAGCTGATGACCTCTCTGCAGTTCTCACACAACTCACCTTCCACATGCGTTTCCAGCAGGCCCTTGGTTTGAGCGATATCGCTCTCCGGGGCATATTTCTGCTTGGTGGCGTGCAGCTCGATGCAGCCGCATTCGGTAATGGCTTTGGACACGGCACGGTTAACAGACGCTCCGGCTTGTCCCGTTTTGGACAGTACATCAATCAGGCTGCGATGACGCAACAACAGTTCAGAAACTTGATCCTGGAAAGCCTGTAAACTTAGCGTACTCATTTTGCCACTCACCTCGGGATATGAATTGAATTCATTATATGCCAATAATTTACCTACTTTCAACTGACGATTGCAACATTTCCAAAAAGTTCTTCCAGATGGGATTAGTAATTCAGGAATTGGATCATACTGGATATAAAGATCAAGATACATTGAAGGAGGTGCAGGGACTAATGTGGAAAAAAGGCATTTTAACTTTTACAGGATTGTGCGGTGCATGGTTCGGCTACACGGCATATCATCTGGCAGGAAAATCGGTCCCATGGATGGCGGAGTGGATTCAGTCAGCAGGATTACTGGGAGCTGGTATATCGACGCTGCTGGGAGCTGTAATGTTTATGGCTGTATGTAATATTGGTGGAACATTGATGGCAGACAGGCTGCATAGTGGAATTAATTCATTGGCAAAAGTACCTATGAACGAATTGGCTGCAGGTGCTGCAGGTACAGTTGCAGGATTGCTCGTGGCCTTGTTGCTCTACCCTGTTGTGGGATGGATGGGGACGGCAGGAGAAGTGCTGCAAGTGGCGCTGACGGTGATTAGTGCTTATTCCGGTTATGCCCTTGCCATGGCGAAGAAAGACGATCTAGGGGCCTTCTGGATGACTGGACGATGGGGTCATCCCGAGGTGGACGAGGACAGACGGATGGAAGAACATAAAATTCTGGATACCAGTGTTATTATCGATGGGCGTATCGCTGATATATGCAAAACCGGATTTATTGAAGGCACGATCGTAATTCCGGAATTTGTTCTGGAGGAGTTACAGCATATTGCCGATTCATCGGATCTGCTCAAGCGGAACAGAGGACGGCGTGGACTGGACATTTTGAACAAAATCCAGAAGGAACTTGATGTAAAAGTCCTGATCTACGAGGGGGATTTCGAGGAAATCTCCGAGGTGGACAGCAAACTGGTTAAACTGGCTAAAGTGCTTCAGGGCAAAGTGGTCACCAATGACTTTAACCTGAACAAAGTGTGCGAACTCCAGGGTGTATCTGTGTTGAATATTAATGATCTCGCCAATGCGGTTAAGCCGGTTGTTCTGCCAGGTGAGGAGATCATGGTGCAGATCATCAAGGATGGCAAGGAGCATGGTCAAGGTGTAGCCTATCTGGATGATGGCACAATGATCGTTGTGGAGGGCGGACGCGAGTATATCGGCATGATGATGGAAGTGCTGGTGACCAGTGTGTTGCAGACTTCAGCGGGACGAATGATTTTTGCCAAGCCGAAACTGTTGGAAAAAGCCCAATAAAGCGGTATGATGGGTAGTGTATCGTTGAATGATATTGTATATCTTTGGACGATAAACTGACAGACAAGGCAGGGATTGCGGCATGGATAAAGGGTGGGGCGTTGTCATTGTGGCAGCAGGTCGCGGAACCCGGATGGGGACGACCGAGAGCAAACAGTTTCTGTTGCTGCAGGACAAGCCCGTTTTCATACATACGCTTGAGGTATTTGCTGCGCTGGACGAGATCCGCGAGATGGTGCTGGTCACAGGAACCGCAGATGTTGAACGCTGCCAGGATTGGGTAAAAGAATACCAACTGGATTCACGTGTCCGTGTTATCCCCGGAGGGAAAGAGAGACAACATTCTGTCCATAAAGGCCTTGAGGCACTTGGGACGGATTGGGTTCTCGTTCACGACGGGGTACGTCCTTTTGTGAACCATGAGCAGATCAAGGGATGCATGGCGGCCGCCATAGCCGGTGGTGGAGCAGCTGTACTGGCGGTTCCCGTGAAGGATACGATCAAACAAGTGAATGCGGAAGGAGTCGTTACGGCGACGCCAGACCGCAGCAGTCTGTGGAGCATTCAAACCCCGCAGGCTTTTCGTCTTTCTTCCCTGCTCTCCGCCTACGAATCAGCTGAGCAGGACGGATTTCTGGGAACAGATGATGCCATGCTGGCTGAACGTCAGGGAATGTCGGTCAAGGTTGTGGAAGGCAATTATACCAATATCAAATTAACAACGCCGGAAGATTTGAAATATGCTGCGTTTTTGCTGGGGGGAGAGAAGAAGCGATGATACGTGTAGGACAGGGATTTGATGTACATCAGCTGGTAGAGGGACGCCCGTGTATTATTGGCGGAGTAACGATTCCTTATGAAAAAGGCCTGCTGGGTCACTCGGACGCAGACGTGCTGTTGCACGCGATCAGTGATGCCATTTTGGGTGCACTGGCACTTGGGGATATTGGCAAGCACTTCCCGGATACCGATCCGGAATTCAAAGATGCCGACAGCCTGAAATTGCTGGAGCATGTATGGCAGCTTGTGAAGGATCGCGGGTATAAGCTAGGGAATATCGATTCAACGATTATTGCCCAGAAGCCAAAGATGGCTCCTTATATCCCACAGATGGCTGAGGTTATTGCCAAGGCACTGGAAGCGGATGTAACACAGGTGAACGTGAAAGCAACAACGACAGAGCAACTGGGATTCCCGGGACGGGGAGAGGGCATTGCCGCTCAATCCGTTGTTTGCCTTGTACGTGTGTGATATCATCAATCAATTAGTGACGGAGGGGATCATATGAGCACGGATATTCGTGTGCGTTACGCGCCGAGCCCAACGGGACACCTGCATATCGGGAATGCCCGTACGGCGTTGTTTAACTATTTATATGCCAAACATAATAACGGTAAATTCATTATTCGTATTGAAGATACGGACGTGAAACGGAATATTGCCGGTGGTGAAGAAAGCCAGCTGAAATACCTGAAATGGCTCGGAATTGAGTGGGACGAAAGTATTGACGTGGGCGGAGAATACGGACCATACCGTCAAACGGAACGTCTGGACCTCTATCGTAAATATACGCAGGAATTGCTGGATAAAGGTCTGGCTTACCGTTGCTTCTGCACGGAAGAAGAATTGGAGCAAGAGCGCGAGGAACAGTCAGCACGTGGAGAAACACCGCGTTATTCTGGCAAACACCGTGACCTGACTCCAGAGCAAATTAGTGCGTTTGAAGCGGAAGGCCGCGTAGCGAGTATTCGTTTCCGTGTGCCGGAAGAGCGCACATATACGTTTGATGATATGGTTAAAGGCACAATCTCGTTCAACAGCAAGGAATCCGGTGATTTCGTCATTGTGAAAAAAGACGGCATTCCCACATACAACTATGCCGTTGCTGTGGATGATCACTTGATGAAGATCTCCCACGTCCTGCGTGGGGAAGATCACATCTCGAACACGCCGCGTCAACTGATGATCTATGAAGCGCTTGGCTGGGAGCCACCGCAATTCGGTCATATGACGTTGATCGTGAATGAAAATCACAAGAAGCTGAGTAAACGGGATGAGTCCGTTATCCAGTTTATTGAGCAGTATGATCAGCTCGGCTATTTGCCTGAAGCGATGTTTAACTTTATTTCCTTACTCGGCTGGTCGCCGGAAGGGGAAGAAGAGATCTTCTCGCAAGAGCAACTGATCTCCATTTTTGATACGAAACGTCTGTCCAAGAGCCCTGCGGTATTTGATACCCACAAGCTGGCGCACTTGAACAACCACTATATCAAACATGCTGACCCGGAACGTATTGCCGAAATGGCCATTCCGCATCTGCAAAAGGCTGGACGTATTTCTTCCGAGCTGTCTGCTGAACAAAAAGAATGGGCTTATACGCTGGTACACCTGTACCAAGAGCAGATGAATTCTGCCTCCGATATTGTCGAATTGTCGGAAGTATTCTTCCGTTCCAATCTGGAGCTTGAAAGTGAAGGAGAAGCAGTGCTTGCGGAGGAGCAGGTGCCAACTGTACTGAAGGCATTTGCGGATAAAGTACAGGCGAGCGAAGAGTTTACTCCAAGCAAAATGGCTGCATTGATCAAGGAAGTACAGAAAGAAACCGGCTTTAAGGGCAAACAGCTCTTTATGCCAATTCGTGTAGCCTTGACTGGACAGACGCATGGACGGGATTTGAACCAAACGATCGTGCTTCTGGGTCGTGATACGGTGATCGAACGTTTGCTTGCACAAGTAAAATAATCTTAGTCGAAGACATTCCGTTTATTTGGAATCTGAACACAGTCCTACGATGGATAGATTACGTAGGAGGCTGTTGTCAGTCTGAGGCCTTTTCGCTATAATAACAACACAACGAATAATTGATATGATGTATCTAATAGAACAGCAAAGATCGGGAGGAGTAGACTGACCCGGACAGATTCAGAGAGGATGGTCCCGTAGCAAAGAGAGATTTCTTTGGATGCGGTGGCTGTGAACCATCCACTGTCCATCAGTCGAAATGCGCCCGTGAGCTGCACAGCCGAATCCGGCCCCGCCTTTGTCGATCATGACATGGGAAAACGTTAGGATAGGTTGTGACGATTGGTTTCCGTTACCAAACCGCTTGAGGGCTCATTCTATTTAAGAATGGACCGAGCAGAGTGGGACCGCGATAAACGCCTCTGCAGCTAAATGCTGCAGGGGCGTTTTTTTGTTTAGGCGAGTGTGCAGTACACTACCAAGGAACGCGCCGTCCGGTAAGCCGGAGGACGGGAACCTGAACAAGAGGGGAACGAGCATGTTCAAGAAGATCAGATCAGATATCCAGGCGGTGTTTGAAAACGATCCGGCGGCCCGAGGTTGGTTTGAGGTGGTATTCACCTACTCAGGGCTGCATGCGATATGGGCACACCGGATCGCTCATTTTTTATACAAGCGAAGATGGTTCTCGGTTGCCCGGTTCATTTCGCAGGTTAGTCGTTTTATGACAGGAATTGAGATACATCCTGGAGCTACGATCGGAAATCGGTTGTTTATTGACCACGGAATGGGCGTCGTTATTGGAGAAACATGTGAGATTGGCGATGATGTCGTTATCTATCAGGGGGTTACCCTGGGCGGAACAGGGAAAGAAAAAGGAAAGAGACATCCGACCATTGGTAATAATGTGGTTATCTCATCCGGAGCCAAGGTGCTGGGTTCATTTAGCGTGGGGGATCAATGTAACATTGGTGCGAACTCTGTTGTGCTTAAGGAGGTCCCTTCCAATAGTACCGTAGTAGGTATACCGGGCAGAATTGTTAAACAGGATGGCCGACGGGTAGATCGCCTCAGTCAGCAATTGCCCGATCCGGTCGTTGACTCCTTGCGCGGTATGCAAAAAGAACTCGAACGATTGCAAGAAGAAGTACGTACACTGCAAAATGCCCGTGAAAATGAGACTGTGCGTGATACGTGATACAATAAATAAAGGCAGTATAGGATGAAAGGATAAGTGACCATGACGCTTCAGATTTATAATACGATGAGTCGTACCAAAGAGGAATTTGTTCCTCAAGAGCCAGGGAAAGTAAAAATGTATGTCTGCGGACCAACGGTATATGACTACATTCATATCGGGAATGCACGCCCGGTTATCTTTTTCGACACGGTTCGTGGATACCTGGAACAGACAGGGCATGATGTGAACTATGTGGTGAACTTCACGGATGTGGACGATAAGTTGATTCGCAAAGCAGAACAACTTGGAACAGACGTTCCTCACGTGGCTGAGAAGTTTATTGCTGCCTATTATGAAGACATTGAGGGATTGGGTATTCCCAAGGCAAGCAGCAATCCGAGAGTAACGGAAAACATGCCGCTGATCATTGATTTTATCCGTGAGCTGGTTGAAAAAGGATTTGCGTATGAAAATGGCGGTGACGTCTATTATCGCACAGGCAAATTCAGCGAATATGGCAAACTTTCGAAACAAAACCTGCAGGAGCTGCAATTTGGAATCCGTGTGGGTGTGGACGAGCGCAAAGAGCATCCCGAAGATTTTGTGCTCTGGAAGGCTGCAAAACCAGGTGAAATCTATTGGTCCAGTCCTTGGGGCGATGGTCGACCAGGGTGGCATATTGAGTGCTCCGCCATGGCTAGGGAGTACCTTGGGGATACACTGGACATTCACGGGGGTGGACAGGATTTGCAGTTCCCGCACCATGAGTGCGAATGCGCCCAATCCGAGGTGTTAACAGGTAAACCACTTGCGAACTACTGGATGCATAATGGATTCATCCGGATTGATAACGAGAAGATGTCGAAATCACTCGGTAATGGTGTTCTGGTTAAAGACTTGCGGAATCAATATAAACGCGAAGCGATTCGTTATTTCATGTTGTCTACCCACTACCGCAACCCATTGAACTTCACGGATGATACGATGGAGCAGGCACAGAACAGTGTGGACCGGATTGCAAATGCGGTAGGTAACCTGAATCATCGTCTGAATGCGGTGACTGTAGATCAGGATATCACAGCAGAGTTTGCGGCAAGACTCGACCAAATTCGTCAGCAGTATCACGAAAAGATGCAGGACGATTTCAATACTCCTGATGCGATCACTGCGATGTTTGAGTGGGCAGGGGAAGCCAACCAACTGTTGCAGCAAGAAGTAGTTAATGCGGCAGACATTCGTGCACTCCTCGAATTGTTCAGTGAATTGAATGCTGTGCTGCGCATCTATACTGACGCAGAGCCAGAACTTCTGGATGAGGAAGTAGAACGTCTGATTGAAGAGCGTGTAGAAGCGCGCAAGTCCAAAAACTGGGCAAGAGCGGATGAAATTCGCGATGAATTGTCTGCACGTGGCATTCTGCTTGAAGATACGGCGCAGGGCATGAGATGGCGGCGCAAATGAGCGAGGGACATCCAAATACACCAAAACAACAGGAGCAGGTCACAGAGGGAGGATGGTTCCCATATCCTCCTTCCAGACCTGCGAGGTTGATTCCACCTATTGCACTGGCCTATATTGGTGATGCGGTATATGAGGTAGCTGTTCGTCAATATCTGTTGTCGAAGGCCAACATGCGTCCCAATCATTTGCACCGTAGTGCAACCGGGTTGGTATCAGCGAAGGCACAGAGCCGCATACTTACAACGATTGAGGCTGAACTGACAGAGGAAGAACGTGATATCGTCCGGCAAGGGCGGAATGCCAAGTCGGGTAGTGTACCCAAAAATGCAGATGTGTTGGAATACAGACATGCCACGGCTTTTGAATGTCTCATTGGTTACCTCTACAGCAGTGGTCATCATGATCGCATGATTGAACTGATCGGGCTTGGCATTGAGCACGCGGAACAACAATCGCCATCACCGACAAAAAAATAGAAATTTCAACAAAACAACGCATTACAGAGAGGATCGAACAACGATGGAAGAAGAATGGATCGCCGGTAAACACTCCGTGACGGAGGCGCTGCGTTCAGGCCGGACCATTAATAAAATATGGATTGCCGATACAGCACAGAAACATCTGACTCAACCTATTATCTCGGAAGCTAAAAAACTAGGTATTGTCATTCAACACGTGGACAAGCGTAAGTTGGATCAAACGGTACCAGGCATTCAGCATCAGGGGGTAGTTGCTCAAGCAGCACCTTACGCTTATGTGGAGGTAGAAGACATTCTTGCCGCAGCAAAAGCGAAGAATGAGCATCCTTTCCTGATTCTGCTGGATGAGATTGAAGATCCTCATAACCTGGGGTCAATTTTGCGGACAGCAGATTGCACGGGTGCGCATGGCGTTATTGTACCGAAACGTCGCTCGGCAGCGGTAACCGTGACAGTATCCAAAACATCAGCAGGCGCTGTGGAGTACGTGCCAGTGGCTCGTGTAAGTAATCTTGGTCAGACCATCGATCGCCTCAAAGAGGAAGGTGTATGGGTTGTAGGGACAGATGTCACGGCTCATGAAGGTGTCTTTGGTAATGGAGTCTTTACTGGCCCTGTGGCATTGGTAATCGGAAATGAGAACAAGGGAATGGGACGGCTTATTCGTGAGAAATGCGATGTGCTGATCAAATTACCAATGCAAGGTCAGATTAATTCCCTGAATGCTTCCGTGGCAGCCGGGGTTGTCATGTATGAAGTGCTCCGTTCGCGTCAAGCGCAGGAATAGAAGGTATGGCTGATTCCCGTGATGTGCTTCTTGTAGACGGGTACAACATGATTGGTGACTGGCCGGAATTAACCAAACTGGCGGAAAGTGGGCTGGAAGAGGCGCGTAACAGGCTTCTCTTTCGTCTTGCAGATTACCAGGCATTCTCCGGCCGTCGAGTCATTGTTGTGTTTGACGCCTACCTCGTGCCTGGACTCGGTAAATCCTTTACTCAGAGCAAAGTGCAGATCTATTTTACAAAGGAAAAAGAGACGGCAGACGAATGCATTGAGAGACTCGTTCGGGAACTAAGCATGCGAAGACGCCAAATCTATGTGGCTACGAGCGATATGGTAGAGCAACATGTCATTTTTGGACAGGGAGCGCTACGCGTATCTGCAAGGGAGTTACTAATTGAAGTTGAGCAGAACGAAAAAGAATTAAAAAAACGACTGGAAGAAGATCAGGCGAAGACCACGCGTAACACACTCGGGGGTAAGTTAAGTCCCGATGTATTAAAAGAGTTTGAGCGATGGCGCCGGGAATAACAGCACGTTTTTACAAAATTTAGAATATTGAAACTCTTGACATTTATGTTATTGATGTTCTTTTTTAGGCAGAGCGTGGTTGACGGTGTGAGGTACCATCATATATACTGATCCTATATTTCATAGAGTAGAGTAACGGGGTACCTTGCGTTGCAGCCGGAGGGATTGTCTGTGAGTGTCGACCTCAAAGATATCATGTTATCTAAGTATGATTACCAAAGTGACGAAGACATTGTCGAAGCTTTCCGTGAAGGCGAAAGCGAAGCGTTAGAGTTTCTAATTAACAAATATCGTAACTTTGTACGCGCCAAGGCAAGATCTTATTTTCTGATTGGGGCAGACCGGGAAGATATTATTCAAGAAGGAATGATTGGCCTCTACAAATCCATTCGAGATTTCAAAGGGGACAAACTGGCTTCGTTCAAGGCTTTTGCCGAACTGTGTATTACAAGACAGATCATCACGGCGATTAAGACAGCAACACGTCAGAAGCATATTCCGCTTAATTCTTATGTATCTCTGGACAAGCCTATTTATGACGAAGAGTCTGATCGTACGTTACTCGATGTGATTTGTGGAACCCAGGTCAGTGATCCGGAAGAACTTATCATCAATCAGGAAGAGTTTGTGGGCCTGGAAGATAAAATGTCCGAGATTCTGAGTGATCTGGAACGTAAAGTATTGATGTTGTATCTGGACGGGAGATCTTATCAAGAGATTGCAGTAGATTTGGACAGACATGTGAAGTCCATTGATAATGCACTTCAGCGCGTCAAGCGCAAACTTGAAAAGTACCTGGAAGTTCGAGATAATTAAACACATGTTGTCGTTGACGGAAAAGGCTCGGTGTTTGAGTCTTTTTTTAGTGTCTCAAGTTTATAAAATCTAAGAATGTTTATACTAGTAATCGCTCGGTCCAAGCAGGAGAAGAGAAAAACAGAGATGAGAAACGAATGTACGTTGTACGGAAGTAATACCCAATGAATGAAAGACTATTCTTTCATTGACATGGTTATACCCTTGTGATAAAGTGTTTTAGGTAGGCCTAAATTTATGGCTTTTTTTCAGGATCAATTTAGAGACTCTGCTTGAATGTGGAAGTCTTCGGGAGGTGTACATCATGCGGGTAATTATTACTTTGGCTTGTACTAACTGCAAACAAAGAAATTACACTACGACAAAAAACAAGCGTAATCACCCCGACCGCATGGAGATGAAGAAATTTTGCAAGTTTTGTAACGAGCAGACTTCTCATCGCGAAACCAGATAGTTTTTGGAGGTGTCGGCGTGAAACGAAGTTTCAAATCTCTGATTTCCTTTTTCTCAGAAAGCTGGGCTGAACTTAAAAAAGTTCGCTGGCCTAATCGTAAAGAGCTGACCAACTACACATTGATCGTACTTGGTACTGTTGTGGTTATGACGCTGTTTTTTTGGGTCATTGACATTGGCATCTCCTTTGTGATCGAAGCGATTATTTAAGAAGGGTTCCGGTGGCTTGATATGGAAAAAAGATGGTACGTCGTTCATACCTATTCAGGGTATGAGAACAAGGTCAAAGCCAATTTGGAAAAACGCGTAGAGTCTATGGGCATGGAAGACAAGATATTCCGCGTTCTTGTTCCTATGGAAGAAGAAGTGGTAAACAAGGACGGTAAGAAAAAAACCGTTATGCGTAAAGTTTACCCCGGTTATGTCTTGGTGGAAATGGTACAGACGGATGATTCTTGGTATGTTGTTCGCAACACACCAGGGGTTACAGGATTTGTCGGTTCGACAGGTTCTGGGTCCAAACCAACTGCATTGTTGCCTGAAGAAGTGGAACAAATTCTGAAGCACATGGGAATGGTTGAGCCTAAGCCGAAAATTGAGTTCGATATTAAGGAATCCGTGCGTATTAAAGTCGGTCCTTTTGCGAATTTCGTAGGCTCCGTGGAAGAAATTTTGGTAGAGAAAAGCAAGTTGAAAGTGCACGTGAACATGTTTGGACGGGAAACGCCGCTTGAGTTGGAATACACACAAGTGGAGAAGATCTAGTTTCTTCAAGTTTCTTGTGGGAGGGTTGAAAAACCCGTTAACCACTATTTTGCAAGGAGGTGTCAATCATGGCGAAAAAAGTTATTAAAATGGTAAAACTGCAGATTCCAGCAGGTAAAGCAAACCCGGCACCACCAGTAGGTCCAGCTTTGGGTCAAGCAGGTGTCAACATCATGGCATTCTGTAAAGAATTCAACGCTCGTACAGCTGATCAAGCGGGATTGATTATTCCAGTTGAAATTTCTGTATTCGAGGACCGTTCCTTTACTTTCATCACTAAAACTCCACCAGCAGCAGTTCTGTTGAAAGTGGCAGCTAAAGTTGAAAAAGGATCCGGCGAACCGAACAAGAAAAAAGTTGCTACTGTTAAACGTGATGCGGTACGTCAAATCGCAGAAACAAAAATGCCTGACCTGAATGCAGCAGACGTTGAGTCCGCAATGCGTATGGTCGAAGGTACTGCCCGCAGCATGGGTATCACCATCGAAGACTAATTTTCATAAGAAACATGGCTTCGTAAAACCGGTCGATTCGCGACCGGTTGATGTGGGAGGTATATCCGCTAACACCACAAAGGAGGAATAAAACATGGCTAAACACGGTAAAAAATACCTGGAAGCTGCTAAGCTGATTGACAGCGAAGCAACTTACGAGCCTTCAGAAGCTGTAGAGCTTGTGAAAAAGGCAGCTACTGCAAAATTCGATGAAACAATCGAAGCAGCAGTTCGTTTGGGCGTAGACCCTCGTAAGCAAGACCAGGCTGTACGTGGTGTTGTTGTCTTGCCACACGGCACAGGTAAAACACAACGCGTATTGGTATTTGCAAAAGGTGACAAAGCGAAAGAAGCGGAAGCGGCTGGCGCGGACTATGTTGGTGATGCAGACATGATCAACAAAATCCAACAAGGCTGGTTCGAATTCGACGTCTGCGTAGCGACACCAGATATGATGAGTGAAGTAGGTAAATTGGGCCGACTGCTTGGCGGTAAAGGTCTGATGCCTAACCCTAAAGCCGGAACGGTAACTTTCGATGTAACTAAGGCTGTTCAAGAAATTAAAGCCGGTAAAATCGAATATCGTCTGGATCGTGCAGGTCAAATTCATGCACCGATTGGTAAAGCTTCTTTCTCTTCTGAGCAACTTAATGAGAACTTCAAAGCTCTCATGGAAGCTCTGAATCGTGCTAAACCAGCGGCAGCAAAAGGTGTTTATCTGAAGAATGTTAGTCTTTCTTCCACGATGGGCCCTGGCGCACGCGTGAACGCAGCAGCTTTTAGATAATATCTCTTGACAGGCTTGTCCTGTTTTTGATAAGATATAAAAGTTGTGAGTCCGAGTGACTGACCGTTGACATTTGAATATGCTTGCCGTAGACAGTAGGTGCCATTTGGCTTAATTTCCTGCCGAGGTGTGATTATAGAACTTAGAACGATGCAAATCGATGATGAGTATATATCAAGCCTTCGTGATTCTACGGAGGCTTTTCTTAATGGGATAAATTTGATCAGGAGGTGTACAGATTGGCAAACGCAAAAGTGATTCAAGCAAAACAAGAATCCGTTGATGCAGTAACAGCAAAATTGCGCGAGAGCGTTACAACTGTTGTTGTTGACTATCGCGGATTGAACGTTGCCCAAGTAACTGAGTTGCGTAAGCAACTTCGTGAAGCAGGGATCGAATTCCAAGTGCTGAAAAACTCGTTGCTTCGCCGTGCAGCTGCAGCAGCAGAACTGACAGAACTTGAAAATGTTCTTACAGGTCCTACTGCAATTGCATTCAGCGTAAATGACGTTGTGGCTCCAGCTAAAATTCTGAACGACTTCGCGAAAAAGAACGATGCACTGGAATTGAAAGGTGCAGTCGTAGAAGGTCGCGTAATCGGAGTAGAAGAAGTTAAGGCATTGGCAGAACTGCCATCCCGCGATGGACTCCTCTCCATGCTCCTCAGCGTGCTTCAAGCGCCAGTGCGCAACTTCGCGCTTGCGGTTAAAGCAGTTGCAGAAAAAGAAGAACAAGGCGCGTAAGCAATTTGATCTGAATGCTGCTTAGGCGGCAAATGAATTAAAAAAAATAATATTATATATGGAGGTTCACTCATGAGTAAAGAGCAAATCTTGGAAGCAATCAAAGGCATGACTGTACTGGAATTGAACGATCTTGTTAAAGCAATCGAAGAAGAATTCGGCGTAACTGCTGCAGCTCCAGTAGCTGCTGCAGGTGCAGTAGCTTCTGCTGAAGCTGAGCAATCCGAGTTCGACGTAATCTTGACTAGCGCTGGTGCTTCCAAAATCAACGTTATCAAAGCAGTTCGCGAAATCACAGGTCTTGGCCTGAAAGAAGCAAAAGAATTGGTTGACAACGCTCCAAAAGCATTGAAAGAAAAAGTTGCTAAAGAAGAAGCAGAAGCGGTTAAAGCTAAGCTTGAAGAAGCAGGCGCTTCAGTTGAAGTTAAATAATTTAGCTATTACAAGCTAAATGAACAAAACAACAAACCCCTTGACTTATATCAAGGGGTTTGTTGCTGTAATTGTAAATGGAAAGTGAGTGAGGGCATGTCCAATCATTATTATTCGGACAAACCACAAGTGGCGCATGATCGCAGAGCAACTGAAGCGGTTCTTCGCGGATTCAGTCTGCGATTCGTGACGGATGCCGGTGTGTTTTCCAAAAACGGAATCGATTATGGCAGCAGAGTATTGATTGATGCGATAGAGTTGCCATCAGGGGCTCATGTTCTCGATGTGGGCTGTGGATACGGGCCAATGGGTCTTACAGCAGCCAAACTTGTACCGGATGGGCATGTCACCATGATCGATATCAACGAGAGAGCCGTTGAACTTTCCAGGGAAAATGCAAAAGCGAACGGAATTAACAATGTTACGGTATTGCAAAGTAATCTACTGGCTGAAGTAAAAAAGCAAGATTTTGACGTTATCCTAACCAACCCGCCTATACGGGCTGGGAAAGAGACGGTTCATACTATTTTCGAACAGGCACATCGCCATCTGAAGGTAGGCGGTTCGTTGTGGATTGTCATTCAGAAGAAACAAGGAGCCCCGTCAGCGAAAGCAAAATTGGAATCTTTGTTTGGAAGAGTGGAAGAAGTGACGAAGGATAAAGGCTATCGGATTTTCAAAGCGGTGAAATCGGAAGAGGTATCTACTAAAAGCTGAATCCGAGTTTGTAAAGTAAGCAGGGGATCATTTTTTTTGCAATAGGACTATTGACTTGAAATTCAGGTCGTGGTATAGTTGTAAAATGTCAGTATTAAGATGCCCTACTTGGCTTTAGCTAACTAAAAATGTCAACCTTTTTTTACGCCGAACGGGCTTATTATGCCTACGTTTGGCGTATAATATGTGCATTTTGGGCAAACTGGGGATAAGAATGATTTGGAAAGACATCCGCCGATCAAAGTTGCTCTTTTTTCGAACGACATTTCGAGTAAGGGCTTTTCTTTATTTGTGGATGCATTGCTTTGCTCTGTATGTGTACCATTATAAGGTTACAAACAGAGGTTCGCAACGAAATTTTTAAAGTGAGTAGACATTGAGGGGTGAGTTTAAGTTGGCAGGACATCTTGTTCAATATGGTCGACGCACTCGGCGCAGTTATGCACGAATTAACGAGATACTCGAAGTTCCGAACCTGATTGAAATCCAACAAAAATCCTATGATTGGTTTTTGGAGGAAGGGTTGCGCGAAATGTTCCAGGATATCTCGCCGATCCAGGATTTTACAGGTAACTTGATTTTGGAATTTATCGATTACAGTCTCGGTGAACCGAAGTATACAGTAGACGACGCAAAAGAGCGTGACGTTACGTATGCAGCACCGCTTCGGGTCAAAGTCCGGCTCATTAATAAGGAAACCGGCGAAGTCAAAGAGCAGGAAGTATTCATGGGAGATTTCCCGCTGATGACCAACACGGGCACATTTATTATTAATGGTGCGGAACGGGTTATTGTCAGCCAGTTGGTTCGCTCTCCTAGCGTTTACTTCAGTACCAAAGTAGATAAAAACGCCAAAAAAACGTATACCGCTACAGTTATTCCTAACCGCGGCGCTTGGTTGGAACTGGAGATGGACGCGAAGGATGTTGTTTATGTCCGGATCGACCGTACACGTAAAATACCGGTTACGGTTCTCCTGCGTTCACTTGGTTTTGGCACAGATGCTGAGATTCTGGATCTGCTCGGTAATGACGAATATATCCGCAACACACTGGACAAAGACAACACGGATTCCACGGAGAAAGCACTCATTGAGATCTATGAGCGTCTTCGTCCGGGCGAGCCGCCAACGCTGGATAATGCGAAAAGCTTGCTCGTAGCACGTTTCTTTGATCCAAAACGTTATGACCTGGCTAATGTAGGTCGTTACAAAATGAACAAAAAGCTTCACATCAAAAACCGTTTGTTTAACCAGCGTTTGGCTGAATCACTTGTTGACGCTGAAACAGGCGAGATTATTGCTGAAGCAGGTCAAATGGTGGATCGTCGCTTGTTGGATGAAATCATGCCGTATCTGGAGAAGAGCGTTGGTTTCCGCACGTATCACGTGGGTAACGGTGTTCTGGATGCTAATGATGTTCCTATGCAAACGATCGATGTATTTTCACCAACAGAAGATGGTAAAGTAGTCAAACTGATTGCCAATGGAATCATTGACAAGTCCGTTAAAAACGTGACGCCGGCGGATATCATTTCGTCCATCAGTTATTTCCTTAACCTTCTGCAGGGAATTGGTAGCACGGATGATATTGACCATCTGGGTAACCGTCGTTTGCGTTCGGTGGGTGAACTCCTGCAGAATCAGTTCCGTATCGGTTTGTCCCGTATGGAGCGTGTGGTTCGTGAGAGAATGTCCATTCAGGATGCTAACGTAATTACACCACAGGCATTGATCAACATACGTCCTGTTATTGCATCGATTAAAGAGTTCTTTGGTAGCTCTCAGTTGTCACAATTTATGGATCAAACGAACCCGCTGGGTGAGTTGACACATAAACGTCGTTTGTCCGCACTCGGACCCGGTGGTTTGACACGTGAGCGCGCAGGTATGGAAGTGCGTGACGTCCATCCATCCCACTATGGCCGTATGTGTCCAATCGAGACGCCAGAGGGACCAAACATCGGTTTGATCAACTCCTTGTCTACGTTCGCCCGTGTGAATGAATATGGCTTCATTGAAGCTCCATATCGTTGGGTTGATCCGAAGACAGGTATTGTAACCGAGCAAATTGATTACCTGACAGCGGACGAAGAGGACAACTATGTTATCGCGCAAGCGAATGCGAAGCTGAATGAAGATAGTACATTTGAAGAAGAAGCGATCATTGTACGTTATAACAAACAGTCGGATAACATCCTTACGATGCCGAGTGAGCGCGTTGACTACATGGACGTATCTCCTAAGCAAGTTGTATCCGTCGCTACAGCGCTTATTCCGTTCCTTGAGAACGATGACTCCAACCGTGCGCTCATGGGATCAAACATGCAGCGGCAGGCCGTTCCACTTTTGATTCCTAAAGCACCTCTTGTGGGAACAGGTATGGAACACAAAGCCGCGAAAGATTCCGGTGTATGTATTGTCTCCGATTATGACGGAATTATTGAACGATCTACTGCGAACGAGATTTGGGTCCGTCGTGTTGAAGAAGTGGACGGTCAGGAAGTTAAAGGCGATATCGTTAAATATAAATTACACAAATTTATGCGTTCGAACCAAGGAACATGCATTAACCAACGTCCGATTGTCAAAAGAGGTGTCGCTGTCAAAGCTGGTGATATCCTCGCTGATGGTCCTTCAACGGAAATGGGTGAATTGGCTCTGGGACGTAACGTTGTTGTTGCCTTCATGACTTGGGAAGGTTACAACTACGAGGATGCGATCTTGCTCAGTGAAAAACTCGTTAAGGAAGATGTATATACATCCATCCATATCGAGGAGTATGAGTCAGAAGCACGTGATACCAAGCTTGGACCTGAAGAGATCACACGTGATATCCCTAACGTTGGGGAAGAAGCGTTGCGTAACTTGGATGAGCGCGGTATTATCCGCATCGGTGCTGAGATCAGTGCTGGCGACATTCTGGTTGGTAAAGTAACACCTAAGGGTGTAACAGAGCTGACAGCAGAAGAACGTCTCTTGCATGCGATCTTTGGTGAGAAAGCACGTGAAGTACGTGATACTTCCTTGCGTGTACCACATGGTACTGACGGTATCGTAGTAGACGTGAAAGTATTTACCCGTGAAAACGGTGATGAGCTGCCTCCAGGTGTTAACCAACTCGTTCGTGTATATATCGCTCAAAAACGGAAAATTTCCGAGGGTGATAAAATGGCCGGACGTCACGGTAACAAAGGGGTCGTGGCCCGCATCTTGCCGGAAGAAGATATGCCTTTCCTGCCAGACGGTACACCGGTTCAGATCGTTCTTAACCCACTGGGCGTACCTTCCCGGATGAATATCGGTCAAGTACTCGAGGTTCACTTGGGTATGGCGGCGATGCAACTGGGTATTCACGTAGCAACTCCTGTATTCGACGGAGCGAAGGAGTATGACGTCTTCGATACGATGGAAGAAGCGGGTATGCAACGTAATGGTAAAACTGTCCTGTATGATGGTCGTACAGGTGAAGAGTTTGAACGTGAAGTTACCGTAGGTGTCATGCACATGATCAAATTGGCACACATGGTTGATGATAAGATCCATGCCCGTTCTACAGGTCCTTACTCACTTGTTACGCAACAACCATTGGGTGGTAAAGCTCAATTCGGTGGACAGCGTTTCGGGGAGATGGAAGTATGGGCGCTTGAGGCATACGGTGCTGCTTATACACTGCAAGAAATCTTGACTGTTAAATCCGATGACGTTGTTGGTCGGGTTAAAACGTATGAATCCATTGTCAAAGGTGAGAATGTTCCGGAACCAGGTGTTCCTGAATCATTCAAAGTATTGATCAAAGAGCTGCAAAGCTTGGGTATGGACGTTAAGATTTTGAGTGAAGATGAGCAAGAGATTGAAATGAGAGAAATGGACGATGAAGATGACGCTGCGAGCGATAAGCTCAGCCTCAACCTTGAGGGTACAGAGGTCGGAGCGGAATAAACCGCTTCGAGCGCATGATGACCGGCGTTTTTCATCAGGCTCACGTCTTGCTCCGGCTTCGGCCGGAGTGGGCGTAACCTAGATTACAGGAATTGGTTAAGGAGGGTTGCTCCTTGTTGGACGTCAACAATTTCGAATACATGAAGATCGGGCTTGCTTCCCCAGAGAAAATTCGTTCTTGGTCCCGCGGAGAAGTGAAAAAACCGGAAACGATCAACTATCGTACGTTGAAACCGGAAAAAGAAGGGCTGTTCTGCGAAAAGATTTTTGGCCCTACAAAAGACTGGGAATGTCATTGCGGTAAATACAAACGCGTCCGTTATAAAGGCGTTGTCTGTGATCGTTGTGGCGTTGAAGTAACACGTGCGAAAGTACGCCGCGAACGGATGGGCCACATTGAGCTCGCTGCTCCGGTATCGCATATCTGGTACTTCAAAGGTATTCCGAGCCGTATGGGTCTTGCTCTGGATATGTCTCCAAGATCTCTTGAAGAGATTATTTATTTTGCATCATATGTTGTAACTGATCCAGGAGAAACTCCACTGGAGAAAAAACAGCTGTTGTCCGAGAAAGAATACCGCAGCTACCGTGAAAAATACGGCTATGGTTTCCATGCTGGCATGGGCGCAGAAGCGGTTAAAAAATTGCTTCAAGACCTTGATATAGACAAAGAGCTCGAGTTCCTGAAAGAAGAGCTCCGGACTGCGCAAGGACAACGTCGTAATCGTGCAATCAAACGTCTGGAAGTTATCGAAGCATTCCGCAACTCCGGCAACAAGCCAGAGTGGATGATCATGGATGTACTTCCTGTTATCCCGCCGGAACTTCGTCCAATGGTACAGTTGGATGGTGGACGTTTTGCAACGTCTGACCTGAATGACTTGTACCGCCGTGTAATCAACCGGAACAACCGTCTGAAACGTCTGCTTGATCTGGGCGCGCCAGATATTATCGTGCAAAATGAAAAACGGATGTTGCAGGAAGCTGTTGACGCATTGATCGATAATGGTCGTCGTGGCCGCCCGGTAACGGGTCCTGGTAACCGTCCATTGAAATCTCTCAGCCACATGCTGAAAGGTAAACAAGGACGTTTCCGTCAAAACTTGCTCGGTAAACGGGTTGACTATTCTGGTCGTTCCGTTATCGTTGTTGGACCTTACCTGAAAATGTATCAGTGTGGTTTGCCAAAAGATATGGCACTTGAATTGTTCAAGCCTTTTGTTATGAAAGAGCTTGTAAATAAAGGGCTTGCCCACAACATCAAGAGCGCAAAACGTAAAGTTGAGCGTGTAAGTCCTGAAGTATGGGATGTTCTTGAAGAAGTAATCAAGGAGCATCCGGTTCTGTTGAACCGTGCCCCTACGCTTCACAGACTCGGTATTCAAGCATTTGAACCGATTCTCGTTGAAGGTAAAGCAATTCGTCTTCACCCGCTCGTATGTACGGCATACAATGCCGACTTTGACGGTGACCAAATGGCCGTGCACGTTCCCTTGTCCGCTGAAGCTCAAGCGGAAGCACGTATCCTGATGCTTGCATCGGGTAACATTTTGAACCCTAAAGACGGTAAACCGGTTGTTACTCCTTCCCAGGATATGGTGCTTGGTTCTTACTACCTCACTATGGATAACAAGGAAGAAAAGGGCACAGGTATGATCTTGCGTACAGTTAACGAAGCTGTATCGGCATACCAACGTGGTACTGCTGGTCTGCATGCGCGTGTAGCTATTCCGGTTAAGGCGCTTGGTAAAACAAGCTTCACGGAAGAACAACAAGAAGGAATGTTGCTGACAACTGTCGGTAAAATTATCTTCAATGAAATTTTCCCGGCAAGCTTCCCGTATATCAATGATGCGACTCGTGCTAACCTGTACCAAGGTACTGCAGATCACTCATTTGTATATGAAAAAGGTGCTGATCTCAGAGAAGCTATTATGAATGCTCCTCTGGCTGGCGGTGTCGGTAAAGAATACCTCGGCTCCATCATTGCACGTTGTTTTGAAATTTATCACACAACGGAAACAGCCGTTATTTTGGATAAAATCAAACAACTTGGTTTCACATACTCTACACGTGCCGGTATTACGGTTGCGGTATCTGATGTTATCGTTCCTCCTGAGAAGTTTGAAATTCTTAGACAGTCTGAGGAAAAAGCACAAATCGTTACGAATCAGTACCGTCGTGGTCTGATTACGAATGAGGAGCGCTATGACCGTATCATTGATATCTGGTCAAAATCCAAAGATGACATCACTGAGATTCTGATGAAGTCCATGGATCGTTACAACTCGATCATGATGATGGTAGACTCCAAAGCACGGGGTAACAAATCGCAAATCACCCAATTGGGCGGTATGCGTGGTCTGATGGCCAACCCATCTGGTCGAATTATCGAACTCCCAATCAAATCGAACTTCCGTGAAGGTCTGACGGTACTCGAGTACTTTATCTCCACTCACGGAGCGCGTAAAGGTTTGGCGGATACAGCCCTGCGTACAGCCGATTCAGGTTACCTGACTCGTCGTCTCGTAGACGTAGCCCAAGACGTAATCGTGCGTGATGATGATTGTGGTACAGATAAAGGCTTTACGGTAAGTCGTATCCAGGATGGTAAAGAGGTTATCGAAGATCTCTACGACCGTATTGAAGGCAGATACTGCTTCGAGACACTTCGTCATCCGGAAACGAAAGAAATCATTGTAGGTCGCAATGAATTGATTGACTCCGATAAAGCAGAAGCGATTATCAAAGCAGGTATTACTAAATTGCAAATCCGCTCCGTCCTCAGCTGCCGTGCAAGTCATGGTGTCTGCAAGAAGTGTTATGGTCGCAACCTCGCGACTGGTAAACACGTGGAGATCGGTGAAGCAGTTGGTATTATCGCAGCACAGTCCATTGGTGAGCCAGGAACACAGCTTACAATGCGTACGTTCCATACCGGTGGTGTAGCCGGAGACGATATTACGCAAGGTTTGCCACGTATCCAGGAGTTGTTCGAAGCTCGTAATCCTAAGGGTCAAGCAACGATCAGTGAAATCGATGGTGTGGTTAAAGAGATTCGCGAAGCGAAAGATCGTCGTGAAATCGAAATTCAAGGTGAAGCGGAATCCAAAGTATACGCCGTTACCTACGGTTCCCGTGTGCGCGTAAGCGAAGGCGCGGAAGTTGAAGCGGGTGACGAGTTGACAGACGGTTCCATTGATCCAAAAGAGATGTTACGGATTAAAGGTATACGTGGTGTACAAAACTACATTCTGCAGGAAGTACAACGCGTATATCGTAACCAAGGCGTAGAAATTAACGATAAGCACGTTGAAGTTATGATCCGTCAAATGCTGCGTAAAATCCGTATCGTAGATGCAGGAGATACAACGCTGTTGCCAGGATCGTTCGTGGATATGCATGAGTACGAAAGAGCTAACAAAATTGCGATTCTTAGTGATAAAGAGCCGGCGGTTGCTAAACCAATCCTGCTCGGTATTACGAAAGCATCCCTGGAAACAGACTCCTTCCTCTCGGCGGCTTCGTTCCAAGAAACTACACGTGTATTGACAGATGCAGCGATCAAAGGTAAAGTCGATCAGTTGCTCGGTCTGAAGGAAAATGTAATCATCGGTAAATTGATTCCTGCAGGTACAGGTATGCACCGTTACCGCAGCATCAAATTTGCTGAGCCAGAAGATGGCCAATCTTCAGTAGAAGAACTTGAGCCAGTTTCGGTTGATTAAATATATTTCTCCTCATTAGAGGAGAGTGAAAGTTTTGTGCGTCAGGAGACGGACGTTTGTATGATACAGGCGGACGAATCCTGATGTACGTAAACTTTTAAAAAAAATGTTTTAGGATTAGCATTGACAATGCTTGCGCTAGATGCTAATATATCAAAGGTGCGTGGGCAGCTGATTGTACATGGTTCTATTCGGAGGAATACACAATGTCTAATGAAAAAGCCTTGCAAGATGCTCATGTCAAAATAGGTACCAAACAGACCATGCGGATGGTGCAGACAGGTATGGCTTCTGAAGTCTATGTCGCAGAAGATAGTGATCCGCAGCTTACTTCCAAAATCATTGCTTTGTGTGAACAACACAATGTAAAATGCACGAAAGTGGATACAATGAAAAATCTCGGCAAGGCTTGCGGGATTGGAGTAGGAGCAGCTATGGCTGCTGTCGTAAAATCATAGGGTAAGGAACGTTTTTGTCCGAGAACTTTTAAGGATTCTCCAAGGCAAAAACTTTTCATTTGTCTTTTTATGAACCGCCTGGGTCTGTGGACTTAGTGCAAAGAGGTTTGTAAAGAAACATGAATATTTGAGGAAGGGGGTGGCAATCACATGCCAACTATTAACCAACTGGTTCGTAAAGGACGTCAAGCAAAAGTTGAGAAGTCAAAATCTCCAGCTTTGCAAAAAGGATTCAACGCTTTGAAACGTGAATCTACTAACATCAGTGCCCCACAAAAACGTGGTGTCTGCACTCGTGTAGGTACAATGACTCCACGTAAACCAAACTCTGCACTTCGTAAGTATGCCCGTGTTCGTTTGACGAACCGTCTCGAGGTTACTGCTTATATCCCGGGAATCGGACATAACCTTCAAGAGCACAGTGTGGTATTGATCCGCGGAGGTAAAGTTAAAGACCTTGCAGGAGTTCGTTATCACATCGTTCGTGGAGCTCTCGATACTGCTGGTGTAAACAACCGTATGCAAGCTCGTTCGAAATACGGCGCTAAGCGTCCAAAAGCTAAAAAAGCCTAAACTATTATAGGCAGATAGCCTGAAAGCCTTCTGGTCTAAGTCTGGAAGGTACAGGATCTGCTGAACAAGAAAGAAAGGGGGATATCCATGCCACGCAAAGGTCCAGTTACGAAAAGAGACGTTCTGCCTGATCCGTTATATAACAGCAAGTTGGTTACTCGTTTAATCAACCGCATCATGATCGGCGGAAAACGCGGTGTTGCTCAAAGCATTCTGTATAATGCGTTCAAGTTGATTCAAGAACGTACGGGTAATGACCCTATGGAAGTATTTGAAGCAGCAATCAAGAACATCATGCCAGTCCTGGAAGTTAAAGCTCGCCGTGTCGGCGGTGCCAACTACCAAGTACCAATCGAGGTGAAACCAGAGAGACGTACTGCTCTGGGATTACGTTGGCTCGTGAACTACTCCCGCAACCGCGGTGAGAAAACAATGGAAGAGCGTTTGGCGGCTGAGATCATCGACGCTTCCAACAACACAGGCGCTTCCGTTAAAAAACGTGAAGATACGCACAAAATGGCTGAAGCGAACAAAGCGTTTGCTCACTACCGTTGGTAGGATTCAGTTCACAATAAAAAAACTTCAATTTTGAAGGGAGACCCATTTCATGGCTAGAGAGTTCTCCTTAAAAAATACACGTAATATCGGGATCATGGCTCATATTGATGCGGGTAAAACCACGACAACTGAGCGGATCCTGTTTTACACAGGACGTACGCACAAAATCGGTGAAGTACACGAAGGCGCTGCGACAATGGACTGGATGGAACAGGAACAGGAGCGCGGAATTACGATTACTTCCGCTGCAACTACCGCTGCTTGGAAAGGCCACCGCGTTAATATTATTGATACCCCGGGACACGTTGACTTCACTGTTGAAGTTGAACGTTCCCTTCGTGTATTGGACGGAGCAGTTGGTGTATTCAGTGCGAAAGAAGGCGTTGAGCCTCAGTCCGAAACCGTATGGAGACAGGCTGACAAGTACGGCGTACCTCGTATCGCATATGTAAACAAAATGGATATCATCGGTGCTGACTTCCTGAACGTTGTATCTGACATGCGTGATCGCCTTCAAGCGAACGCTGTTGCGATTCAACTTCCAATCGGCGCTGAAAATGATTTCAAAGGTATCATCGATATCGTTGCACAAAGAGCTCATATGTACAAAGATGACCTTGGTCAAGATATCGAAGAAACCGACATTCCTGCAGAGTTTGCAGATCAAGTTGAAGAACTTCGCAATGAGTTGATTGAACGCGTTGCTGAACTGGATGAAGATTTGACAATGAAATACCTGGAAGGCGAAGAGATCACAATTGATGAGATCAAAACCGTACTCCGTAAAGGTGTTGTAGATGTTAAGATCTTCCCAGTTATCTGTGGATCCTCATATCGTAACAAAGGTGTTCAACTGATGTTGGATGCTGTTATCGACTACTTGCCAGCTCCAACAGATGTTGCATCGATCACGGGACATCTTGAAGATGGAACTGAAGCAATTCGTAAGTCATCCGATGAAGAGCCATTCTCCGCATTGGCATTCAAAATTATGACTGACCCTTACGTTGGTAAATTGACATTCTTCCGCGTATACTCTGGTGTTCTTCAATCCGGATCATATGTATTGAATGCCACTAAAAACAAACGTGAGCGTATCGGTCGTATCCTTCAAATGCATGCGAACAGCCGTCAAGAAATCACTGTAGTTTACTCCGGTGATATTGCAGCTGCCGTAGGTTTGAAAGATACAGGTACAGGTGATACACTATGTGATGAGAAAAATCCGGTTATCCTGGAGTCAATGAACTTCCCTGATCCGGTTATCGAAATCGCTGTTGAACCTAAAACCAAAGCTGACCAGGATAAACTGGGTGTTGCTCTCGGTAAGTTGACTGAAGAGGATCCAACTCTTCGTGCTCATACTGACGAAGAAACAGGCCAAACGATCTTGGCAGGTATGGGTGAGCTTCACCTTGATATCATCATCGACCGTATGCGTCGTGAGTTCAAGGTTGAAACTACTGTGGGTAAACCACAAGTAGCTTACCGTGAAACATTCCGTGCTCCAGCGCGCGTTGAAGGTAAATTCGTACGTCAATCCGGTGGTCGTGGTCAATACGGTCACGTATGGGTTGAATTCGAACCTCTCGAGCCGGGTACAGGCAGCCAGTTCGAAAGTAAGGTTGTCGGTGGTTCCGTACCAAGAGAATACATTCAACCTGCACTGTCAGGGATTGAAGAGCAAATGAAAAACGGCGTTATTGCAGGCTTCCCGCTTGTTGACGTTAAGGCTACAATCGTAGACGGATCTTACCATGATGTCGATTCCAATGAGATGGCATTTAAAATTGCCGGATCTATGGCGCTTAAAGCGGCTAAAGACAAGTGTAAACCAGTTCTGCTTGAGCCTATCATGAAAGTAGAAGTAACTGTTCCAGAAGAGTACATGGGTGACGTAATGGGTATGTTGAACTCCCGTCGTGGCCGCATCGAAGGTATGGATTCCCGTAGTGGAGCTCAAATCATCCGTGCTAAGGTACCTCTGTCTGAAATGTTTGGTTACTCTACAACTCTTCGTTCCGGTACTCAAGGACGCGGCGTATTCTCCATGGAACTCTCTCACTATGAAGAAGTTCCTAAGAGCATCGCTGAAGAAATCGTTGCCAAAACAAAAGGCACCGAGTAGTTTTCTCACACTGGATGCAAGTGCATAAGAATTAAATTCGGAGCACTTCATTCAGTGAAAACATAAAATTATAATTTTAAGGAGGCCACGTTCAAATGGCAAAGGCTAAATACGAACGTAATAAACCCCACGTTAACATCGGTACTATTGGTCACGTCGATCACGGTAAAACAACTCTGACTGCTGCAATCACAACTGTATTGTCCAAAACTTACGGTGGTGCTGCAATTGCATTCGACCAAATCGACAAAGCTCCAGAAGAGCGCGAACGCGGTATCACAATCTCCACATCACACGTTGAGTACGAAACTGACACTCGTCACTACGCTCACGTTGACTGCCCTGGTCACGCCGACTATGTTAAAAACATGATCACTGGCGCGGCTCAAATGGATGGAGCTATCTTGGTAGTATCCGCAGCAGACGGCCCAATGCCACAAACTCGTGAGCACATCTTGCTCTCCCGTCAAGTAGGCGTACCTTACATTGTTGTGTTCTTGAACAAATGTGACATGGTTGAAGACGAAGAGTTGTTGGAATTGGTTGAGATGGAAGTTCGCGACCTTCTTAACGAATATGAGTTCCCAGGTGACGATACTCCAATCACTCGTGGATCCGCTCGTGAAGCTCTGGCAAACCCAGATGGCGAATGGGCTCAAAAAATCGTTGAGATGTTCAAAGAGATCGACACTTACATCCCACTGCCTGAGCGTCAAACTGACAAGCCTTTCTTGATGCCTGTCGAGGACGTATTCTCCATCACTGGTCGTGGTACTGTTGCTACTGGCCGTGTAGAGCGTGGTACTGTTAAAGTCGGCGAAGAGATCGAAATCGTTGGTATCACTGAAGAAACTAAAAAATCCGTTGTAACAGGCGTTGAGATGTTCCGTAAATTGTTGGATTCCGCTCAAGCGGGTGACAACATCGGTGCATTGTTGCGTGGTGTTGACCGTACTCAAATCGAGCGTGGTCAAGTACTTGCAAAACCAGGTTCTGTTAAGCCACACACAGAATTCACAGCTCAAATCTACGTTCTGACTAAAGAAGAGGGCGGACGTCACAAACCATTCTTCACTGGTTACCGTCCACAGTTCTACTTCCGTACAACTGACGTAACAGGCATCATCAACTTGCCTGAAGGTACTGAAATGGTAATGCCTGGTGATAACATCACTGTTACTGTTTCCCTGATCTCCCCAATCGCGATTGAAGAAGGAACTAAATTCTCCATTCGTGAAGGCGGACGTACAGTAGGTGCCGGTTCCGTAGCATCTATCCAAAAATAATTTGGCTTAACGCTGAATAAAGCATATGTAACAGTGTACTGGAACGAGTAACATTGTATTGTAACGAAGCTTCGGAAGAGTTCTTTATCCGACATCGGATAGAGAACTCTTTTATTATGTTTAAAGTTCGGAACCTGCGTCATACGAAATGAACATCATTTACGTGTTTAGAAGGATTGGCAAGGCAGCCTGGATATTGAAGATTAACACTGCAATAAACGAAGTCATTTCATCAGAAAAGATAAGTTTAAATGTTTTTCTTAAATATGCTTGCAATACGCCTATCTTTTCTATATAATAATGAATGTTGTTCTGTGACGTTGCGATGATGTGAGAGGTTACTGGCACACCCGGCCCCTTTGCCATGGGAGAGTGGCTAGAAAATTTTCACGGAGTATGTCCGATAAAAAATTGGGCGATAGAAGGAGGGACTAAAATGGCAAAGCAAAAAATTCGTATTCGTTTGAAAGCTTACGACCACAGAATTCTTGATCAATCCGCGGAGAAAATTGTTGAAACAGCAAAACGTTCGGGTGCTGGTGTATCCGGTCCGATTCCGCTTCCTACTGAAAAACAAATCATTACTATTCTTCGTGCGGTGCACAAGTACAAGGATTCTCGGGAACAATTCGAACAACGTACACATAAACGTTTGATCGACATCGTTAACCCGACTCCACAAACTGTGGATGCCTTGATGCGCTTGGATCTGCCGTCCGGTGTAGATATCGAAATTAAATTGTAATACAAGCTACAACAAAGACCATGTATAAAGGAAAAGAGGTGTCAACATGAAAGCAATCTTAGGAAAAAAACTCGGAATGACTCAAGTATTTACTCCTGAAGGTAACGTCGTTCCAGTAACGGTTATCGAAGCAGGCCCTTGTGTTGTTTTGCAAAAGAAAGACATTGAGAACGATGGCTACGAAGCAATTCAAATCGGTTACTCCGATAAGAAAGAGAAAAATGCTAACAAGCCAGAAGCAGGTCACGCTAAAAAAGCGAACACTGCCCCTAAGCGCTACGTTCGTGAAGTTCGCGGTATCAACATCGCAGAATATGAAGTTGGCCAAGAACTGAAAGCTGACATTTTCGCTGAAGGCGAATTCGTTGACGTAACGGGTATTTCTAAAGGTAAAGGTTTTGCCGGCGTTATCAAACGTTGGGGACAAAGCACTGGACCTATGTCACACGGTTCGCGTTACCACCGTGGCCCTGGTTCAATGGGTTCGATCCAAGCTAACCGCGTTCCTAAAGGCAAACGCCTGCCAGGACACATGGGACATGATACTATTACAATCCAACGTCTTGAAGTAGTTAAAGTAGACGCTGAGCGTAACGTGTTGCTCGTGAAAGGTTCCATTCCTGGACCGAAAAACAGTCTCATTAGAGTTAAAGAAACGGTGAAAAAATAACCACTGAAGAAAGGAGGAACACAAAATGCCAAAAGTATCAGTTTACAATGTAGATGGTAGCCAAGTAGGCGAAGTTGAATTGAACGATGCGGTTTTCGGAATTGAGCCGAACCAACACGTTCTGTACGATGCAGTTCTTATGCAACGCGCTTCCCTTCGTCAAGGTACCCACAAAGTAAAAGGACGTTCTGAAGTTCGTGGCGGTGGACGTAAGCCTTGGAAACAAAAAGGTACAGGTCGCGCTCGTCAAGGTTCAATTCGTTCACCACAATGGAAAGGCGGCGGTATCGTATTTGGTCCAACACCACGGAGCTATGCGTATAAACTGCCTAAGAAAGTTCGCCGCTTGGCGATCAAATCAGCCCTTTCATCCAAAGTGCTTGACAATGACATTATCGTTTTGGACGCTCTCACGTTGAGCACGCCTAAAACTAAAGAATTTGCAGCCATCTTGAGTAACCTAAAAGTGGGACGCAAAGCTTTGATCGTAGCTCCTAGCTATGATGATAATGTAGCTCTTTCCGCACGGAATATTCCAGGCGTGAAATTCGTAGCTGCTGACGGTATTAATGTTCTTGACGTGCTCTCGCACGACAAATTGATCATTACGAAAGAAGCAGTTCAGAAGGTAGAGGAGGTGCTCGCGTAATGAAGGATCCTCGTGATATTGTAAAACGTCCGATTATTACGGAACGTACTGCTGACATGATGAACGACTTGAAATATGTATTTGAAGTCGATATCCGTGCAAACAAAACCGAGATCAAAAAGGCAGTAGAAGCTATTTTCAATGTAAAAGTGAAAAACGTGAACACGCTTCGTGTTCCAGCTAAGCCGAAACGGTACGGACGTTATTCCGGATATACTAGCGAATGGAAAAAAGCGTTTGTAACGTTGACAAAAGACAGCAAAACGCTTGAGTTCTTTGAAACTGTATAATTGAATTTTTGAAGTAAGGAGGGAAACCCAGTGCCAATCAAAAAGTATAAACCAACATCCCCGGCAAGACGGAACATGTCCGTTTCTACATTTGAGGAAATCACCACAAATCAGCCGGAGAAATCGTTGTTGGCCCCGTTGAGCAAACAAGCAGGCCGCAACAACCAAGGTAAAATTACAGTTCGTCACCATGGTGGTGGACACAAACGTAAATACCGTATCATTGACTTCAAACGTACTAAAGATGGAATACCGGGCCGCGTTGCTACGATTGAGTATGACCCGAACCGTACATCCAACATCGCTCTGATTCACTATGCTGATGGTGAAAAGCGTTATATCATCGCTCCTAAAGGTTTGAAAGTTGGAGATCAAGTGTTCTCCGGACCTGAATCAGACATCAAAATCGGTAACGCACTGCCACTCGAAAACATTCCAGTAGGTACCGTTATCCACAACATCGAGTTGAAACCAGGTAAAGGCGGACAATTGGTTCGTGCTGCTGGTACAGAAGCTCAATTGCTTGGTAAAGAAGAAAAATACGTTTCCGTTCGTCTCTCTTCCGGAGAAGTTCGTCGTATTTTGAAAGTTTGCCGCGCGACAATCGGATCTGTAGGTAACCAAGACCACGAGCTCATCAAAATCGGTAAAGCCGGTCGTAGCCGTTGGTTGGGTAAACGTCCTGAGGTTCGTGGTGTAGTAATGAACCCTAACGATCACCCACACGGTGGTGGTGAAGGTCGTGCTCCAATCGGACGTAAATCGCCAATGTCACCATGGGGTAAACCTACACTTGGTTACAAAACGCGTAAGAAAAATAAAGCTTCTGATAAATACATCATTCGCCGCCGCACGAAGTAATACACACTGTGCATAACTTCGTGAGGCATCTGCGGATGCATAATAGCTATGTTTGAAGGGAGGATCTCCACATGGGTCGCAGTTTGAAAAAAGGGCCATTCATTGATGGCTACATGCTTAAAAAGGTAGAAGAGATGGAAGCTTCAGGTAAGAAGAATGTGATCAAAACCTGGTCCCGTCGTTCTACAATTTTCCCGCAATTCATCGGACACACATTTGGCGTTTACGATGGTCGTAAACACGTGCCAGTGTATGTAACTGAGGACATGGTCGGACACAAACTGGGTGAGTTCGCTCCAACCCGTACGTACAAAGGCCATACTGCTGATGATAAGAAAACAAGAAGATAAATGAATATCTTTAATGTTTGAAAGGAGGTTACACAATGGAAGCAAAAGCACATGCTAAGTTTATCCGGATTGCTCCTCGTAAAGCTCAACTCGTTGTTGACTTGATTCGTGGCAAGCAAGTAGGTGAGGCGGTTGCCATTCTCCGTCACACTCCGAAATCTGCTTCTCCAATCGTTGAGAAGTTGCTTAACTCCGCTATTGCGAATGCGGAACATAACTATTCTTTGGATGTTAACAAATTGGTTATCTCGCAAGCTTACGTGAACCAAGGACCGACAATGAAACGTTTCCGCCCTCGTGCAATGGGACGTGCAAGTCGTATTAACAAACGTACTAGCCACATTACTTTGGTGGTATCTGAGAAGTAGAAGGAGGGGAAATGTGTGGGCCAAAAGGTAAATCCAGTCGGACTCCGTGTCGGAATTATCCGTGACTGGGAATCTAAGTGGTATGCAGGCAAAGACTTCGGTGATCTTTTGATGGAAGACGTGAGAATTCGTGAATTCCTGAAAAATAAATTGAAAGACTCCGCTTTATCTCGTGTAGAAATTGAGAGAGCGGCTAACCGCGTAAACGTAACGATTCACACTGCTAAACCAGGTATGGTTATTGGTAAGGGTGGTTCGGAAGTTGAAAATCTTCGTAACCAAATTACGAAAATTGCTGGCGGTAAAAAAGTACACATCAACATTTCTGAAATTAAGAACCAAGACTTGGACGCTGTTCTTGTAGCTGAAAGCATTGCACAACAATTGGAACGTCGTGTTTCTTTCCGTCGTGCTCTGAAACAAGCAATTCAAAGAACTATGCGCTCCGGTGCTAAAGGTATCAAAACTCAAGTAGGCGGACGTCTTGGCGGTGCTGAGATCGCACGTTCTGAAGGCTACAGCGAAGGAACTGTTCCACTGCACACACTGCGTGCTGACATTGACTACGGTACAGCAGAGGCTCATACTACTTACGGACTTATCGGCGTAAAAGTATGGATCTATCGTGGAGAGGTTCTTCCTACGGCTAAGAAACAAGCTGCTAAGGAAGGAGGCAACTAATCATGTTGGTACCAAAACGCGTAAAACACCGTAAGCAACAACGTGGACATATGAAAGGCCAAGCTAAAGGCGGAACGACTCTGAACTTTGGCGAATACGGTCTGCAAGCTACGGAACCGGCTTGGATTACGAACCGTCAAATCGAAGCGGCTCGTATTGCGATGACTCGTTACATCAAACGTGGTGGTAAAGTTTGGATCAAAATTTTCCCAGACAAACCAATCACTCAAAAGCCTCTCGAGGTTCGGATGGGTAGCGGTAAAGGTAACGTAGAAAAATGGGTTGCAGTAGTGAAACCAGGTAAGATCATGTTTGAACTTGCTGGTGTACCGGAGGAAATTGCACGCGAAGCAATGCGTCTTGCCGCTCACAAACTGCCAATCAAAACGAAGTTCGTGAAACGTGAAGAATTGGGTGGTGAAGCAAATGAAAGCTAGTGAATTTCGCAACCTAACCTCTGCTGAAATCGAGCAAAAGATTGCCGGATTTAAAGAAGAACTCTTTAACCTCCGCTTTCAATTAGCTACCGGTCAGCTGGATAACCCGACTCGCATCCGTGATGTGCGGAAAGAAATAGCTCGTGCTAAAACCATTATCCGTGAGAGAGAATTGGGAATCGGTTAATTAGGGATAGGATGGACAATCCGTCCGTAATCAGGAAGGAGGCCAACAATGAGCGAAGAACGTAACGCACGTAAAGTGCAAACTGGTAAAGTGGTCAGCGATAAAATGGACAAAACGATTGTTGTTGCTGTAGAAACTTACAAAAAACACAACTTGTACCATAAACGCATTAAGGTTACTAAAAAATTCAAAGCGCATGACGAAGAAAACACTGCGAAAATCGGTGACACGGTGAAAATCATGGAGACTCGTCCGCTTTCGAAAGATAAACGCTGGAGACTTACTGAAATCGTAGAAAAAGCGGTTATCATCTAATGCATCAGCAGCATTGCTGAAAGGAGGAATACTAAATGATTCAACCATTTACACGTTTGACTGTGGCCGACAACTCCGGTGCGAAGGAACTGATGTGTATCCGCGTACTCGGCGGTACGGGACGTCGTACAGCTCAAATCGGTGATCTGATCGTTTGTTCTGTTAAACAAGCAACACCAGGCGGCGTTGTCAAAAAAGGTGATGTAGTTAGAGCGGTTGTCGTTCGTACGAAACGTTCTGTACGTCGTAAAGACGGTTCCTACATCGGTTTTGATGAAAATGCAGCGGTTGTTGTAAAAGACGACAGAAGCCCACGTGGAACACGTATTTTCGGACCAGTTGCTCGCGAACTTCGCGATAAAGACTTCATGAAAATCGTTTCCTTGGCTCCAGAAGTTATCTAAAGCTTAATCTCGTGATGTTAGAAACAGGAGGTGTACGAAATGCCAAGAGTGAAAAAAGTTCTGGAATCCCATAACAACAAACTTCACGTTAAAAAGGAAGATACGGTTATGGTGATCAGCGGTAAAGACAAAGGTAAAAAAGGCCGTGTCATCGCTGCTTATCCTCGTGAGAACCGCGTCCTTGTGGAAGGTGTTAACATGGTGAAAAAACACCAGAAGCCTAACCAGCAAAATCCGCAAGGCGGCATTATCGAGAAGGAAGCTCCGATTCACGTTTCCAACGTAATGCACATCGATCCGAAGAGCGGAAAAGTAACCCGTGTAGGTTACAAAGTTTTGGATAACGGTAAGAAAGTGCGCGTTGCTAAACGTTCCGGAGAAATTATCGACTAATTGAACCGAATGAGAAAGGAGGGCTATGATTCATGGCATCAAGAATGAAAGAACGTTACCTGCAAGAAATCGCTCCTGCTTTGATGCAGAAGTTTAACTATACAACGGTAATGCAAGTGCCGAAAATCGAGAAAATCGTTATCAACATGGGTGTGGGCGATGCTGTCCAAAACTCTAAAGTGTTGGATTCTGCAGTAAACGATTTGCAACTGATCGCGGGTCAAAAACCTGTAATCACTCGTGCTAAAAAATCTATCGCAGGTTTCAAACTGCGTGAGAATATGCCTATCGGTGCGAAAGTTACATTACGCGGTGAGCGTATGTACTTCTTCCTAGATAAGCTGCTCAACGTAACGCTTCCTCGTGTCCGCGACTTCCGCGGTGTATCGAGTAATGCTTTTGATGGACGTGGTAACTATACACTGGGTCTGAAAGAGCAATTGATCTTCCCGGAGATCGAATACGATAAAGTTGATAAAGTCCGCGGTATGGATATTGTCATTGTAACAACGGCGAAAACAGACGAAGAGTCCCGTGAATTGCTTACGCAAATGGGAATGCCTTTCGTTAAGTAATGTTGGCATAACGTTTCCGGGTGTCTGGAAAGACTCCCTTTTCTCCGAAATTATTTAGGAGGTGTCAGGCTAAGTGGCAAAAACTTCGATGAAAGTTAAACAACAACGTACACCTAAGTTTAAAGTACGTGCATATACACGCTGTGAGCGTTGCGGACGTCCACATTCGGTCCTGCAAAAGTTCAAAATTTGCAGAATTTGTTTCCGTGAATTAGCTTATAAAGGCCAGATCCCTGGCGTGAAAAAAGCAAGCTGGTAAAAAGTCCTGAACGGGAAGGAGGTTAACTCACAATGACTATGTCTGATCCAATTGCAGATATGCTTACTCGTATTCGTAACGCGAACACTGTTCGTCACGAAACGGTAGAAATGCCTGCTTCAACAATGAAAAAACAAATCGCCGATATCCTGAAGCGTGAAGGTTTCATCCGTGACGCTGAAGTTATCGATGATAACAAACAAGGGATTATCCGTGTTTTCCTGAAATACGGTCAAAATAACGAGCGCGTTATCACTGGTCTGAAAAGAATCAGTAAACCTGGTCTTCGTGTTTACACGAAAAGCAACGAAGTACCTCGTGTACTTGGTGGCCTGGGAATCGCGATCATCTCGACATCTAAAGGTATCATGACGGACAAAGAAGCTCGTCAATCGAAATCCGGCGGAGAAGTCGTTTGCTACGTTTGGTAATATAACGTCACAAGATAGGAGGTGCAACATATGTCTCGTATTGGTCGCAAACCAATCACAGTACCAAGTGGTGTAGACATCACCCTGGACAACACCGTTATTACGGTAAAAGGACCTAAAGGAACTTTGACTCGTGAGCTTCATAAAGACATGAAGGTTACAGTTGAAAATAACGAAATCACAGTTGTGCGTCCTTCCGATAACAAAACTCACCGTTCTTTGCACGGCACAACGCGTAGCGTTGTAAACAATATGGTGAGCGGCGTTACTGAAGGATTCGCGAAATCTCTGGAATTGGTTGGGGTCGGATATCGTGCAAGCAAATCCGGAGATAAAATCGTTCTGAACGTTGGTTACTCTCACCCGGTTGAAATTACACCGGAAGCGGGAATCGAATTCGAAGTACCTTCGAATACAAAAATCATCGTTCGCGGAATTGACAAAGAGCGTGTAGGTGCTTACGCTGCTAAAATCCGTTCCGTACGTGAACCTGAGCCGTACAAAGGTAAAGGTATTAAATATGAAGGCGAGCGTATCATCCGTAAGGAAGGTAAAGCCGGTAAGAAGAAATAAGATTTCTCTTACCGCCTTTGCGCGGCTTTCGGCTTGCTTGCTTCGTGTGTTTCTAATATACCCCGTGGCTTCTGCTTTGAAGCCAGCGAGGTAACCTGAAAGGAGTGAATCTTTGAGATGATTACGAAACCAGATAAAAATAAGGCTCGTCTGAAAAGACACCTTCGTGTTCGTAAGAAAATCCAAGGAACGGCAGCACGTCCTCGTTTGAACGTATTCCGTTCTGGTAAACATATGTATGCTCAAATCATCGATGATGTTGCTGGTGTAACAATCGCTTCCGCGTCTACCGTAGACAAAGAATTGAGCACTGACATCAAAAATGGTGCATCTGTTGAATCAGCTCGTAAAGTTGGCGAACTCGTTGCTAAACGTGCGAAAGACAAAGGTGTTTCCAACATCGTATTTGACCGTAGCGGTTATCTGTACCATGGTCGTATCGCAGCATTGGCTGAAGCGGCTCGTGAAGCAGGACTTGAGTTTTAAGATATTTTTCAAAAGGAGGTTAACGACTTGCGTGTAGATCCGAATACTTTGGAACTGACTGAAAGAGTTGTAAATATTAATCGCGTAGCTAAAGTAGTAAAAGGCGGACGCCGTTTCAGCTTTAGCGCACTGGTTGTAGTCGGCGACGGCAACGGCTGGGTTGGAGCTGGTATCGGTAAAGCGGGCGAAGTACCTGATGCAATTCGCAAAGGTATTGAAGACGCTAAGAAAAACCTTGTACACGTTCCACTCGTAGGAACATCGATTCCTCACTTGGTAACAGGTAAGTTCGGCGCAGGACGCGTGCTGTTGAAACCAGCATCTGAAGGTACTGGTGTTATCGCTGGTGGTCCTGTACGTGCGGTTCTCGAACTTGCTGGTGTAGGTGACATTTTGACAAAATCTCTGGGTTCTTCGAATTCCATGAACATGGTCAATGCGACTTTGGAAGGTTTGTCCCGTTTGAAGCGTGCTGAAGACGTGGCTAAACTGCGCGGAAAATCCGTCGAAGAGCTTCTGGGTTAAGGAGGGAATTCTCATGGCTAAATTAGAAATTACCCTCGTCCGCAGCTTGATCGGACGTCCGGAGACGCAAAGAACAACTGTGAAAACATTGGGTTTGCGCAAAATCAATAGCAAAGTGGTACAAAACGATAATCCTGCCATCCGTGGTATGATTAACAAAGTAAGCCACTTGGTTGCTGTTAAAGAAGTAGAAGCTTAATATCGGGTTAATCCCACAAATCTTTAAGGAGGTGCAACGAACGATGAAGTTACATGAGCTTTCACCATCTCCTGGATCCCGCAAAGAACGTAAACGTCTTGGTCGCGGTCCAAGTAGTGGTACAGGTAAAACATCAGGTCGCGGTCACAAAGGACAAAATTCTCGTTCTGGCGGTGGAGTACGTCCAGGCTTCGAAGGTGGACAAAATCCATTGTATCGTCGCTTGCCAAAACGTGGTTTTGTAAACCCAACTCGCAAAGAATATGCAGTTGTGAATACTGAAGACCTGAACAGTTTTGCTGCGGGTACTGAAGTAACTCCAGAATTCTTGATGACGAACGGCGTAGTTAAAAACGCTAAATCCGGAATCAAAATCCTGGGTAACGGTGATGTCACTGTGAAGCTGACTGTTAAAGCTAACAAGTTTTCTCAATCTGCTATTGAGAAAATTGAAGCTGCCGGCGGTACAACCGAGGTGATTTAATGTTCAAGACCCTAAAGAATATCTGGCGGGTTGAAGATCTGCGCAAAAGGGTATTATTTACCCTTTTTGTACTGATCATTTACCGCATCGGCTCCTTTGTTCCCGTACCGGGAGTTAACAAAGATGTGTTCGAAGCGACAAATTCTGCGGGTAAAGAAGTTTTTGGACTTCTCAATACGTTCTCGGGTGGAGCGCTCTTCCAGTTCTCGATATTTGCGCTCGGGATCGTGCCTTACATCACTGCGTCTATCATAGTACAGTTGCTTTCCATGGACGTTATTCCTAAATTAGCGGAGTGGGCAAAGCAAGGTGAACAAGGTAAGAAGAAATCTGCACAATTGACCCGTTATTTAACGATTGGCCTGGCATTGATTCAAGCGTTTGGTACGTCGATCGGATTCAACCGCTTGTACAATACAGACATGATTCCTAACGCTACATTTGCAGATTATATCTTGATCGCGATTGTACTTACGGCCGGTACTTCATTCCTGATGTGGCTTGGTGAGCAGATCACCGAGAAGGGCATAGGAAACGGGATTTCGATCTTGATCTTTGCGGGTATCCTATCTACGGTGCCTAACATTATCAAACAAACGATCGAATCCGACTTCATTCAACCTGACCAACTGTTTATGAATATTCTTAAAGGTGTTATCATCGCAATTGTTATTGTGTTGATCATCATAGGGGTCATTTACATTCAGCAGGCGATTCGGAAAATTCCGGTACAGTACGCTAAACGTGTCGTAGGTAACAAAATGTACGGTGGACAGAATACACATATCCCGCTGAAAATTAATGCAGCAGGTGTTATCCCTGTCATCTTCGCATCATCGTTGTTGATGTTCCCGACGATCATCGCCAACTTCTGGGCAGATCGCCTTTGGGCACAGTGGATCGGACAGAACCTGACTACACACAAACCTCTGGGTATGTTGTTGTATGTCGTGATGATCTTCGGTTTCACATTCTTCTATACTTTCGTACAGATGAATCCACAGCAGATGGCTGATAATATGAAAAAGAACGGCGGTTACATCCCAGGCATTCGCCCGGGTAAAGCAACCGAGAAATATCTGACCCGTGTCATGACTCGTTTGACAATGGCCGGTGCCATGTTCTTGGCAGTCATTTCCGTTCTGCCTGTAATCTTGGGGGCACTGTCTGGTTTGCCTCAATCTGCGCAAATTGGAGGAACATCCCTCCTGATCGTTATCGGTGTTGCGCTGGATACGATGAAGCAAATCGAAAGCCAATTGATCAAACGCCACTACAAAGGTTTTATCAATAAATAGGCAATAGGTACCGGTCGAGTGAAGATTTACTTGCCGGCACCTATTGTGCTGTTTGTTGATGTAGGGTAGTCTTGGAGGGAGTGACATAACGTGAACATCCTATTCATGGGCCCTCCGGGGGCAGGAAAAGGAACGCAAGCAGACGTCATCGTGAAAGAGTTCGGTATTCCCCATATCTCAACAGGCGATGCATTTCGTCTCGCGATCAAACAGGGAACTCCCATTGGCATGAAAGCCAAGGAATATATGGATCAAGGATTGCTTGTACCAGATGATGTAACCATTGGCATCGTTGAAGAACGTTTGCAGCAGCCTGACTGCAGAGAAGGTTTCCTCTTGGACGGATTTCCAAGAACCCTTTCGCAAGCAGAAGCGCTCGATGGCATTCTGGATCGATTGAACTCAGGTCTCGATCATGTAATCAACCTGAAAGTGGATCGCAACAAATTGCTCGCTCGTTTGACGGGTCGTCGAATTTGTAAAAACTGTGGTTCCACTTATCATGTGGTATTCAATCCGCCTAAGCAGGAAGGTATTTGTGATAAATGCGCTGGTGAGTTGTATCAACGCTCTGATGATAATGAAGAGAGTGTAGGTACACGACTGGACGAGTATATCAACAAAACAGCACCACTCCTCACGTTCTATGAGACTAAAGGTCTTCTTCGTCAAATGAACGGAGAACAGGATATCGATCAAGTTTCTCAAGAAATCGTGTCCTTACTGAGAGGTTAATTGATGATCATTGGTAAGTCCGAAACGGAACTGGGCTTGATGAGGGAAGCAGGGAGAATTGTTGCGGAAACGCATCGTCTCTTGGCAGAGCATATCGCTCCCGGTATTACGACTGGAGAACTTGACCATATGGCTGATCAATATATCCGCAGTCAAGGAGCTGTGCCGTCTTTCAAAGGTTATAACGGTTTCCCTGCCAGTGTGTGCGCTTCAGTCAATGAAGAGTTGGTACATGGATTTCCCGGCAAACGCAAGTTGAACGAGGGCGATATCGTTACGTTTGACATTGGCGCGCAGTACCAGGGGTATCATGGAGATTCCGCCTGGACTTATCCGGTCGGCCGTATTTCCGAAGAAGCCCGTCGTCTTCTGGACGTTACCGAGGCTTCGTTATACGCAGGTCTGGCGCTGGTAAAACCGGACGTTCGCTTGTTTACAATATCTCATGCGATTCAGAAATATATTGAAGATGAAGGGTTCTCCGTAGTTCGTGAATATGTCGGTCACGGCATAGGCGCAGATCTGCACGAAGAACCACAGATTCCGAACTATGGTCTTCCCGATCGGGGACCACGGCTTAAAGCGGGCATGGTGCTGGCCATAGAGCCGATGGTTAACGTAGGTAGACGGTATGTGAAAACGTTGGAAGATAACTGGACTGTCGTCACGGTTGATGGTAAGTTATGTGCACACTTTGAACACACCGTAGCAGTTACACCAGATGGTATGGAAATTTTCACGAAACTGAATGCGTAGGTGATGAGGCATGAACAGTCAGTCTAATCCGCAGCTCGGTCAACTTGTGAAGATCCGTAAAGGCCGCAATGCGGACCAAGCCGCAGTAATTGTTGCTATAGCGGACGGTAAGTTCGTATATATTGCGGATGGAGACAAACGTAAGTTTGATCAACCAAAGAAGAAGAATCTTCTTCATCTTGAGCTCCAGCCCATGATTAGCAGCGAGGTTGTGAACAGTTTAAACGAGAGTGGTCGGGTGACAAATGGAAAGCTCCGTTACGCGGTTCATTCATTTCTGGAATCCACCAACATTCAAGCTGAAGAGAAAGGAGACTGACTAATGGCTAAGGAAGATGTCATTGAAGTGGAAGGTACGGTTCTCGAACCGCTACCGAATGCAACATTCAAGGTTGAGCTTGAGAACGGTCATCAAATTCTCGCTCACGTTTCCGGAAAACTGCGGATGCACTTTATCCGTATCCTGACTGGAGACAAAGTAGTTGTTCAGTTGTCGCCTTATGATTTAACAAAAGGTCGCATAACTTACCGTAAATAGTAGTAGACAGTTGCAATGAACTGTGAAGCTTATGTAGCGGGTTTTGCCCGGCAAAACTTGCGAAAGCTTCGAAGCCGGTTTTACAATAGTAGAACAAGGTCAATGCTTACGAAGAGGGTTTTGCTTAGCAAAACTTTGAGGAGGTAATTCACATGAAGGTAAGACCTTCGGTCAAGCCGATTTGCGAAAAGTGCAAAGTCATTCGCCGCAAAGGGAATGTTATGGTTATCTGTGAAAATCCGAAACACAAACAAAAACAAGGTTAAAGAAGGGGGTGTAGCGTAAAATGGCACGTATATCTGGTGTGGATTTGCCACGTGATAAGCGCGTTGAGATCGCCTTGACTTATATTTTCGGAATCGGTAAAACGACTTCCCAGAAAATTCTGAGCACAACAGGCATCAATCCGGACACTCGTGTTCGTGATTTGACGGAAGATGAAGTCAGCAAATTGCGTGAAAGTATCGATAAAGAGGTCAAAGTAGAAGGTGACCTGCGTCGAGAAATCTCTTTGAATATTAAACGTTTGACGGAGATCGGTTGTTACCGTGGAGTTCGTCATCGTCGTGGTCTGCCTGTTCGTGGACAACGTACGAAAACGAATGCTCGTACTCGTAAAGGTCCTCGTCGTACAGTAGCGAACAAGAAGAAATAATAAGGGGGGATAAGAGAAAATGGCTAAACCGAAAAAAGTCGTACGTACTAAACGTCGTGACCGTAAGAATATTGAATCTGGCGTGGCGCATATCCGTTCCACTTTCAATAACACTATCGTTACTATTACGGATCCTCACGGAAACGCAATTTCGTGGGCAAGCTCCGGCGGCCTCGGATTCAGAGGTTCCCGTAAATCGACTCCGTTTGCTGCACAAATGGCTGCTGAGACTGCTGCCAAAGCTGCAATGGAACATGGGATGAAAGCCGTTGAGGTTATGGTTAAAGGACCAGGCGCAGGCCGTGAAGCAGCGATCCGCTCTTTGCAAGCTGCTGGTCTTGAAGTTAACCTGATCAAAGACGTAACTCCAGTCCCGCATAACGGATGCCGTCCTCCAAAACGTCGTCGTGTCTAATGAGATTTGCCCCTGCGTGTGGTATATTTCCGGCACAATCTGCTAATAATGGTTGTTTAGGCATACTACTACATGTTTTCGCAAGAGAAGGTAAATGTTTCATAGAGGACCGACGTTTTGAAGGAGGGGTATTGCAGTGATTGAAATCGAAAAGCCGAAAATTGAGACGGTAGACGTCAACGATGATGGCACCTATGGGAAATTCGTAGTAGAACCGCTTGAGCGCGGATACGGTACGACGCTTGGAAACTCGCTTCGCCGAATCTTGCTCTCGTCACTGCCGGGTGCGGCAGTGTCTTCGGTTCAAATCGATGGCGTTCTGCATGAATTTGCTACAGTTCCTGGCGTAATGGAAGATGTAACGGAGGTTATTCTTAACCTGAAAGCTTTGTCGCTTAAGATTCATTCAGACGAGGAGAAAGTGCTCGAGATTGATGCTGAAGGCGAAGGGGCAATTACGGCTGGAGATATCCGTGCTGACTCCGATGTGGAAATCCTTAACCCGGATTTGCACATTGCTACGCTCGGACCAGGTTCGAGACTTCACATGCGTATTTTTGCCAATCGCGGTCGCGGCTACGTCCAGGCAGATCGGAATAAACGCGATGACCAGCCGATCGGCGTCATCCCAGTCGATTCCATCTTCACCCCGATCAGTCGCGTTAACTACGCTGTGGAAAATACGCGTGTCGGTCAAGTGACCAACTATGACAAGCTTACGTTGGAAGTTTGGACTGATGGAAGTATTCGTCCTGAAGAGGCTGTAAGCCTCGGCGCTAAAATTTTGACTGAGCATTTGATGCTCTTCGTGGGTCTTACAGACGAAGCGAAAGATGCAGAAATCATGGTCGAAAAAGAAGAAGACAAAAAAGAAAAAGTACTCGAAATGACGATCGAAGAGCTGGATCTCTCTGTTCGTTCCTACAACTGCCTCAAACGTGCCGGTATTAATACCGTGCAAGAGCTGACTACGAAAACGGAAGAAGACATGATGAAAGTCCGTAACCTCGGACGCAAGTCTTTGGAAGAAGTTCAAGAGAAGCTTGAGGAACTTGGTTTGGGACTCCGTACAGAAGAATAGACAGCCGAGTGCTTGAAGTGAAGGAGGGAAAACAATGGCATACCAAAAGTTGGGCCGTAATTCCAGCGCACGTAAAGCTTTGTTCCGTGACCTGGTAACCGACCTGTTCTTATACGAACGCATTCAGACAACTGAAGCGAAAGCAAAAGAGGTTCGCTCTATTGCTGAAAAACTGATCACTAAAGCGAAAAAGGGAGATCTTCATGCCCGTCGCCAAGTGGCAGCTTATGTTCGCCGCGAAACTATCGATGGTGAGCAAGATGCAATCCAAAAACTGTTTAGCGAATTGTCCGGTCGTTACGCTGAGCGTCCAGGTGGATACACTCGTATCTTGAAACTGGGACCTCGTCGTGGTGACGCAGCGCCAATGGTTTACTTGGAACTGGTAGACCGCGCGTAAAACAGATGAGATGAGGAAAGGGGACAGAATCAACGGTTCTGGATTAACCCTTTTTTTCTCTTCATTTCGGAATTCGTGCTGTAATAGAAGCTCCGTAAGGGGCTTCTTTTGCTGTTCGGGATAGGGATATGTATAGTATGGAACAAAGGTGTGGTAATAATGCGGAACTTATGTATGACGTTAACTTATGATGGCACTGCCTATTTCGGCTTCCAAGTACAGCCGGGTGGGAATACCATTCAGGATCATCTTGAAGATGCGATTCGTGCTTTAACCGGTGAGAAGGTTAAAATTACAGGTTCAGGCCGAACAGATGCAGGTGTTCACGCCCGCAGACAAATCTTCAATTTTCCTACGGAGTCCCAGATCCCGATTGAACGTTGGTGTATTGCACTCAACTCCAGATTACCCTCCGATATTGTCGTTATTGATGCGATTGAAGTTTCGGCTGATTTTCATTCTCGCTATGCAGCGAAAAAGAAAACGTATCGTTATACAGTCAATGCGAATCAATTTCCGGATGTATTCAACAGAAGACTGCAATATCATCATCATGCGAAGCTTGATATTATGGCAATGCAGGAGGGCTTACGACATTTCATAGGGACGTATGATTTTACCTCTTTTGCTTCACGCAAGTCTCAGAAAGAGAATCATGTCCGTTCGGTGTATGAAGCATGGATGGAAGTGGACCGATCAATGTGCAGAGACCATCCGCGCGATCAGGGTGTCATTCACATTTATGTGAGTGGTAACGGCTTTTTGCAGCATATGGTTCGTATCATTGTAGGGACACTGCTGGAGATCGGAGAGGGCAAACGGAAAGCCTCTGATGTACCAAATATGATTGCTGCATGTAATCGATCTGCTGCAGGACCTACTGCAGTTAGCTGCGGTTTAATGCTCTGGGATCTTGAATACAAAAAAGATTAAATTTGGTGAGTGAAAAGCTTAATTAACACTTGCGATTTAATCGCCTATCATGTAATATAAAAGTTGTGTTTTCTTAATGGCTTTCCCACAGCCCCAATTAAGAGGTTCACATCAAATTTACAATCCATCAACACCTAAAGTTATAACTTAACGAACGAAGATAAATGAAAATGATGATTTTGAACATTTTAAGGAGGAACTTTTCATGCGTACTACGTACATGGCGAAGCCTAACGAAGTTGAGCGCCAATGGCACATCATTGATGCTGAAGGCAAAACCCTCGGACGTTTGGCGAGCGAAGCAGCAGCTTTGATTCGCGGCAAACACAAGCCACAATTCACTCCACATGTGGACACTGGCGATTTCGTTGTTATCATCAATGCTGAGAAAATCGTATTGACTGGTAAGAAAATGCAAGGTAAAAAATACTACCGTCACTCAATGCACCCAGGTGGTTTGAAAGTAACTACAGCTGAAGAGATGGTTAAAAACAAACCTGAGCGTATGTTGGAATTGGCTGTTCGCGGTATGCTTCCTAAAACTCGCATGGGCGAGAAAATGAAGTTGAGACTTAAAGCGTACAGAGGCACTGAGCATCCACATGCAGCACAAAAACCAGAAGTTTACGAACTTCGCGGTTAATTAAAAGGAGGACAGTTTCATGGCACAAGTACAATACTATGGGACAGGTCGTCGTAAACATTCGGTAGCACGTGTTCGCCTTGTACCGGGTGAAGGACGCATTGTCATCAATAAACGTGATATTAATGAATACTTCGGTTTGGAAACACTCAAACTGATCGTAAAACAACCACTGAACTTGACAGAAACGCTCAACAACTATGACGTTCTTGTTATTGCTCATGGTGGCGGAATCTCCGGTCAAGCCGGCGCAATCCGTCATGGTATCTCCCGCGCTCTGCTCAAAGCAGATCCGGAATACCGTGCATCCCTGAAAAAAGCAGGATTCCTGACTCGTGACCCACGTATGAAAGAACGTAAAAAATACGGTCTTAAAGCGGCTCGTCGCGCACCTCAGTTCTCCAAACGTTAATATTAAAAGCCTTTGGCCTCGGTCAAAGGCTTTTTTATATATTCATGATTATTACGCCATATATTATATTAGTTTATGCGGTAGCTCTTATATTTCTGATGTCTCTCCCCAAGCTTCTGCATTTTTCCTTCATTGCCTTTTCAATGTGCCCTTAATGTCCCTCAATACAGTCCTATAATATGTACGTTAATACATCCACATTTTACTGAACCTCTCTAATCGTTTAGATCATTGAATATGCTCATACCCATCGCTCAGCACTCACCACTCACCACTCACCACACATTTTATAACAGCTCTTTTATAATCATCGATTAGAACTCATGCGTGATTTCTTGAATGCACTCGGCTTACTGTTTTTGCACTTAATTCTTTATTGCAAACCTTATCAGTATTTCTTATGGAAACGATAAAAGTCCCTTACATATCAACAGCTAAAATTCGCAACGTTGCTCCCCTTAAAACTTTAGCTTTTCTTCCTTTATTTTCAATCACCCAGTGTTTTTTTGATGCAGTTCTCGATGACAAGAACTGTCCAAACCCAGTAACAGCAAAGGTTTCCCAGGCTAAGCGATGTATTTTTACCTGTCTAATGACCTGGGCCAACATCATTGTTTTTATCTCATTAACAGAGAAATGGATAAATTGAACCAAAATAATGTTTGAGAGCGACGATAAGTAATGGGCAAAAACTGATTTATTTTACCATATGGCAGGCATTGACATCCCCAATGAAAGATTTATACTAAACATAATTCATATTAGATTAGTCGGCTTTAAGATGTATTGAATTGCAGAATGGGGGAAATTCACAGATGAACTTGTTGGAGAAAGAAGATTTGGCACGGACGAAGGCAGAGGAACTGGAACATGCTAGTCCAGAGGATATTATTCGGTATGCTATTGAAACATTCCCAAATATCACTTTTGCATGTAGCTTTGGTGCAGAAGATGTTGTACTTGTAGATATGGTGCAGAAAATCAGCCCATCCACAGATATTTTTTATCTGGATACAGATTTTCACTTTAAAGAAACATACGAAACACGTGATAAGATGCAGGAGAACTACAATCTTGAATTTGTACGTGTGTCTCCTAAGATTACTCCGGAAGAGCAGGCAGCTGAGCACGGTGAAGAGTTGTGGAAGTCTGATCCCAATGGGTGCTGTAACATTCGCAAAGTCGAACCGTTAACACGTATTCTTTCTCAGTATGATGCATGGATCACAGGTATACGTAGAGATCAAGCACCAACTCGTGCAAACTCAAAGAAGGTTGAATATGATTCCAAATTTGGCCTGATGAAGTTTAATCCGATTGCACACTGGACGACTGAGGATGTATGGCAATATATTCGTGACAATAACGTTTTATATAACCCTCTTCATGATCAGAACTACCCAAGTATTGGTTGTGAGCATTGCACACGTCAAGTGATGCCTGGAGAGGACCCACGTGCCGGACGCTGGTCTGGTAATGATAAAACGGAATGTGGCCTTCATAAATAATAGCTATACAAGGAGCTGACAAGATGACATCGATTCTGCCTCATGGAGGTACGTTGGTTCAACGTATCGTACAAGGAGAAGAACGGGAGCAATTGTTACAAGACAGTAAAAACTTATCCTCTTTGCGTATTAATACCTGGACAATATCAGATTTGGATCTAATTGGTGTAGGTGCGTTCTCACCACTTCAAGGTTTCTTGAATGAGGAAGATTACCTTTCGGTGGTGTCTCGCATGCGTCTCGCCGATGGAACAGTCTGGAGTATACCGATTACACTTGCTGTTGACGATAAACAAGCCGCATCCCTCCAGATTGGTGAACGTGTGAAACTTGTTGGTGATCAAGATGGAGTCACTTATGGATTGCTCGAAGTCCAAAGTATATACCAGGTGGATCAGGGTGAAGAAGCCCGGCGTGTATTCAAAACAGATGATCCCGAGCACCCGGGCGTTAAAAAACTTCTGGAGCGTCCTGCAACATACGTAGGAGGTCCAATCCAAGTGTTGAACCGTCCAAAACCTTCGAAATTTGAGGAATTCTATTATGATCCTGCAGATACCCGGAAGATTTTTCAGGAGAAGGGTTGGAAGACCGTAGTTGGTTTTCAGACACGTAATCCGGTCCATCGGGCTCATGAATACATTCAGAAGAGCGCTATGGAGATTGTAGATGCACTCTTCCTGAATCCGCTTGTTGGAGAGACGAAGTCGGACGATGTACCTGCAGATGTTCGGATGAAGAGTTATCTGGTATTACTGGAGAACTATTACCCGGCTGATCGTGCGTTCCTTGGTGTGTTCCCCGCAGCCATGCGGTATGCTGGTCCACGTGAAGCTATTTTCCATGCGATGGTTCGCAAAAATTACGGGTGTACCCACTTTATTGTTGGTCGTGACCATGCGGGTGTTGGTGATTATTATGGAACATATGAAGCACAGGAGATCTTTACTAACTTTACAGCAGAGGAACTGGGGATCACTCCGTTGTTCTTCGAACATAGTTTCTTCTGTACCAAATGTGGAAACATGGCATCGAGTAAAACTTGCCCACATGATAAAGAACATCATATGGCGCTTTCCGGCACCAAAGTACGCGGGTTGCTCCGTGACGGCCAGTGCCCTCCACCTGAATTTACACGTCCTGAGGTAGCTGAGGTGCTGATTGAAGGAATGGCGGAGCAAGTCCGCTCCTAGCGGTATATTTGTCCATCTTGTCCCATATAGATGATTAGAGTCATTTATAGGGACGAGGTGGTTTTTTTATGCGTAAAAATATGGGGAAACACTTTGTAGTCTGGATTAGGCTAAAAACAATCAAAAGGGTCATGCTGAGTCTCTGTCTACTGGCCATGTTAGTGGCGGTAATGTCCTATGAACTGCCTTCCGCTAAGACGTCAGGTTATTGGAGTTTGCCGATGGCGGGTAAAGTCATTGCCATTGATGCAGGACACGGAGGTCCAGATGGAGGAGCGGTAAGTAAACAGGGGGTTATTGAAAAAGATATCAATCTGTCTATCGCCCTGTATGTGAGAGATTATTTGCAACAGGCAGGGGCCTTAGTGGTTATGACACGAGAAATAGACACTGATTTGGCGGAATCGGACACCAAGGGGTACTCCAAACGAAAGACGGAAGATCTGAAACAAAGAGTACGGCGGATAGAGGATAAGCAAGCAGATCTCTTTATTAGCATTCACATGAACAGTGTCCCATCCAACCGATGGAGTGGAGCGCAGGTTTTCTATACAACGAACCATCCGGATAATGAAGGTTTGGCTAATCTGCTTCAACAAGAGATGGTTCGTAACCTGGAGAATACAGATCGGATCGCCAAAACGGTGAATACGGTTTATCTGTTACAGGCTCTGAAGATCCCTTCAGCGCTGGTAGAAGTGGGTTTCCTTTCTCATCCGGAAGAGGCACGTATGCTTGCTGACGAAGCTTATCAACGTAAGGTAGCTGCTTCGATCTATAATGGAATTCTCAGATATTCCTCAGGAGAACGGCCTAAAAGTTAGTCAGAACAAGAAAGGTAATGATATAATTGGATCAGCATACCTAATTACATGCCAATAGATAAAGCTGAGGTGCTGTCTGATGTTATCAAAAGAACAGATACTTGAACTATTACAGCCATTACAAGAACCACAATTGGGAGTAAGTCTGACCGAACTGGAATGGGTTCGAGATATTATGGTGAAAGAAAATCATGTGGCTCTGACCATAGTGACACTGGAAAATCGACCTGAGGATACAACAGCCTTGACTGATGCAACGCGTAATCTGTTGTCCCAGCACGGAATGAAGGATGCCCATATTCGTGTGCGTGCAGCTTCTGAGCATGATCGTGAGAGCCTGAATATGGGACAACCCGATAATGAGCCAGATCGGGACGAAGTGCTCGTAAAAGGTCACGCAGCGGGTCTGGATGGACATGAGCTGTTAAGTCCTGAATCAGGTGTTCGTTTTATTGCTGTGGCCAGTGGTAAAGGTGGCGTTGGTAAATCAACGGTAACCGTTAATCTGGCTGCAGCCTTGGCACGTCAAGGCAAGAAAGTGGGCTTAATTGATGCGGATATCTATGGCTTCAGTGTACCCGACATGATGGGGATTGAAGAATATCCGGTCGTTGAAGATGGCGTTATTCAACCGGTTGAACGTTTTGGCGTCAAAGTCATGTCGATGGGCTTCTTTATTCGGGAGAACAATCCGGTAATCTGGCGTGGACCCATGCTAGGTCGGATGTTGCGTCAATTCTTTACGGATGTCCAGTGGGGCGAATTGGATTATATATTACTGGATTTGCCACCAGGTACGGGAGATGTTGCTTTGGATGTGCATCAGATGTTGCCACAGAGTAAGGAAATCATCGTTACCACGCCGCATGCAACGGCAGCTTTTGTCGCAGCACGTGCGGGTGCAATGGCCATTCAGACCGATCATGAGTTACTTGGTGTGGTTGAGAATATGGCTTATTATGAGTGTGGCAGTTGCGGAGAGAAGGATTATGTCTTTGGTCGTGGAGGCGGGGGAAGACTTGCGGAAAGTCTGCATACAAGCCTGCTTGCCCAGATTCCATTAGGCACGCCGGATAATCATCCTTCCGAGCCTGATTTCTCACCTTCGGTTTACAAAGCAGATTCCCGTATAGGGGCTATCTACGATGAAGTTGCCCGGTCCATTGAATCCAAATTCTAATGGTATGAGTGTTATAAATACAAATAAAGCCTGCGTCCATTTGGATGCAGGCTTTTCAGTATCTGTGGTGCGTATTAACACCTACTGTTTATGATCCGCCGCCCGAATCTCCACTGCTTCCACCATCTCCGCCATCACCACCACCTTCGCCCTGACCCTCTTGCTGTCCGCCTTGTTCTTGCCCCTGTTGTCCGCCACTTTGCACTTTAGGTTGCAATTCGTCCTGTACTACCTTCTTGAGCAAAGTGAGTACTTCCATGCGGAACAACGGGTTTTGCATCACTTCCTGCATGACAGTCATCGTCTGTTTACGATAATCCGGAGTCTTCGTCATATCCATGAACATCTTGGATACCTCAGGTGACTTCATGATGTCTTCAACAGACTTTTGATATGTGGGATCTTTAATCAATTGCATATGAAGCTGTTTACTTTGTGCGTTGATCACTTTGGCAAATTCACCCGCAAACTGCGGATCGGTCATGATCTTTTCGAATTCCTTCTTATATTCGGGAGCTGTGATGGTATCTTTTACTGCAATACGTATTTGTTCCGAAGATTGCACAGGCATTAACATTTTCATACCAATGGATCCCGAAGCACCACCCGAACCGCCGCCTTCTTCAGAACCGCTGCTTCCGCTGGATGAGCTTTGACCTGTAAGAGCTTCCTCCACCGCTTTCTTGCCTTCATCACTTTTTAAGATATCTACAACCATTGTTTTCATCTCTTTATAACTGCCCTGAGGAGGCGAAGAACTCTGATCTGAACCGCAGCCGGCAAGCATGACGGATAGCCCCAGTACGACACAGCATAGCTGCCACAAAGGCCGTTTCATGTGTACAATCCCTCCTTGATTAGATACTGGATGTAGTATGTGATGGGAAAGGGGGAAATATGTTGAGCAATGATGGTTTTTTGCTGAGAAGGTTGGTAAAATAAACACTCGGGGGTGGAAAACTTTTGAATTTACGTAAATGGTTTTTCCTGTTTTGGACAGCCTTGCTTATTGGGGCCGCGGGAGCATTGGGTACAGGATTGATTATGATGCTGGTGAACGGGGAGAAAACAAATGGATTGAATGATTTTCTTCTGTATCTTTTGATCTTATTTGGATCAGGGGTTATGATCAGCGTGTATTCACAAATGGGTTTCTTTGCATATCTGATATTGAATTATATGGGTAAAGGTGTATTTCCAAAGCGCGGTTGGCAGATCGTGCAGATTGTACTAACGGTGTTAGCCCTGCTTGACGTGATGTTTTTACGCCTGTTTGTTGGGGGAGACCGGGAACGCATATCGGATATTGTGTTAGGTATCATTATTTTGGCAGCTGCAATTGTTACCGCTTACGTTAAAGTAAAGCTGACTCATATCTCCGCGCTTGTACCTACACTCTTTTTCATGATTGCCGTCACCATAGTGGAGACGATCGGCGTATTACGTATTGATGTGAATGCTGCAACCATATTTATTGTGGTTCCCTTGCTCCTATGTAATGCATACCAAATGCTGATATTGCACAGGCTGGTGGATGTATCGACGAACCGGAGTGTAAGTGGAAAGGCAGAACAGTTGAAAGAAAGCCGAGCATAGAATTCATTTTGCACAAAAAACATACCAAAAAGAGCTAACCTGGTTAGCTCTTTTCAACTTTTAAGCACCTATTTGAGCTATAGCTCATAATTGAGTAATCATTGACCGCTGGCTTGGTCACGAACTTCCTTACCTTCCACACTGGAATGGTTGAGCAACTCAGACACGGTAACAAATTCATAGCCCTGATTTTTCAACTTGTCGATAATTACAGGGAGTGCTTCATGCGTTTGTTTGGAGGAATCGCTTGCATGCAGCAGTACGATGTCCCCTGGATGTGCCTTGCTTACTACGCGATCAACAATGGTCTGTACACCAGGGTTTTTCCAATCCAAGGAGTCGGTATCCCACTGCACAACCTGATAATTCAGACTATTGGCTACCTGAAGCACTCGCTTGTCAAAGTCCCCGTTGGGCAGACGTAGTAATTTCGGTTCTTTTCCCGTTAAATCGGTTAAAATGCTATGAGCTGTCGAAATTTCTTTGCGAATTTCTTCTTCAGTCAGGCTGCTGTAGTTCTCATGTCTGTGACCATGGCTGCCAATTTCATATCCTGCCTCTTTGATGGCAGTAACAATTTCGGGGTGTGTCTTGCTCCAGGGGGAGGAAAGGAAAAAGGTTGCCTTCTGCACTTTATTCTCCTGAAGAACTTTCAGAATCGGCTCTGTCCGTTTATCCCCCCAGCTAATGTCAAAGGTAAGTGCGATTACCTTCTTCTCGGTTGGAACGCTGTAGACGGCGGATGGTGCTTCCTCCGAGAATACGGAGACATTGCCTCTCTCCAGATAGATAATACCGATCGCAAAGATGGCAGCAACGAGGACAATCAGGTACCGTTTAATCTTTTTGCCGCTAAATACATAGAACGAGTTCATTTCAATAAGCGCCCCTCTCCCATAAGAAATGCTTGTTTACTCTCCAATGTATGCTCGTACTGCCCAGTTATTCGTCACTGATCCTTGTTTGTCCATCATTTTAGATTCTACAGGAGGTTATTATGTTAAAATTCAGTACATTTCTTAAAGATCTTGGTTCCATCCGTAGTGCATTAATCTGGTCCGTAGTTTTGTTTGCTGTTGGTATAGGGGCAGGATGGGTGAGTACAGGGCCACTGGAAGAACTGTTGTTGAACCAAATCGGAGGATTACGTGAAGTCAGTGAACGGCTGGAGCAGGGGGGCAATGTGCAATGGAACTTCTTTCTGTTTATCTTTTTCAATAATGCCATCAAAAGTGTACTTGTCATCTATGCCGGTATATTCTTCGGAATTCTGCCTGTCATCTTCCTGCTGATCAATGGGATGGTCCTTGGATTTGTGGTGCACACCACGATGAATTATGGAGCAAGCTTCTATGACATTGTGGTTAAAGGTTTACTTCCGCATGGCATTATTGAGATTCCGGTCATTATCATTGCTTGCGCCTTCGGACTGAAGTTTGGTGGTCTGGTTATCAAAAGCCTTGCACAACTTGGAAGTGACAAGCGAAATACGATGGGTACCCGGTGGAGAGCATTCATGAATAGGACGCTAACGGCATCCTTTTGGGTTGTCATCTTGCTTCTTGTTGCAGCAATCATCGAAAGCACACTTACGTATACTCTGGTGAGAGGATAAAATTTTGTGATGGTTGGCATTCATAAATTTTCAGAAAGTTGACCATAACAATAAAACGGGTTTCAGCAGCACCCACAAAAGCGAGAATGCACGGGGTGTTGCATGAAACTTGTGTAAGTGTGATAAAGAGGCTATGCACAAAAAGGAGAACTCTAATGCTGGGTATGTTGTTTAACGAGAAGGAATGCAAGGAACTAGACTATGTGCTGCGTAAAGAATTAGATGAGATGCTTTTCGATCTAAGTGATAATCGTCTTGACCAAGAGATCAAATATGCTATCGCGAGCCGATATAAGACTGTGTTCCGCATGTATGCACGCTTTGCCCCGCCAAAAGAGTTGTCCAAGTACGCCAGAGGTGGGAAGCTGAAAAAGTCGAAGCCATAATGCTGAAGCTGGTCATATATTCGATTTACAGTAGTGGAAGGGAGGTGCGGCTCTTCATAGCGGGTGCTGTACCTCTGAACTATGAGAATGTGAAATTGCTGAGGGGTTCATACTTTTTGTCGAAAAAGGGTTGACCTTTCTAATTTCATATGGTAAATTAATTTTCGTTCCTTTTTTAGGAGCGGTTCACGGAAAGAAGCATGAAAATAAAGCGATTGAAAATAATCGAAAAAATAATGCTTGCAAAGAGAACTTCAACATGATATATTATAAAAGTCGCCGCTGAAACGACGACAACATGAAAAACAGCACTAAATTGAATGTTTGATCTTTGAAAACTGAACAACGAGTGAGTAAACATTCTGCTTGCAGAATGAACGCGAAAGTTTGAAACAAGCCT
>NZ_ASPU01000009.1:0-49690 GCF_000517905.1 Paenibacillus sp. FSL H7-689
GTCTCAAACTTTCGCGTTCATTCTGCAAGCAGAATGTTTACTCACTCGTTGTTCAGTTTTCAAAGATCAAACTTGTTTTTTCGTCACCATTTTCTCTCAGCGGCGACTTTTATAATATATCATACTTCGTTTGTTTTGGTCAAGTGTTTTTTTGAAATTCTTTTTCGAAGTTCGCAATGAACTCCTTCATTTCATCTAAAGCATCTAACCAAGCAAGCAAAGCAACGAGATATAATGTACCATATAAATATCCTGCGAGTCAACTATCCGAACAAAGAAATTTTCAACCCTAATAATAGCCCCACACCTGGCAATCCCAAAACAGTTACAGTCCCTATCGTTGCAGGGTTCAGCGGGATGTAGGTACCTGTAATCCAGCCGGAATAATTCACGATATATATCCCTACTGCAGCCAGCACCAGATGAATTCCAAATGACGTGAAAAACGATAACCCTATCCGCTTTCTGAATAAAATAACGATAAGCCCCAGTAATGATATAACCAATACACTTCCCAGTATGATACTCTTCATATGTTACACCTCCGTGTTTAATGTAAACATGACTCTACATACTAACCCCTCGCTGTGATGTAACATCATCATTAGCTCTGGCTCGCTTTGCTCTTCTCAAGTGGATCTGGTACTTCCGCTCAGCTGCCTCCAATACATAAATAGCATAATCAATCTCATCCTGCCCCTGTGCATCTTCAAACTGTCTCATAGCCCGTTCCCATTCCTGCTTAGCCATTTGAATATCTGCATAGATCTGATCCGCCTCAAGTTCCTTCAACATTCTGTTGTGTTTCTCTACCGAGTTCCGTGTATTTCGCCACAAAAACATAATCTCTCCCCCTCCTGATCAGCACAGCATATTCTCATACTTATCAGGGAAAGGACAAACTTAGAACTCGAGCATTCATTTTCTTCACAAAAAAAAGAGAGCCCTAAGGCTCTCTTTGCATATCGAAACTTATTTAGCATCCGAAGTTTCCAAGGAAGTCCGCTGCGTAATACAAATTGATCACACTAACGCATCTCCCTGCGACCTTCCAACGCTTTGGAAAGGGTCACTTCATCCGCATACTCAAGATCGCCACCTACGGGCAATCCATGCGCAATACGAGTCACACTGATCTCAAACGGACGCACCAAGCGGGAGATATACATCGCTGTAGCCTCACCCTCAATGTTGGGGTTTGTTGCCAAGATGATCTCTTTTATACGTTCATCACTTAATCGAACCAAGAGTTCCTTCAAACGAATATCGTCTGGGCCAATTCCCTCCATAGGTGAAATCGCGCCCTGTAACACATGATAGTACCCATCGAATTCCTTGGTGCGCTCCATGGCCACCAGATCTTTCGAATCCTGAACTACACAGATTACAGAGACATCCCTGGACTTATCCTGACAGATGCGACACGGGTCCGTATCAGTGATATTACAACATACAGAACAGTAATGAAGATTACGCTTCACACTTACGAGTGCTTTGGCAAAATCGATAACGTCATCTTCCTTCATGTTAAGCACATGAAAAGCTAAACGCGCTGCCGTCTTGGGACCCACACCCGGCAACCGGGTGAAGGCATCAATCAGCTTGGCTATTGGTTCGGGATAATACAATCGATTGTGTCTCCTTTGACAGGATCAATTTTTTAATTAAAATAATCCCGGAATATTCATGCCGCCTGTGAACTTGCCCATATCCTTGTTGGCAATCTCATCGGCTTTGGCCATAGCATCATTAACAGCTGTCATAACGAGATCCTGCAACATTTCAACATCTTCCGGATCTACCGCTTCAGGTTTGATCGTGATAGCAAGCAATTTCTTGTGTCCGTTAACTTCAGCCGTCACTACACCGCCACCAGAAGTACCTTGGACTGTTTTGTCCGCCAGTTCCTCTTGTGCTTTCAGCATTTGCTCCTGCATTTTCTTCACTTGTTTCATCATTTGGTTCATGTTGTTCATAATTGTTCATCTCCTTTGTTATGGTTATCGCGCTATGCGCATTATTCTTTGATCACTACAAGATCCTCACCAAAGAGCTGGATGGCTTCATCAATCCAAGGCTGTTTGTTGCCTGAACCGCCGTCTTCATGCTCAGGTTCAAGCTTAAAGTCCTCCTTTGGCGCTTCAGAAGCTCCCTCCATTGCTCCAGTCCAATCTTTGAGCATCATCGTCACCAATCGTGCCGAACGCCCAAGATGTTCCGACAACACCCGCTCAATGACTTCGCGGTTAGCCTGCTTCTCCGTCGTTTCACGGTGAATATTGTTTTTAAAAGCAACCAACACATTGTCTTCAAGCAATGATACCGGCTCACCATCCACAAACCAGGCGTGAACGGTAACCCGCTCTTCCTTCACTCGTTGCAGGATCTGACTCCATTTTTTGCTGATCTCTGCGAACTCAGGGGCTCCCTTGCGCGCAACATACTGATCCAACTGTGCAGGAAGCTTCGCAGGTGAATTGCCTCTCGATACCGGCGCTCTTGTTGCCGGGCGAGATGGAGCACTCGATGAACCTTCTCCACCAGACAAACCACTTTTCAGTGCACGATCCAACTTCTTCTCCAACTCAGCAAGCTGCTGCTTCAAGCGGTTGATCTCACCCCCATCAGCAGGTGCTGCATGAGCTGAAGCTCCCACCTGAACAGAAGCCTCACCTTGAGCTGGAATACTACACAGTTTAAGCAATGCAACTTCAAATAATGTCTGTGGTTGTACTGCATATTTCATTTCACTCTGGTACCGATTAAGGGTGTCAATCATGTGGAACAGTTGTTCCTTGGTGAATGACTCCGCCATATCACGGAAAGACTCCGGATTAAGTACCCGGTCCGTCAGTTTATCTGCATCAGGTACCATCTTAATCATAAGCAAATCACGGAAATAATACAGTAAATTCTCCATGCACTTGTCTGCACTCTTTCCTTCATGCATGAAACCTTCAATCATCTGCAAAATATGACCAACATCACCTTTGAGCAGCGAAGCAGCCAGTTTGGCAAATTGCTCTGAAGCAATTCCACCCGTCATGTCCATAACCTGCTGGTACGTTACTCGTCCATCCGTAAATGAAGAGATCTGATCCAGCACACTAAGTGCATCCCTCATTCCACCGTCCGATAAACGGGCAATGTATTGGAGCGCATCCTGGTCAGCTTCCATGCCTTCCTGTTCACAGATCAGTGTAAGTCTCGCTGTCTGCTCTTCCAGGGACACCCGACGAAAATCAAATCGCTGACAGCGCGATATAATGGTAGCCGGAAGGCGGTGCGGTTCCGTTGTTGCCAAAATAAACATCACATGTGGTGGTGGCTCTTCCAATGTTTTGAGCAAAGCATTGAATGCCTCCGTTGTCAGCATGTGCACTTCATCAATAATATAGACTTTCTGCCGGACTTCGGTTGGCGCATATTTAACCTTTTCCCGAAGATCACGTATTTCCTCAACGCCCCGATTGGATGCAGCATCAATCTCTTGCACATCCATCACAGCGCCAGTCGTAATTCTGCGGCAAGCTTCACACTCGTTACAAGGTTCAGGCGCAGGCCCACGTTCGCAGTTCACAGCTTTGGCCAAAATCTTGGCGGCACTTGTCTTTCCCGTTCCTCTGGGCCCGCTAAATAAGTAGGCATGGGAAGTCCGCTGTTCACGAATCGCGTTCTGCAAGGTCTGAATAATATGCTGTTGCCCCACCATATCTTGAAACGACTGGGGACGCCAAGCCCGGTATAACGCGATATGCTCCATGATGCGTTACCTTCCTTCCACTTCGCATTCGAGTCCTTTGTCGTTCCCCTATTATACTATATTCCAGGGTGAATCCAAACTTTATCTGACTCATTCATGCGTGGTTTATTAAGACATATCAAAAAGACCTCTGCATACATACAACTGCAAAGGTCTCTACATTTAAAAGGTAAGCCGTGCACCTGCTATCGATATTTGCGATCCAAGTGGCACCCCTGAACAATAGCTCGGGCTAGGCAACCCTCCGGCACAAGAGTGATCTCACTTATGGCTGCTTCCTTCCGGACCTGACCAGGTTCATGAGTACTCATTGCGGAGGACCCAACCGTCAACACCACGTTTAGGGACCAAACCTCACATCGGCAAAACCTCTAGCAGGAATTCAACCTCGCTATAGCGGATTGCGAGTTACAGGGCACCGCTACCTCCCCATCTAGCACGGTAAGAAATAGTATAACGTAAGGTTATCCAAATTGCAACCAGAGGAACGTGAATGCGATTATGCTTAACATATAACATATAAAAACCCCTGCCAGATCAGCAGGGGTGTGTTGGATGCAATTAGCAGACAACTCCAAGAATTGTCCAATTAGATTCCGTATTTCTTTTTGAAACGATCAACACGGCCGCCAGCATCGATAAACTTCTGTTTACCTGTGAAGAACGGGTGGCACGCGGAGCAAATCTCTACACGAAGTCCGTCTTTAACCGAACCTGTCTCAAAAGTATTCCCGCAAGCGCAAGATACTTGACCAATCGTGTAATTAGGATGAATTGCTTCTTTCATTACCTTTCACCTCTTTCCGCCCTGAGCCTCAAGCGGACCCAGAGTAAATGGCACAACCCTGAGATTATAACACGACCTTGCGCCTGTTGCAATCCATTATTGTTAAGAGGTAATCAACCGTTTTGGACGTGCCATTCCAGCGGGTGGAACATGAGTATACGATCCAATCACAACACCAGGCAACTCGTCTTCAAAGATCTCAATCATCTGCTTCATGCCCAAGATATCACCTTGAGCAGGAGGAATTAATTCCAGATAGCTCTCTGGATCAATATTGAGATTACGCATCTGAATCAAGCGTAGATCGGTTCTTCTTGCAAACTCAATCATCGCCTCAATCTCTTCTTCACGATCTGTTACGCCTGGGAAGATCAGATAGTTAATGGACGTGTATACACCCTGCTGCGCTGCGTATTTCATCGACTTCTCAACATTGGCTAAGGTATAACCACGTGGTTTATAGTAAGCGTTATAATGGTCATCCAGTGCACTAATTGTACTTACGCGCATCAGATCCAATCCAGCATCTACAATACCTCTAATGTGATCATTCAGACCGGCATTGGTATTAATGTTGATATACCCCATGTCCGTTACGGAACGCACTTCGCGAATCGCTTCAATAATCAGCTTGGCCTGCGTGGAAGGCTCCCCTTCACAACCTTGTCCAAAACTAATGATGGACTCCGGCGTCTTCAGGTGTTCCAGCATAACCTCCACAATCTCATCCACACGTGGTCGGAAGTTCATACGTGTCTGCGGGGAAACAAAGCCGCTATCATCCGGTTGCTCGGAGATACACCCGAAACAGCCCGCATTGCAAGAATAGGATACCGGCACTCCACCTTCCCAACGATTCAGGAACGTGTTTGATGAAGTTAGACATTCATATCCAAGCGCACAGTTGGATAGATGGGTGTAAAGACGGTTCTCGGGGTATTGCTCCGTCAATCGTTTGACCCCGGAACGCACATCGTCACGATCACAGTTGAGTGGATTCCATTTTTCAGGACTATCCGACTTCGAAGCGGTGACATAGAAACCGCCATCTTTCCAAACTACTGCGGAATAGCCGAATAACGGCAATTTATACTCTTTATCCGTCTTCACATAACCAGGGAGACACAAACGAGTGAATCCCTGTGGAAGCAACGCACCTACAGCCTGTGTGTCTGATGGCATTGGCAGCATCTCACCGGTGTCCGGGTCCATACCAATGGGCCGGGTACTCGGGAGTCCAACCAACGTTGCACCTTCTGGCAGAGGAATCAACTCATCCTCCATAATCTCAACGATCATATCTCCACTGCGGGCAAGCCCGTACAGGGAAGGATGATCAAATACATTACCTTTTTCATCTGCGTATACTAAATACATGATGTTCTCCTCACATCTAATGGGTTAAACCTAACGACGAGTGTATTGTAAAATTCACAGCAACGCTGTAAAAGTATGTTATTGGTCGAACGACACTTAAGTCGATGTACCTGACGTTGCTGTCTGTCTAGGTGAGCGACGGGTTGTTGTTGTACCCGAATTGCTTGTCGGGCTATTACCAGCCGAATCAAATGCCGCCAAAAACTCTGCATTTGTCTTACTGTTACGAAGTTTTTTCAGGAATCCTTCAACAAAGTCATGGGAATCATTCATGTTTTTACGAATTGCCCAGATTGTATCCAACTCTTCCTTGCTTAGCAACACTTCTTCACGACGTGTACCCGAACGACGAATGTCGATCGCCGGGAATATGCGGCGTTCTGCCAGACGACGGTCCAGATGGAGCTCCATGTTACCTGTACCCTTAAACTCTTCATAAATGACGTCATCCATACGTGATCCGGTATCAATTAATGCCGTTGCCAGGATCGTCAAGCTTCCGCCTTCCTCCACATTCCGGGCAGAACCGAAGAAACGCTTCGGACGATGGAACGCAGCTGGATCAATACCACCACTAAGTGTACGACCGGATGGTGGAATAACCAGGTTATATGCACGGGCGAGACGCGTAATGCTATCCAGCAGGATAACAACATCTTTTTTGGCCTCAACCAGACGAAGCGCACGCTCAAGCACCAATTCCGCCACCTTGATATGATTCTCAGGCAGTTCATCAAATGTCGAAGCCACAACTTCCCCTTTTACCGAACGCGACATATCCGTTACTTCCTCTGGACGTTCATCAATCAACAGGACAAACAGTTCAATTTCAGGATTGTTAGTTGAGATGCTGTTGGCAATTTCTTTGAGGAGAAGCGTTTTACCCGCTTTGGGAGGTGCTACGATCAATCCGCGCTGTCCCAATCCTACCGGGGCGAGCACATCCATAATTCGTGTGGACAAATGGTTGGGGGATGTTTCGAGAACCAGTTTTTTCTGCGGATACAGTGGGGTTAGTGCCGGGAAGTGAAGTCGCTCTGCAGCCGCCGATGGATTCTCACCATTTACAGCGTTGACTTGCAACAAACCGAAGTATCTCTCGTTTTCCTTAGGCGTTCTACACTTACCTGATACGAGGTCACCTGTTCTTAGGTCAAACTTGCGAATCTGAGAAGCTGAGATGTAGATGTCTTCCGTACTTGGCAAGTAGTTGATCGGCCGAAGAAATCCGTAACCTTCAGGTAGAATCTCGAGTACGCCTTGCATGAACATCAGGCCACTCTGTTCAGCTTGTGCACGCAGTATAGCAAAGATTAATTCTTTCTTTTTTAACGTACCATAGTACGGTATCTGATATTTTTTGGCCAGTTTGTAGAGGTCCGTTAGTTTCATTTCTTCCAAATCGGAAATTTGTAGATCCATATAATAACCACCTATTCAATTAATAAGTCCGTGTGAAATGGATAGTTTCGCTAGATGTTCCGGCTATAGAGAGCGGCGTCTGCCACAATCCCTTCTGTCCATTGTACGGAATGTAACCGTTATAATGCAAATACTTGTCTTTGAGTGTAAGTTTCCGGGTGGGATGGCCAACATTCGGCAATATCCGCTATTGAGTGAACGATGCATTGAGGCGATCAATCCGGATAGACCGGCTATGGAGCGCAGTTCAAACAAAACCGGGGGTTGGGGATGAGAAATGATGTTCTTACAGCCATATGAAGTTTATTTCAAAAAAAGACCCTCCGGTAAAGGAAACAGAAACATTTCGTCTTATGCCGGAGAGACTGAGAACTCTATTAAAACAGGTTTACCTAATCATCAAAAAGATATGCAGTTCAGTTAAAATAAACATGTGTAGGACTGAATCATGCATAATGCTTCCTATTAATCAGTTTCCCGCCATACATCTGCACCGAGCAGGCGCAGATTAGTCACCAGATGATCATAACCGCGGTCGATATATTCGACCCCCGTTACTTCAGTCACACCTTCACTGACGGTGAGACCTGCAATCACCAGCGCTGCTCCAGCGCGAAGATCGGATGCTTTTACTTTAGCCGCGTTTAATGCACTGCCTTCAATAATCGCTGACCGTCCTTCTACTCGAATCTTTGCACCCATCCGCACTAACTCAGGCACATGCTTGAATCGATTACTGTATACAAAGTCGCTCAGGACGCTCACACCAGTTGCCTGTGTCAAAACACTGGTCATTGGTGACTGTAGATCCGTTGGGAAACCAGGATATACAAGTGCCTTCACGTCCACATGGTTATAGCTTGGTTTACCAATGACACGTATACTTTCATCCAATTCCTCAATGCCAACACCCATTTCTAGCAGCTTTGCCGTTAAAGCTTCCAGATGTTTGGGAATCACATTGTCAATCAGAACATCTCCGCGCGTCGCCGCTGCAGCGATCATATACGTACCTGCTTGGATACGGTCCGGAATAATGGAATGACGGCAGCCTTTAAGCTCCGAGACCCCTTCAATACGGATCGTTTCGGTACCTGCACCCTTGATGCTGGCACCCATGGAATTCAGAAGTGTTGCTACATCTATAATCTCAGGCTCTTTAGCCGCGTTTTCGATAATTGTAGAGCCTTTGGCACGAGTAGCCGCCAGCATGATATTAATGGTTGCGCCGACACTGCTTACATCAAGATAGATTTTTGCTCCGCGCAGCTCTTTGGCATGCAAATGAATGGAGCCATGTTCGTTTGTTACGGTTGCGCCAAGCGCTTCAAACCCTTTGATATGTTGATCAATTGGACGAGGCTCAAAATTACAGCCCCCTGGTAAACCTATGGTCGCTTCTTTGAAACGCCCTAGCAATGCACCCATCATATAATACGAAGCACGAAGCTTCTTCACGGGACCATTCGGCATAGGAATGGATTTGATGTCAGAAGGGTCAATCTTCATCTGACTGCCTTCCCAAGTCACATGTGCTCCGAGTTCCTCCAAAATTTCTGCATAAACCGCCACGTCACTCAAAAGCGGCAGGTTGTCCAACACGACTTCTGACTCGGCAAGCAATGCTGCAGGAATAAGCGCAATGGCGCTGTTCTTGGCGCCGCTTATAGTTACAGTTCCCTGTAACGGACGTCCGCCACTAATCATCAATTTTTCCATAAAGCTTAATGTCCCCCTACGTGTTTTGCAGCCGATGAACGGCAATACGTGCTGTTGGCTTCCGATGTAGAAATAAGGTGTGAAAATGGAAAGACACCGGCTAGGCGGTGTTTTTCCATTTCACAGTATGGAACTGGTAAAGATAAATTACGCTTTGTTGTTAGAACCAAACTCGCGGATTTTACCTTTAACGGTTTCTTTAATTGCTTCACGGCCTGGTACGATGAATGTACGTGGATCGTAAGCGTCTGGTTTAGCTGCAAGCACTTCACGAACCACTCTTGCAAAAGCAATTTGGTTCTCTGTGTTTACGTTGATTTTGGACGTACCCAGGGAAATGGCTTTGTCAATGTCGTGTTTAGGAATACCTGTACCACCGTGCAATACGAGTGGAACTTGTACCGCGTCACGAACTTCTTCCATTTCTTTGAAGCCCAGGTTAGGCTCGCCATGGTAAGGACCGTGTACGGAACCAAGAGCTGGTGCCAATGTATCGATACCTGTTTCTTTAACGATACGGATACACTCGTTCAAGTCAGCGTACATGATACCGCCGATAACGTCGTCTTCTTGTCCGCCTACAGTACCTACTTCAGCTTCTACAGAAACGCCTTTAGCGTGTGCATATTCAACAACTTTTTTAGTCATTTCGATGTTCTCATCGATAGAGTGGTGGGAACCGTCGATCATTACGGATGTGAATCCAGCGTCGATCGCTTCTTTACACTTGTCGAAGCTTGAACCGTGGTCCAGGTGAATTGCAACTGGAACAGTGATTTTCATGTCGTGAATGAGTCCTTCTACCATTTTAACTACAGTGTAGAAGCCACCAATGTGACGTGCTGCGCCTTCGGATACACCCAAGATTACTGGGGATTTCTCTTCTTCAGCAGCACCAAGAATCGCTTGAGTCCACTCAAGGTTATTGATGTTGTATTGACCAACTGCATATTTTCCTTCAAGTGCTTTGTTCAACATGTCTGTCATAGATACTAATGGCATGGTTTCAATCCTCCTAGGGGTTTGGGTTGTGTCTATGGTTTTTAGCCGAAATCACATACGGGCTTATTATACCACATCCCATGTCAAATACTAAACAAGCATTTGCAAAAATGCTGTGCTTTGCAGCACAGTTTTCATAGACACCGCTTTATAACTTCCCCATTTCCAATATTCCCCGGATGAAGGAGTGAAATACCTCATTTTCCCACCAAGTACCTTCTATGTTCTCCACACGCAAAAAAATCCTGTATCAACAGGATTCAGCTGCATTTATTGGCGGTACCGTTGCGAAGTTGCATATTCACAGCCACTCGCATCTCGTCGATATCAAACGGTTTCGTAAAGTGCATGAGCGCTCCGAGATCCGTGGCTTCCTTAATCATGTCCAGTTCACCATAAGCGGTCATCATGATCACCTTGATACCCGGATCAATTTCTTTAATATGCTTCAGGATTTCCAGACCGTCCATCCCAGGAATCTTCATATCGAGCAATACCAGGTCAGGCTTGTCATTATTCACAATCTCCAGAGCAACCTTGCCGTTGGGTGCTTGAAACGTGTTATACCCCTCACTGCTGAACACTTCCATTAACAGGATTCGAATACCATTCTGGTCATCAACAATCAAAACTTTTTTATCTTCCACTCTGTAACCTCCTAGAATTAGGAAAGCATGCACACCTTCGAATCTGGATAACTATCCCATAGTCGTCATGATAAGTATTCTACCTCTTCCATTAAAATCCTGCTACCTTCACAAAATGACAAAAAAGCATTCCCACCTGCTCTTTACGCAAAAAAAGGGATGTTCAGGCAGCCGCTATGGTTGCCAGGAACATCCCTAATATCTATTACGTTAACACAAAAAAATTTATTACTTCTGCGCATTCACCAGAGAAGCTTTTACAAAATCACGGAACAAAGGTTGCGGACGGTTCGGACGGGAAGTGAATTCCGGATGGAATTGTACCGCCAGGAACCATGGGTGTCCTGGAAGTTCCACGATCTCAACCAGACGTCCATCCGGGGATGTACCCGAGATAACCAGTCCTGCTTTTTCGATCGTTTCACGGTATTCATTGTTGAACTCATACCGGTGACGGTGTCTCTCATACACCAGCTCGTCATCATAACAAGCCATCGCCAAAGAACCTTCCTGAAGCTTACAAGGATACAGACCCAGACGCATCGTGCCACCCAGATTCTCAATATCTTTTTGCTCAGGCAACAGGTCGATCACAGGGAATTCCGTAGCCGGATTAATCTCGGAACTGTTCGCACCATTCAAACCAACAATGGAACGTGCATACTCAATAACGGAAACCTGCATACCCAGGCAAATACCGAAGAACGGAATTTGTTTCTCACGAGCATAACGGATTGCCGATACTTTACCTTCAATACCACGATCTCCGAATCCACCAGGAACAAGGATACCCCCAATACCATGTAACAGGTCGCCTACATTCTCATCCGTAATATCTTCAGAAGGAACCCAGCGGATTTTCACATCAGCATTGGATGCAAATCCTGCATGAGACAACGACTCAACAACACTCAGGTATGCATCATGCAACGCTACATATTTACCAACAATAGCGATCTCAACTGTATGCTCCAACTTGTTGATCCGGTCAACCAGCCCTTCCCACTCGCTCATATCCGGTGCAGGAGTAGTCAGTTTCAGGTGATTTACCACGATCTCATCCAAGCCTTCTTCACGCAGGTTCAAAGGTACTTGATACAACGTGTCTGCATCACGACATTCAACCACGGCATTCTCATCAATGTCGCAGAAGAGAGCGATCTTGGCTTTCATGTCTTTAGACAATTCATACTCCGTACGGCATACAATCACATTCGGTTGAATACCGATGCTGCGTAATTCCTTAACACTATGTTGCGTTGGTTTTGTTTTCACTTCACCAGCTGCTTTGATATAAGGAATAAGTGTTACGTGGATGTACATCACATTGTCGCGACCTACATCACTCTTGATCTGACGGATAGCTTCCAGGAAAGGCAAACTCTCAATGTCGCCCACTGTTCCACCAATTTCCGTAATAACCACATCCGAACCCGCTTCACGTCCAGCGCGGAATACACGCTCTTTGATCTCGTTCGTAATGTGTGGAATAACTTGTACCGTTCCGCCCAGATATTCCCCGCGCCGCTCTTTGCTGATGACGGAAGAGTATACTTTACCAGTCGTGACGTTGCTGTTTTTGGAGAGATTGATATCAATAAAACGTTCATAGTGGCCAAGGTCCAGATCCGTTTCCGCGCCATCATCCGTTACAAAAACCTCGCCGTGCTGATAAGGACTCATTGTTCCCGGGTCGATGTTAATATATGGATCAAATTTCTGGATCGTTACCTTAAGCCCTCTGTTTTTCAGCAATCTGCCCAGAGAAGCAGCCGTAATCCCTTTGCCCAGGGAGGACACAACTCCGCCCGTCACGAAAATATACTTTGTCACTGTTATTACCCTCCTAATATAAGTACAGAAATTCAGGCGATATATGGTGTTATCGTAACCTGTTTCCCAGGTAATCATCGTTAAAAAGAGCAATGGCAGAAATTCCCTGCATCTGCGAACTGCTCTTTCTGCGAAGACGGTTTAAATACACGTTGTTCTACAGCAAAAAATGGTGCAAATATTCCGATGGCCTTCATTCCATTTGGTGTTTTTGATATACAAAAACGGGCCACGAAATGTTGGCCGGGAGCATACGGAAAAAAATCATTTTTGCAAAATTATGCCTCTAAAAATACAAAAAAAAGTACTCCCGCAGGACGGGGCACCTTCTATAAAAAACATAAATATATTGTCGCTCATTCATAAGCCCATGCAATAGTTTACCCGTTACCCCGTCTGCTGTCAAGGCTGACTATTCCGGGGAAACGGGTAAATTATAGACGTCAAAAATGACTACCGATTATCAGAATCGTCGTCAAATTCATCCTCGTTTTCGGACTCTTCTTCGTCTTCTTCGAGGTCTTCATCTTCCAGATCGTCATCTTCAACCAGCACTTCTTCTTCGCTGTCTTCTTCGTCAAAGATGTCGTCTTCTTCTTCCTCTTCTTCGTCTTCTTCTTCCTCTTTATCCGTGCTGTCGAAGCCTTCATCGCTGCTATAGCTGTCTTCTTCTTCACCGAAGTCTTCATCTTCCAGATCATCGTCTTCATCGTTGATGATACGCGGACGCTTCGCACCCGTCATGGAATCTTCTGTTCCAGCTACCGGATACCAGCGCTTTAAGCCCCACAGACTTGTACCGACGCAAGCAAAACGGCCATCGATATTAATCTCGGTATATAGCTGGGCGATAAACTCGTTGATTTCTTCATCAGTCATTCCGCGCTGCTTCGCTACCTCATTCATTAAGTCACGATAGTAATACGGCGTATTAGCCGCTTTCAGCACCATAAAGGCAAGGTCCACCAAAGGGATCTCTTTTACCTTTTCTTTATCAATTTTCAAATTGAGCGAGGTACTCACTGCAGACACTTCCTCTCACACAAAATTCACTTTTTAACCCCTACGAACTGGACTGTTACGTATAACATATCCATTAACAAACCTAAGTAAAACCTATTTAGCGTTAAAAAGCAAGTTTTTATGTACGGATGTGACGCAAATGCGGAGAGCAGCAACAATATGTCCACATATTAAACGTGAAGTGACATCAAACCCACAGGAATATCCTCTTTGCCAAAGAGACAACTCCATAATAAAAAAGACGGAGTCCCCTCCGCCTTCTGACTGTATACCCTTGGAGGATTACTCCTCACCAGGTTCCCCGCAAGAGCCCTCTAGCTCTCCATCCATCATATGTCCCTGCGCCCGTTTTGACACGAAGAGAATGTGTTTTTGTAAAAAAAGGGCAAGTTCCCCATGCGGCGGGATGAGCGCATTCATAGAATACCTCAGCATGTTCATCCCGAAGGGGGCTGCCCATTATGGACTATACTGGTTTATTGCATCAATTGATTGACGGAATGCGACGCCCTGAACCAGAACAGGGAGGGCGATATTTGATCCGATTTGCCAAACCGCAGCAGTACGAGGCCTGTCTCGTAGAATTGTCCCGAATGCGGAATGAATTCACCGACCTTGGGGCTGTCCGTTCCTCGCGACTGGCTCGTTCCATTATCGCTCCAGTCCAACGCCCGGAGGACCTATACCGCTATGGGGATGAAATTACGATTGAAGAAGACGTTCCCATCTCCCTTCATGCCACTGCACTCCACAGCAAACCAAGCAATGCTCAAGGCATACCCTGGGGAGTGAAGCAGATTCGGGCGCCCAAAGTATGGTCTGTGTCTACCGGACACCGGATTAAAATCGGTGTGATTGATACAGGTGCTGATTATCATCATCCTGATCTTCGTTATTCACTGGCACGCGGAATCAATCTGTTAAACCGCAGCCTGCTTCCTCATGATGATAACGGACACGGCACCCACATTGCAGGCACTATCGCTGCTGCCAACAGTACCGCAGGCATGATTGGTGTAGCTCCACGTTCCCTGATCTATCCGGTGAAAGCATTTGACCACAACGGATCGGCTTATGTATCCGACATTGTACTTGGCATCGACTGGTGTGTACGCAACAAGGTCGATATCATCAATATGAGCTTTGGCATGAAAACACGCAGCAAGGCGCTTCTTGACGTTGTCAACCGTGCGTACCATGCCGGAATCGTTATTGTTGCTTCGTCAGGAAATGACGGCAAACGCCGCAGTATTGATTACCCTGCACGGTATCCCCAGACCATATCTGTTGGGGCAACCGACAAAAACAGACGTATTGCGTCCTTCAGCAATCGTGGCGCATATGTGGATGTCTATGCACCCGGTGATAAAATTGTCTCCTCCTGGGTACAAGGAAAGCATCACGAGATGAGCGGCACATCCATGGCGACGTCCCATGTGAGTGGCGCTATCGCCTTGCTACTCTCCAAACATCCGGGGTTATCCCCTAGTGAAATCAAGACACTCGTCAAACGTGCTACGATCCCTTTGCGCGCCCGCAAGACTACCACCGCAAAGAGCAAGGTGCGCGGTGGTGAGATTGATGCCCTGAAGCTAATGCAGGAGGGCGGGGAGTGAGCCAGCTCTGTCAGCCGTCAGCAGAACTTGATTGAGGCTCGTGGCGAAACGCAGTAGCCCGGCCCAGGTAGTACGCAGAGGGAGTATTACGTAGCGGCTGAGACCCTAGGTTACGTCCACTGTGATGTCAGAGCAGGCTAGTGTGCCTTGGATGGACCAGGCATTTCGTTTCTTCAGCTAGGGCACACAACAAAAAAAGTCTCCATGTACCACGTTGAAGGCACTCAACGTGGACATGGAGACTTTTTGCCTTAGGCAGAGCGGCGGATAGGCCGCGATCCTGGAATTTACATTTTGTCAGGAGCGGTTACGCCTACCAGACGAAGTGCTGTTGCGATAACGGTACGTACAGCACCGATCAGTGCCAGACGTGCTTGAGTTTGCTGCGCGTCTTCCGTAATGACACGTTCTGCACGGTAGTAGCTGTGGAACAGGGATGCCAGCTCGTATACATAACGGATGATACGATGAGGCGCATATCCTGTTGCTGCTGCCGAGATTTCCTCAGGCAGCTCTCCCATTTTGCGGAGAAGGTCATACTCGTGCTCTGTTGTCAGCTTGGACAGGTCAATCTGTGCCAGTGGCAGCAGTTCAATACCTTGTTCTTCAGCCTGACGGTATACGCTGCATACACGTGCATGCGCGTATTGTACGTAGAATACCGGATTCTCATTGGATGTCGAAATCGCAAGGTCCATGTCAAAGTCCAGATGGGAGTCCATGCTGCGCATTGTGAAGAAGTAACGGATCGCATCAATGCCGACTTCATCCATCAGGTCTTCCATCGTTACAGCTTTACCTGTACGCTTGGACATCTTCACTTTTTCACCGTTCTGGAACAAGCTCACCATCTGTGCAATCAAGACCACCAGTTTCTCAGGGTCATTACCCAGTGCTTGCATCGCGGCTTTCATCCGTGGAATATATCCATGGTGATCGGCACCCCAGATGTTGATCATCGTGTCGTATCCACGAGCATATTTGTCACGGTGATAAGCAATATCTGGCGTCAGGTAAGTATACGTGCCATCGTTCTTAATCAATACACGTTCTTTGTCGTCACCGTACTGCATCGTTTTTAACCAAGTTGCTCCATCTTGCTCATAGATCTCATTGCGGTCACGCAATTCATCAAGCACTCGCAGCACTTCTCCGTTGTCGTACAGGGAAGTTTCGCTGAACCAGATGTCAAAGTTAACACGGAAGCGATTCAAGTCACGTTTGATCTTGTCCAGTTCCTTCTCCAGACCAAAGTCACGGAAATAAGCCGCACGGTCACCCGGATGCATGGACAGCAATTCGTCACCCTTTTCAGCAACAAGTTGCTTGGCGAATCCTTTAATATCTTCACCGTGATAACCGTCTTCAGGCATCTCAGCATCCTGACCCAGCTCTTGCAGATAACGAGCTTCAATGGAACGAGCCAGATTAAACACCTGATTACCTGCATCATTAATGTAGTATTCACGGGTTACATCATATCCTGCGTAGTCAAGGATGTTACATAGCGCATCACCTACAGCTGCTCCACGGGCATGGCCCAGATGCAGGCTGCCTGTCGGGTTGGCACTGACAAACTCCATCTCGACTTTGCGTCCTTCTCCGATGTTAATTCTTCCGTAATCTTCACCCTGCTCCTGCACAAGCGCAAGTACTGGATAAAGGTAACTCTTGTCCAATTTGAAGTTAATGAATCCTGGGCCCGCAATCTCAGCCTTCTCGATTCCGGCTTCAGCCAGATTCAGATTAGCAATGATCTCTTCAGCAATCTGACGCGGATTACGCTTGGCAATCTTGGTCAGCTGCATGGCAGCATTGGTCGCCAAGTCCCCGTGTGTTTTCTCACGTGGCACTTCCAATGTGATGGCTGGCAATTCGTCCTGCGTAACAATTCCGGCCGTCACAATGGCGTTGCCGATGGCCGTACTTACCCGTTCGTTAATCGTATCTAGTGGATTACGTGTCATGAAATTGGTTCCTCCTGTATATGCAAACTAATCGCGAAATGTCCAGATTCTTCATCAAAGCGGTAAAAGTCGTAGCTCCACGCTGCGCGTGCGCTCAATCCCTGAATGGAAAGTTCCAGCTTCTGTGTATGCGTGGACAGGGCAAACGACATGTATGGTGATCGGTAGAAACCAGGAAGCTTCCGATTCAACTCAAAAGTCTGCTCCGATTCTACCTCACCATGACGTATAATCTTGATGGATTGTCCGCCCAGCTTCAATGTTGTACGGGTTGTACCTCCCTCAGGTCCAACCTGCGGTTCTTCATAACGAACATAAAGAACAGACCCTTTTAACACGGCTTCACCCTGCATTTCCTGCAGCACATCTTCACCTTCATAACGGCTGTGCAGCCGGATGTGTACCGGTCGCATGTTCGACATGAATGTTAACCTCCATTATATTCGAGGCGACGCAAAATCAGGCACGGCTGGTGAGAACAGCCCTTCCCGTATTGTTGTGTCGCTATACGCGCTCATATTCCCGGATAGCTCGCTATCCTACACTCTACTGTATAACTATATCCAGTTCCCTCGCTCAATTCAAATCCAAATTCAGAGTTTTTTCCTCATCAAGCCAAAAAAGAAGAGCCGCACCTGTAAAGTGCAACTCCCTTTTGCTTCATTATAATAAGATTCGTTCCTCCGATCAGGCCCATTGCGATTCATAAGGAAAAGGACATGTCGACTCACTCAGCTTCGCTCGCACCTGTACGAGACAACCACAATGCCGACAAGTTGTGCCATATTGCAATCCCGGACAAGCAGAGCAGATGGATAGCCGACGTTCATATTCCTCATCCTGTACCGTCGGACGCGAACGTGAGGCAATCTCCACAAGTCTGGCCATTTTGGCATCGCTAATCTTCACATCGTACTGATCATTACAGCCTTTGCAAGGTTCCTGCCTTTTCATGCATTAACCCTCGACAGCGAGCACCCCAACCGATGCTGGTGGAAGGACAAAACGCAGTGTGTTATTCTCCAGTGTGATTCCATCCCACGCCACAGGCTGAACATGATTCGGCTGTTCAAAGGTATTAAATGCACCAAAATCAGTATGGTGCAGAATCTGCCCGTTTACTTTAGCCGCTTGAGCTGCGTCCAGCTGACACACAACTTCCAACTCATCCGTGTGACTCAGATTACAAGCTGTCACATGAATGACCCCATCCTTGTTGCGGGAAGCTGATAAGCTGAGCTGCGGAATGGTCTCTTCTCCGAATGTGTATCCTGGGCTTTCATAATTCAAATCCAGTCGCTGTGCATCCATATGGACCTGATACATATCAAATACATGGTACGTAGGGGTCAGGAGCATTTTGTCCCCTTCCGTGAGCACAAGCGATTGAAGCACATTGACGATCTGCGCAAGATTTGCCATGTGTACCCGTTTATTATGTTGGTTGAAAATATTCAGGTTAACACCTGCAAGCACAGCGTCCCGCATCGTATTCTGTTGATACAGGAACCCTGGATTGGTTCCCGGCTCAACGTTATACCACGTGCCCCATTCATCCACAATAATGCCGACTCTGCCCTCTGGATCATATTTGTCCATAATCTCGGAGTGCTTCACCAGTAATTCATCCATATGGAGCGTCTTTTTCAAGGTAGTGAACCATTCAGCCTCACCAAATCCTGTAGCTGCGCCTTTATCATTCCACTCTCCTGTAGGGATGGTGTAATAATGAAGACTGATTCCATCCATAAAGCGAGCAGCCTCCCGCATCAGGACTTCCATCCATTCATAGTTACCTTCGTTCGGTCCGCAAGCGATTTTATAAATCTCGTTCCCGGAATAGTTACGTACATATGTAGCATACCGACGATATTCATCCGCATAATATTCAGGACGCATATTGCCGCCGCATCCCCAGTTCTCATTTCCCACGCCAAAATACTTCATTTTCCACGGTTCTTCCCTACCATTACTCTTACGCCAGTTCGCCATCGGGGATTCGCCGTCAAATGTGATGTACTCCACCCATTCCTGCATCTCCTGCACTGTACCGCTACCCAGATTGCCACTGATGTATGGCTCCGTGCCGAGTAGCTCACATAATCTCAAGAATTCATGTGTACCAAAGTGATTGTTCTCTTCCACACCGCCCCAGTGTGTATTGATCATACGAGCACGCTCACTCTTCGGACCTACACCATCTTTCCAGTGATATTCATCGGCAAAACAACCGCCTGGCCAGCGAAGTACTGGAATATTAAGCTTCTGCAAGGCCGTCAATACATCATTTCGAATCCCATCCGTATTCGGAATAGGTGAATCTTCTCCTACCCACAGCCCCTCATAAATACAACGTCCCAAGTGTTCGGAAAAATGACCATATATATTGCGATTTATTAATCCTTGATCCGAATCCGCCTTTAAAATAACATCAACCATGATTTCAACCCCCATAAATTATATTGTTATCGCTTACAATAACTCGTTTTAGAGTAGGTTTCAACCGTTTTTATTTCTACACAAACAAGCCTCTTCCTGTGTAATTGATTAGGAAGAGGCTTGTTTGTTATAGAAATTCATACAGAGACTTACCAAATTGATTTTTATACATTTCTAATTTGGATTTGCCCGTTTATTATTTCAGAATAACAGGCTACTTAATCCTGCTCTGAAGGCAACAACATTTTTTGTGTCCACGTCGTCCCACCATCTATAGTCTGATAGATTGCAGGAGAGTTATCACTTGTGACTACGAGCCAACCCGTCTTGGCCGATGGGAACGAGATACGGGAACTGTATCCCGGATCTTTCAGGTCAATATTTTTCCACGTGGAACCTGTATCATAAGAACGTCCAATACCCACTTTGCCAGCTGCGGGTGAACCTGCAGACAGATAAGCCGTCTGATTACCAATCAACGCCATGTTGCCGGGATGACCACCCGGGTTGGCTGGTCCATTTCCTTTGCCCGTACTGTTTGTACCCGGTGCAGGACCTCCCCCTGCTGTGGATTGCGCAAATACTTGGGTCCAGTTCTTGCCTTGATTACCGCTCGCATAGAGGGAGTACGATTGTTGGGACATGCCTGCATCACCATACAGAAGGGCCCATACTTGTTGGCCATGTGCATACAGATCCGCTCCGCTCCATGTGTCTGAGACAACTCGAAGAGAGGTTGTCCAGTTCTTGCCGCCATCACTCGTTTGCTTCAGATGATATCCCGATCCAGGTACAACCACGACGGCATACCCTTGTTTCTCTGTTGCAAAGGCAGCTGCACGCGTGTTGGCAGGTGTATTCATTTTATTCCAGGTTACCCCGCCATCCTTCGTCTGATATGCACCATTATAGGTGTAACCATAACCTACATCTTTATTGCGAAAATCAATTCGTTTGAATTGAATGCCCGGCGTATCGAGCCGCGTCCAGTGCGATCCCCCGTCATGGGTACGGATCAGATAGGTTGCAGGTGAATCCTTCACTCGCGCCAGCGCATATCCGTTCACATTATTCGGAAAATCAAGCTGAGTGAATTGCCACTGCCCGGTATATATGGACTGCCACGTACATCCTGCATTCGAGGTACCGATCAGGAAGCCTTCACCCCCAGCTCGTCCAGTCGTATCATTAAGAAAATCAATGTCAGTAAATTGCAGGTGTTGCTCTTCCACACCGCTGCCCTTTTTTAATGTAGCAGATAGTCCATGATCTCCCTTTCCACATGCCTGTGAGGATGCAGCGTTAGCACCTGATAGCGTATGTACCGGACCCATCCCCCAAGCCAGCGTTAACGATAATGCGAGTGCACCAATCCGTTTCCATGTCATTGTACTCTTGGTTGTCATCGTAACACCTCCTTCTATGGTTTTACCCAAATTTGATGGTTCTAACGTAACAATCTGATTAACCCTGATGACAATTTCGCAAGAAAAAAACCACCTTTACCCATGATTGGTATCATGCAGGCAAGGGTGGTTGATTACTAAACGTTGTGTACTCTAAGTTAAATGGGAAATGTCCTGATACCAAGGATAACAAAACTGATACTTAATAAAAGACATAAACTAAAATATATTTTGTTGTATTTATATTCCCGAATACTATATGCAGCAAAAAGCATAGCCAGATCAGCCACCATCAACGTAAAGTTGAGAAATATCGTCACTGCTAATACAAAATTGATGACAAACACTATAAAAACTGCAGTCAGCCACTTGGGATACATACTCAATTGAGTCCGAATCACACGCATTCACATCCACCTTTCCCTTCCTCTATTTCCATATTATACACAAATATTAAGATAGAGTCATACCAAGGCACGATATCTGTGTAAGAGGAGAGTCCATACTAACACATGAAATAAATGGTAGAGGCAAGGGAACATACGTGCTATAATTAATGTTATGGACTTTTGAATATCGGTGGATGTTTTCCAGACCACGGCGCAGCTTCCCGAAAGGGGGTGACGTCGTTGGTCAAACTTGTGGCGTTGCTTGATGTAATCCGATGGATTGCTGCGATCCTCAGTATTGTACTGAGTGGGCGAAAGCTTTACCGTTGGTTGCGCAAAAAGTTTCGTAGCAAGCGAAAACCCACCTCATAAGGTCGGAAGCCTGACGGTGGGTTTTGCTTGAATAGCATTATTTAGTTCATGGGCGCCGTGGCAATCCACAGCCTTTCGGGTCCTAAGAGTCTTTACCGTTGGCAGCGGTAAAGGCTCTTTTTAGTATATGACCGAACCCGATCACCATATACTTCACGAATGTAATATATCAATTAATATACTACTGAATACTTATGTAGTCAGTATAGCACAGCTCTGTACAAAAGTTAACAATACAAAACGCCCTCCCCTGCGCAAAGTTGAACCCGCGCAGACAGAGAGCGTTATACTTATCGATTATTCTGTGATTATTTCACGAATCCAAGCAGCATTTCACGGATCAGCTTCGCAGCTACAATCTGTGTCTGTTGTGTTGGATCATAGATTGGTGCAACTTCAACCAAGTCACAACCAACTACATTTACATCAGATCCTGCGATCATATGAATGGCTTCCAGCAGTTCCTTGGACGTAATGCCGCCCGCTTCTGCTGTACCTGTTCCTGGCGCTGCTGACGGATCAAGCACATCGATGTCGATGGTCACATACACCGGACGGTTGCCCATCTTCGGAAGAGCTTCCTTCATCGGAGCTGCCACTTCAAATGGATAGAAGTTGATGTTCTCGCGACCGTACTGGAACTCCTCACGGGAACCGGAACGGATACCGAACTGATAGATGTTTTTGCCACCCATCAACTCAGCTGCTTTACGTACTGGTGTGGAGTGGGACAATGGCTCGCCTTCATAGTTTTCACGAAGGTCAGCGTGTGCATCAATATGAATCAGGATAAGATCCGGGTATTTCTTGTACATCTGTTGGATGACTGGCCAAGTAACCAGATGCTCGCCACCGAGACCAACTGGGAATTTGTCGTCAGCGAGCAGACTGCCGATGTATTCATGAATTACCTCAAGACTGCGTCCAGCGTTACCAAAAGGCAAGAGCAGGTCTCCAGCGTCAAAGTATGTCATGTCTACAATGCTTTTGTCGAGATATGGGCTGTACTCTTCAAGTCCAACCGATGCTTGACGGATATGAGATGGGCCGAAACGGGAACCCGGACGGAAGCTGACGGTGTAGTCCATCGGCATGCCATAGATAACCGCTTTGGAGTTCTCATAATCCTCAGAGCTGCAAATAAATACGTTTCCTGAATAAGCTTGATCCAGTTTCATTAATGATTTCCCCTTTTATTTCGTTAAATCTTCCACGAATTTAGGAAGTACAAATGCTGCTTTGTGCAGACGCGGAGAGTAATACTTGGTATCCATCTCCGGGATTTGAGTCTCATCCACTTCGAGCGGGTCATGTTTCTTGCTACCCATGGTGAATGTCCACAAACCACTTGGATAGGTTGGAATATTACAGCCGTACACATGTACGATCGGGAAGATTTCTTTGACGTCTTTGTTCACCTTCTGGATCAGATCCGCCTTGAACCAAGGGTTGTCCGTTTGGGCAACGAAGATTCCGTCTTCTTTGAGTGCTTCGTAGATGCCTTGGTAGAACCCACGCTCAAACAATGGCGCAGCCGGGCCTACAGGCTCCGTGGAGTCTACGATGATCACATCGTATTCATTTTTATGTTCAATAATATGCATGTAGCCGTCGTTTACGAGCACTTCAACATTAGGCTCGTCCAACTTGCCGGCGATTTCAGGCAAATATTTTTTGGAGTATTCAATAACTTTACCGTCAATTTCGACGAGAACTGCTTTTTCTACAGCAGCATGCTTGATGACTTCACGAATGACTCCGCCATCGCCGCCACCGACAACCAGAACTTTTTTCGGATTTGGGTGTGTGTTCAGCGCAGGATGTGCCGCCATTTCGTGATATACGAATTCGTCTTTTACGGTAGTCATCACCATGCCATCAAGAAGCAACATGTTACCGAATTCTTCGGTCTCTACCATGGCCAAATCTTGAAAATCCGTTTTCTCTGTAACATAGGTCTGCTTAATCTTCGCGGTGATCCCGAATACCGGGGTCTGTTTCTCCGTAAACCACAATTCCATAATCTCTACCTTCTTTCCGTAAAGTTAATGATCAGCCATACCCGATCAAGTGCTGTGCACTATATTCGGTTCGCCCAAGCACGTCCAGCGTTCGGCGCCATATCGCGTTATCATTGCTGGCCTGCGGGAAAGGTCCGCGGTTCACTTCATTATATAGATTAAATTGACCAGAGCGTGCAGAGCGTCTGACTAATCAATGACCATTCGTCTGTTCGTCCTTACGCGCTTTAGTATCTTGTGCCGAATCTTACCTTTTCATTACCCTTTTGCATTATACGCGATTGACGTTTATACTGCAAAACGGTTTTTAAGGCGAAAACGCTACATTTTGTTTGCTTAGGCACCCGATTGAATATCCCTGCCAATCAAGCCCCATACTGGAAGAAAAGAGAGGAGCCCGTTCCATGACCAAGCCAAATCAAAAGACCCGCAAACGCGGGTTCCGTGTACGTAAATTGTTTAAAAACCTGTCTCTGCTCGCCGTGCTCGCCATACTTGCTACCGCTGCAGGATTGGTCTATCTATACGCAACCAGCCTGCCCCTAGCAGACTCTGATCGGAATTCCAGATTACTGGACAGTCAGGGTGAAGTCATCGCTACCTTCTCCGCAGGTGGCAAAGACTCTGTACCCGTTCAACTGGAGGATATCGCTCCAGATTTGGTCAATGCCACTCTGGCTGTAGAGGACCGCAAATTCTATAATCACTACGGGTTCGACGTGCAAGGGATGGGACGGGCTGTGCTCGTTAACCTCGAACATATGCAGATGTCGCAAGGTGCGAGTACATTGACTCAACAGCTGGCGCGTAACCTATATCTATCTCATGAGAAAACATGGACTCGCAAAGCCAAGGAAGCCATGTACACGGCACAATTGGAGATGAAATACAGCAAGGATGAAATTTTGCAGATGTATCTGAACGAAATCTATTATGGGCATGGAGCGTACGGAATCGAAGCGGCTTCGCGGATGTATTTTGGCAAATCAGCCAAACAGCTGGATCTCGCAGAGAGTGCCATGCTAGCAGGAATCCCGAAAGGACCTACCTACTATTCACCCTATAACCATATGAAGAATGCTAAAGACCGACAGAAGATTGTGCTGAATGCCATGGCTGATATCGGCAAGATCACCCAGGCCGAAGCGGATAAGGCCTATGAGAAAATGCTTTCGTTCAAACCGGAGAGCGAGCGTAAAACGGTGGAAAGTGCCCCGTATTTCCGTGACTATATCCGGAATCTGGCCATCAAAGAGCTGGGAATCAGTGAAGCGATGCTGGATCATGGGGGATTGAACATCTACACCACCCTGGATCTGCGTGTACAAAAAGCAGCGGAAGACGCCATAGCGAAGGGTATGGATGCCAAAAGTGAGCTGGAAACGGCTCTGGTGTCCATCGACCCTCGGACGGGTTACATCAAAGCCATGGTAGGCGGCAAGAATTACCGCACCAATCAGATTAACCATGTATTGGCGACTACGCGCCAACCGGGTTCGGCGTTTAAACCGATTATGTATCTGGCAGCCCTTGAGTCCAAGCAGCTTACCAGTGCATCCATATTTAACAGTGAACCTACCCTTTTTCACTATGACAATGACCGCAAAACCTATAAACCCGGCAACTTTGGAGACAAGTATCTGGGTGAGATTGATCTAAGACAGGCGATCGCCGCTTCAGACAATATCTATGCGGTGAACACCATTATGCAGATCGGTCCTGAGCAGGTTGTGAGTATGGCAAAAAATCTCGGCATTACAAGTAACCTGAGCGCCGTACCTTCTCTTGCACTGGGAACGTCACCTGTCAGCCCGCTGGAGATGGCGTCGGCCTTTTCCGTCATTGCTGCTGGTGGACAACGGACGCCACCTGTAGCCATTCTGCAAGTGACGGATGCCGCAGGACGTGTGCTCTATGAATCGCCTCAGACGAAGGCTGAGACCGTTGTGGAACCTGCGGCAGCTTATGTACTGACTCGTTTAATGGAAAGTGTCTTCGAAAATGGAGGAACGGGCAACCGGGTGTCTAAGGCGATCAAACGTCCGGTAGCGGGAAAAACGGGAACAACCAACACGGATGCCTGGCTGGTTGGGTTCACACCCGAGCTCTCCACCGCGGTATGGGTTGGGTACGACCAAGGCAAAGCCATCTCGACTTCGGATGGCCGCCGGGCAGCGCCGATCTTTGCCCAGTTCACAGAGCAGGCACTTGCGAGCGTACCACCCAAAATCTTCACCGTGCCTGATCATGTCGTAAGTGTCTATATTGATCCGGAATCCGGCAAGCTGGCAGGCAACGGTTGTGAAGAGAAACGATTGGAAGTTTTTATTGATGGTACCGAACCGACAGAGGTATGCCATGGCACGACGGATGATTCGGATTCTGGAGAAGATGAGAAGACCCGTCAGGTACAGAATCAACAAGGCATACAGGAAGAGAAACATTCCTGGTGGGGAGATTTCAAACGTTGGTGGGTAGAATGACGTAAATGCGCAATGACTTAGTTGCGTCACCTATAACCCCTGGTTATATTGAACAATTGGTAATTCACTTCGGATGAAAACTCATAATTATTCAGATCGATGAATACGATTAGGCACAAGCAAAAGACCCCCAACCTAACTTTCCGGTTAAGGGGCCTTTTGCTTTTTTTCTTTTAGACTGTGTTGAAAGATCTACCTTAGGCGAGTGCTTCCTTCAATACATCTGGAGAAGCATTCCACCAGTCTTCGTTGTGTGAGATCAGCAGTGTCTTAAGTGCAGCTCGAGCTTCAGGTCCAAGCTCATCCAGCATGAAGCGACGCTTCAAGGCATAATCCATGCGATTCACATGTTCCGCCAGCAGTTTCCATCCACGTCTTGCTTCTGTATCAATCCACATCTCACATGCCGTTGCTCCACCATACAGTTGGCCTTCCTCCGTGCGATCGACAGCTACCCACACCAGCCATACCTGGCGTCCGTTGGGCACATCTTCACGATTGGTAGAGAACTTGATATTGCGTTCCACTTTGCTCTTCGCATGCATCGCACCGATATCGATTTTGGCTTCGCCATTATCAATAATGACCGGGGAAAGGTTATTCAGCTCAATGGAGCCTGCACCGAAGCCTTTATGCTTGCTTTTTGCACTAACGATATTCAAGGCAATCTGTTTTTTGCCGTTTTGCTCGTTTTGGTCCATGTTTATAACCTCCAAGGGTTGATACAAATATTTTAACTAATAATTGCCCCATTGCAAACATATACATGCTGTAGATGCTTGTCAACGGGAGGTATTTAACGATGATTCCACGACGCGCCAAGAGCTGGCTCACTGCATCCCTGGCCCTGTGTGTACTTGCCGGAGGGATATGGATCACTCTGGGTTATAATCGCTCAACTCATTCCGAATTGCCAGTACTCGCCCCCGAATCGGGCAAGCCTAAGGCAATAGCCCCAACGCCAGCACCTCCAGAAAGTGTACAGACCCCTACTGCCGAAGTGTACAGCAACCGTGTTGTGGAATATCACATGGATGTGAAGCTGGTCGAAGGGAATGTACTGGAAGGGACTCAGACGATTACCTGGACACATCCAGGTAAAAAAACCGTCAGCGAGCTTTACTTTCATATGTATCCCAACGCCTTCTCTTCTGCTGACACCACCTTTATGAAAGAATCCGGTGGAAAGCTTCGGGGTGATGTCATGCCTACCAATGGCTACGGCTCCATGAACATTACCGAAATGAAAACGGAGGACGGGCTCTCTCTGCTGCACCGGATGCAGTATGTTCAACCGGATGACGGAAATATCAAGGACACCACCCTCATTAAAGTACGCTTGCCCAAACCCGTCAAAGGCGGGGAAAGCATCACGCTCCACACTCGATTTGAAGTGAATCTGCCGAAGATTTTTGCCCGGATGGGAACTGCTGATCATTTTGTCATGGCAGGTCAATGGTTTCCCAAAATCAGTGCCTATGAACCTGTGGGCAGACGTGGACGAGCAACGGAAGGCTGGAATCTGCACCAGTACCATGGCAATTCAGAGTTTTACGCCGACTTCGGTATATATAGTGTACGTATTCGGGTGCCTGAAACATACAAAGTTGCTGCTACCGGATTTCCGACGCAGCAAGCCGTGGTGAAGAATGGAGAAAAGGTCTATCAATTCTATGCCGATGATGTGCATGACTTCGCCTGGGCAGCCTCACCCGATTTTGTGTACGCCGAGGAACCCTTCTCTGCACCCAATGTGCCTGGTGTACGAATCAAGTTATATCTGGACCCTGCTCATCAGGATCTGAAAGAACGTTATTTCTACGCCGCGAAGGCCGCTCTAGCCAATTATAGCAAATGGTTTGGCCCATATCCTTATGCTACCTTATCCATCGTAGTTCCACCCAAAGCGGGGAATGGCGCTGGAGGTATGGAATACCCTACGCTAGTTACAGCCTTTGGAGCCGATGACACCACGCCAGGTTATGACCTGGAACGAACCGTAGTCCACGAGATCGGACACCAGTACTTCTACGGCATGGTTGCCAGCAACGAATTCGAGGAAGCCTGGCTGGATGAGGGATTCACCTCTTATGCAGAAGACAAACTGATGGAGCAGGAATACGGATTGATTCCGAATCTGCCGGTACAATCGGGACTGATTACTTCTCCGTCATCCTTAACACAAGAATCCTGGAAGTTCGATTCACAGAATGAGTATGCAGCCAATGTCTATACACGTGGCAAGCTTGTATTGCTTGGTATCGAACATCAAGTCGGTGCCAAAAAGATGGAACGAATTCTCTCTACCTATGTGAAGAAGTACCGCTTCAAACATCCCACTTCGGCTGATTTTCAAAACGTTGTGGAACAAGTGACCCGCACTTCCTGGTCTGATTATTTTGATCAATACGTCTATAGTAACGGGATGGCTGACTTTGCTGTAGAGAAGATTCGTGTTACGCCCGTACAGAAAGACGGTCAAACATTGTACGAGTCATCCGTGACGATCGCAAAAAAAGGGAGTGATTACAACGCCGTTCCTATTCGCATTGCTTTTGAAGACGGGCATATCCTCACCAAGCAATGGAATGGCAAAGAAGATCGCATCACTTACAAATTAACTCACACATCCCCCGTATCCTGGGCCATGACCGATCCCCTGTACTCGATCGTGCTGGAGAACCGCCATATGAACAATTTCCTGAAATCCGGACTGGATGAGCAGACGAAGTCCCGCTGGAGCATGAGTGTAACCAAACTAATAGAAGCCATATTCGGAGGTCTGTCATGGTGAGGTGGAAACGGTGAAAGCGAAAATACGTGAAGGCTGGTTTCTCGTCCGTCAGCATATGTTCATTGCCGCACTCTTATTTCTTTATCAACTCATTTGGGGATATTTCTTCTATCGAATGGTACAATCGGCCGTCATCCCACTGCTCCTTCGCTATCCAGATGCTGATGCCGGTGAGCTGAGTACACTTTTGTTCAAAATGGAAAGTCAACTTAACCTGTCTACCCATCCGGAGGTTCATCGTTATCTATGGATTCTCGGGGGCATGCTGCTGGTTCGCATGTTGATCAGCCCCCTCATTCAGGCAGGACTGCTCTACTCACTTCAGCACTTTAATTCTACAGAAGAGCGCATTCCCTTTGTCCGCGGAATCAAAAATCTGTGGAAACCGATGCTGCTGCTCCACACCATACGTACATTATTGATACTTCTGCCCGCCTACTGGCTCATACCGAAGCTCTACTCGATTCTCATGGACGGATTTCATTCCCTTCAATTACTTTTACCTGGCATACCTTATGTTGCTGCCTGGATTGTATATGGTTGGATCATCCACCATGTCATACTCTATATGCAGTTCGGTGTTTCGGCACCAGAAGGAGAAGGCGGGGCTCACGGTACCCTCAAAGCACTCTGGATTGCACTGCGTCATCTCATCGCTGTAATCGGCATTGCATTACTGCTGGGCGGAGTACACCTGCTCGTCTTTGGGGCATTCACTACAGCCTCATGGTTATTAACTGGACTGACCGGACTTATACTACAACAGACGTATCCACTTGCCAGATGTCTATTGAGTCTGTGGAAAATATGCAGCCATTTCCGATTATGGCAGTCCAAAATATCCAAAGGCGAGAGCAGATAGTTTAAAAATTGTTACCATCACATGTTAAACTCATGGCCTAATATGTACTTATAAATAGGCAAACCTCAACCTTTCCCCGTCAAAGGTCGAGGTTTTTTTTGCTAAATTTGTTGCTAAACGTTGCCAAAGCCGTACTCCTCTGTTACAATAATCGCAGTGAGTTTTTAGTAACAACTTTGTAATCTTTACATTCATATTTGTAACTACTTAAAATTAAATCGTCATTTCTTGATTTCGCAGGTGCATAACTAGCATAGCCAAATTCCTGGCACCTGGGAAGCGGGGGAACCAGTTATGGGTGAATTGATCTTGCTACAGAGGGATCATAGGGGACCTTCAACCGAATCCTTAAGCTAACCTCGCAGGCATTGGAAGGGGAATATCTCTTGTTCAAGAAGAAATTAACCGCAGCTGTACTTAGCATCACATTCGCTTTATCGCTTGGTGCAGGTAGCGCATTCGCAGATTCAAAGATGGACACAGTAATTGATTCAGCAATGGGAACTACATACAAAAGTGGGGGAACAACGCTTAACGGCTTTGATTGCTCCGGATTTACCCGGTATGTATTCGACAAGTTGGGTATTGATTTGGCACGCCAATCCAGTTCCCAATTCGACATGGGCGATTCCGTATCCCGCATGGAGATGAGAGCTGGCGATCTGGTGTTCTTTAATACAACAGGTAAAGGCGTGTCCCATGTAGGAATCTTTGTAGGGGATGGAAAGTTCGCACACTCCTCTTCTTCCAAAGGCGTTACGATCAGTGCATTGAGTGAAAACTATTGGGCCAATCGTTATGTTGGCGCAAAACGGATTATGAGCACGGACGCATATGAATCACTGGCCCTTGACTAGGGACAAGCTGAGCAACATGATGCTGTAACCATTAACCATATTGGAACGAAGCAAGAAGCATAACAGAACCGCCCGGTACATTCTCCGCAGGAATGTATCCGGCGGTTTTTTTGTGCTTCAATCCTTATTCATGTTGCAAGTTATACTCGGGGCATATCCTGCGACATCAACAGGTTCATTTTGCGTTCGTTCGTCCGTGCCCTTATGATGTTTTTACCCATCCCGTTATAATATAAACGAAATTACCGGAACTTTTGTTTCATTTTTTTTCTTGGGAAGGAAGACTTGCTAAATGAACATCTCTTTTGTAGAGTGGACAAAGAGTTCTGTTTCAAGGAAAGGAGCATGCAGGTGTATGAAGGAAACCCCTGTGACGTTTCACGTTGTACCCATGCGAGAAGAACATGCGGAGCTTATCTGCAGTTGGCAGTATGATCCGCCTTACAATATCTACAGCTGGCTCCCCTGGGAGCAGATGAAAGCTCTGGAAGTGGAATTCGGAGATGCACAGCTGCGGCAGGAGCAATATGCGATCGTCCTGGATCAGAACGATCGTATATGTGGGTTTGCTCAATACTTCCCACTTCAAGGGGTAACCCGGATTGGCCTTGGCATGCATCCAGAGCTGTGTGGTCAGGGTCAAGGGACAGCTTTTGTCACTGCCATTGTACAAGAAGCTATTCGCCGAAATCCCACGAATGAGATTGATCTGGAAGTACTCACTTGGAATGCTCGTGCCATTCAAGTCTATCTGAAGAGTGGATTTGTCACCCAGGATACATACGAACGACAGACCCCCAGCGGCTTGAAGCCCTTTCACTGTATGGTTTATGAAGGGCCTCGCGGTTAGAATCCATTGCAAAACAACCAAATTTGCCCCTTGTTATGTGATTAGTTCAAAAAATTCCCACAAAATGCTATGATGTCAGTACAGGTTCCGTTATAATGATATGGATAGTTTCAGGTTAGATGATCTTTCATTCTGGAGGGGACATAAGGGATGCACAAATGGATCATGAGCGGAGTATTTTTTGCAGCATGCGCTTTAGCTATTGTTTTAATGTTTACGCTTCCAGGGAAAGAAGAAGTAGCTGAAGAAGCCAAGCCAACCATGCCGGAAGTAACATTGGATGCCGGACAAGCTGAAGCACTGGTCAAAGCCAATTGTATCTCCTGTCACGGGGATCAGCTTCAAGGTGGCGTAGGACCTGCTCTGGCCAACATCGGCAGCCAGGATGATCTGGAGAAGATCTATTCTACGATTGTCAAAGGTAAAGGTGGTATGCCTTCCTTCAAGGGCAAACTGCAGGACGAAGAGATTGCAAATATCGCCATGTGGCTGTCAGAGAAGAAATAATCTCTGCACACGCATAACAAAGAGGCGCTTAATCCCCTTTTCGGAGAATAAGAGCCTCTTTGTTATATCAATTATTAAGCCTCTGCGGCATGCTCAGCCAAAAAGGCCTCAACTTCACGTGCGGACGGCATCCCGGACTGGGCGCCGAGCTTTGTCACGGATAACGCGGCCGCACCCATGGCGAAGCCTACGGCCGCGTCCAAAGTCTCACCGCGCGCGAGGGCTACTGCCAGCGCGCCGTTGAAGCAATCGCCAGCGCCGGTCGTATCGACGGCGCTTACGGCGTAGCCGGGCGCACGGCACGCGCCGGCACGCCCTGCTTGTACGCGGCCACCAGGCGCCGCCGCGTAGACAGCCCCCTCGGGGCCGAGCGTCGTGACGACAGCGGCCCCGAGGGATGCGGCGAGCTCTGCGACCGCCGCATCCAGGTCTTCCGGCCGGAGATGATCCCGGCCGGTAAGCACGGCAAGCTCACTGCGGTTTGGCGTGACAACGTCGACGCACCGCAGGAGCTCCTGGGGCAGACCCGGCACCGCGGGAGCCGGGTTGAGCACCACCAGTGCGCTGCCTTCAGCCGCCAGTTGGGCGGCGCGGGTAACCGCTGGCAGCGGGATCTCCAGCTGTAGCAGCACCGCTGCGGCTGCAGTCAGGCTTTTAACCGTATCCGCCTCTTCCAGCATTTCAGGCGCCACTTGCCCATTCGCACCAGGAATAACAATAATCCGGTTGTCTCCCCGAGAAAGCCAGATGGAAGCCGTCCCTGTAACCGTGTCTTCCAATATGCGAACCCGCGAGGCATCTGCACCACTTTCCGTCAGACTGTGCAGCAGACGTTCGCCAAAACCGTCCGATCCCACCGCACCAATCATCGTAGTCTGTCCACCCAGACGCGCAGCAGCAACAGCCTGGTTCGCCCCTTTGCCACCAGCGAGATAATGCAGCTCCTCACCGCTCACCGTCTCTCCCTCTTCCGGAATCGTGTCTGTCTTCACTACAAGATCCATATTGAGACTGCCTACGACAGCAATAAGAGGTTGTTTCTGATTATAGTCTGACATGTATGGTTCACTCACTTCTGGCCGCGTGATAATAACCAACCTCGTTATTGCGACCTCATTTTGTCATAAGCTTCGTTATATTGCCCTGCTTCCTTGATATCTACAGATGTAATACCACCCGCATCCCATGATGTGAGACGCAGCGTAACCGTTGTATAATCAATCGTAATAAAAGGATGATGATTGAATGCTTCCGAGATCGCAGCGACCTCATCCACAAATGCAATCCCTTTCATGTAGTTGGAGAACACGAATTTACGTACAATCCACCGTCCCTCTTCCAGTTCCCAGCCTTCCAGCCTTCCCAGATGAGCTTCGACTTCCTCTTGCGAAAAAACCATGCGTTATCTTCCTCCCCATAGGGTGGTACATTACAGACATGCGTCCGTATAACCACCGACACCTTCGGCGCTATCAACAGCAACCTCAAAGGCCAGGCTCACCGCCATGCGGTTGGCCCATTTCACGACTAACATCTTACCACGGACAAGCTTCAAAATCCAATCAACTACATGGCATAGAACCAATAACCATAAGGCTTTGAGGGGAATTCCAATTCCATTTACACCCCTGAAAATGCATGTAAACACACTAAATTAAAGGTACAAATGTCAACTCTTCTTCCCCGATCAAAATATGAATGCGGTGCTGTTCCTTATCATGGATGACCACGCCACTTCCAACCGGAATAACGGACTCCTCGCCCAGCGCATAGAACAAATCCTCCGCCAATGCCTCATCCACTTCAAGTTGGTCAGATGCAGCCAGTCTCCCCCACTCTTCCGCGTCCATTTCAAAGAAAACATACCGATCCGGTATGCGTCCGATTGCCGTTGTCAGATCTGTCAAAATTCCTTCATAATCCCGTCCATGCTTTACGCCCATTGGCTTTTCACTCCTATTCGGCCCCTAAGGAGCGGATTTGATCTTATTATACCTGAAAATAGCCCTTAAAAAAAAAGGCCTTCTGGTCGATAAATACATATATGACCGTTTTAACTGTTTTAGCAACCGTAAGGAATGCCTAACATTGAACGGATTGCGGCCAAAAATTCGTCCGGAAGCCCGAACACAGCCGCTTGAAAGGATTCAATTTTATCTCATGGATGAGGTGTATGATGAACATTTCAACGATTATTGGACTAATTTTGGGGCTGGTCTCCCTTGTATTTGGTATGTTCTTGAAGGGTGCGCCCTTAATCAACCTGGTTAACAATCCCGCAGCCTACATTATTATCTTTGTTGGTACGGCAGGAACCATCTTTATCGCATTTCCGATGTCTGAAGTTAAGAAAATCCCTAAGCTTTTCGGGATTGTTTTCAAAAATCAAGTACTTATTGATCGCGTATCCCTGATCGGCACATTTATGGATTGGGCTTCCACTACCCGTCGTGAAGGTTTGCTTGCACTGGAATCAAAAGTAGAAGAGATTGACGATCAGTTCCTTCGTGGCGGTATGCGTATGATTATAGACGGCAACGATCAGGAATTTGTAAGTGATGTGCTCATGGAAGATATTCATGCTACAGAGGAGCGCCACCGTGGCAGTGCCTTGATCTTCGCTCAGGCGGGGATGTACGCACCAACGCTCGGGGTTCTCGGGGCCGTTGTAGGTCTCATCGCAGCACTTGCCGATCTCAGTGACATGGAGAAACTCTCCCATGCGATTGCGGCAGCATTTATCGCAACACTCCTTGGTATATTTAGTGGTTACGTGTTATGGCACCCGATGTCTAACAAGCTGAAACGGATGTCCAAGCAAGAAATGGAGATCAAGCTGATGATGGTTGAAGGACTGTTATCCATACAATCCGGTGTCTCCACCATCGCCATCAACCAAAAGTTATCCGTATTCCTGACACCTTCCGAACGTAAACAACTGGAAGAGAAGGAGGGATCACCAGGTGAAAAAGGCTAAGAAGCACGAACCACATGAAGAGCATATAGACGAGAGCTGGTTGCTTCCCTATTCCGACTTGATGACCTTGTTGCTCGCTCTGTTTATTGTATTGTTCGGTATGAGTTCAATCGATGCAGCTAAGTTCGAGCAGATGGCTTCCGCACTAAACAGTGCATTAAATGGAGGTTCCGGAATTCTGGACCATTCGTCCATGAATCCGGATACGCCAGGTGCTGATTTGGGTAAGAACAAACAGGAACCTACAGAAATCACCAAGAAAACACCAGCTCAGATTACAGATGCACAGATGGCTAAGAAAGAACAAGAAGACCTGGAGAAACTCAAAGAGCGACTCGACAAATATATCTCGAAGAACGGACTTTCAGACCAGCTGAACACCAAGCTGAATCAGTCTGAATTGAAGATCACCATCAGTGATAACGCCCTGTTCTCCTCAGGCCGAGCAGATGTGAAGCCTGAATCACGATCCCTGGCCAAAGCAATCTCAAGCATGCTGCAGGAGTTCCCTGAATATGAAGTGGTTGTATCCGGTCATACCGATAATATTCCCATTTCGAACAACCAATATAAGGATAACTGGGATCTAAGCGCAGATCGTGCGCTCAACTTCCTGAAAATCCTGTTGCTGAACTCGCAATTGGACCCTTCCAAATTCACACCAAGTGGTTATGGAGAGTATCACCCAATTGCCAGCAATGACACCAATACGGGACGGGCACAGAATCGCCGTGTAGAGGTATCTATCATTCGGAAGTATCAAAGTAACAATACAAATGTAAAAGCCGTTGGCGGAGGAAACTAGAGGCCTGCAGCGATTCATTAACCAAAGACCGTTCTCCAGGTACAAGGAGAACGGTCTTTTGGGTTTATATAAGGCTTATGCCTGGTTCATCTACATATTTCCTTACTATTCGGTATTATTGACCAGTCTTCATTAACTCTGCACACCAAAAAGCCCTGCACTCCCTTACGGAAAGCAGAGCTTTAATCAGTTAAATTAGTCAAAGTCGATCAACTATTCCAGTGAATAGTCCAACAGACCGCCCAGCTCCGCTTTTTCAGCAGGGGTAAGCTCTCTCCATGAACCTGTCGCCATTTCTCCAAGATGGATGTTCATGATCCGAATACGCTTCAACTTACGAACCTCGTAACCAAAGGCACTACACATCCGCCGAATCTGACGGTTCTTTCCTTCAGTCAGGATGATACGGAATACTCGATCCGTCATCCGGGTCACTGTACAAGGCAGGGTCATTTCACCCAGGATCTTCACCCCAGTGCTCATACCTCTAAGGAAACTCGGGGTTACAGATCGATCAACAGTAACGATATACTCTTTCTCATGGCGCCCTTCTGATCTAAGAATCCGGTTAACGATATCACCATCATTGGTCATCAGGATCAAACCTTCCGAGTCCTTATCCAGACGTCCAATAGGAAAGATACGTTCATCGTGCCCGACAAAATCAACGATATTGCCCTGAATATGCTGCTCGGTTGTACTTGTGATCCCGATCGGTTTATTCAGCGCGATATATACGTGTTTTCTCTTTTCCTTGATTGGCTTGCCATTGATTCGTACATCGTCGCCTTCTTCTGCCTGACTGCCCAGTTCAGCCTTAACTCCATTAATGGTTACCTGACCACTATCCACCAACTTGTCGGCTTCACGCCGGGAGCAATAACCTGTTTCACTAATAAATTTATTAATACGCAAAAGGTAATCTCACCTCATCTATTTCTCTTCATCTGTAAGCGTGTCATCTGTTACCTGATCTACCTCAATAACTTCCGGTTGTTGCTCGGATGCAGGCAGTTCAATAATAACCGTTGTTCCCTTGTTCATGACGCTTTTAATATCCATCATGCCCTTATGTGATTGAATAATGCGCTGACTGACCATCAGGCCAAGCCCTGTTCCAGACTCTTTATTCGTAAAGAAAGGCTCCCCAAGCTTGGGCATCATCTCTTCCGGGATACCGATCCCTTCATCCCTGATCTCAATTCTGACGCGTTTCGATTGCTCGTCATGCTTGAGCTTGATATGGATGTTTCCTCCATTTGGCATGGCCTCCATACCGTTTTTCAGCAAATTGATGAATACCTGCTTCAATTGGTTCTCTTCACAGTGTACCATAGCCGAATCGGATGAGGCACGCAGTACAAATTCTACACCATGCAGATGCGCCTGACTATCCAGTAACGAGATGACATCGCCAAGAATAAAACGAATATCCCGATTCTGAAAATGAACCGCCTGCGGTTTCGCCAGAATCAAAAATTCACCAACAATAAGGTTGATTCGATCCAGCTCCGATAACATCAGATCCAGATGACGATGATTCAGCTTGTTGCTCTCTTGCTGTAACTGCAGGAATCCGCGCAGCGTGGTCAGTGGATTACGAATCTCATGTGCCACACCTGCTGCAAGCTGGCCCACGGTTGTTAGCTTCTCAGAACGTCTCAGCAGCTCTTCCATCCGATTACGGCTTGTAATGTCCCTGGAGACACTAATGAGCGCGGTAATCTCTCCAGCCTCGTCTCGTACCGGAGCCGTACTGACACTGACCTCTACTCGGGTCCCGTCTTTCTTCATCCAGGTGGTTTCGTTGGACGTAATGGACATCCCCTCAACGAGTTGGGCATGCTGACGTTTCATTTCTTCTTCTGCCTCTGGCGGGATGATCTTCAGATTACGACCTTCCACCTCACGACTTCGAAAGCCATATAATTGTTCAAATGCGCGGTTAACCCGCAGCACTTTTCCTTCAAGGTCCGTAATGTGAATGGCGTCCGCTGTCTGATTGATAATGGACTCCAGATGTTCTTTCACCGCCCGATTCTCTTCATACATCTGTTTCAGACGGCTCGTATAATGGCCCAGATTACGAATCATGGCATTAATACGATTGGCCAGCTGGCCAAGTTCATCCTTCCTCCGTACTTTCAGACGGAAATCAAAGTGCCCATCCGCTACATCATTCACTTTGCCCAGTATGGATTGAATCGGACGCGTAATATACCCTGCGAGCAGATAGCTGCCAAAGATCACAATCTCCAGCAAAACCAATGATATGGAGGCATGGCTCACCAACTGCTCAGATACCATGGAGGATATTTGCTTATAGTCCATGACAATACTGATCACATAGGAAGACTGATTGGGTGTGAAAATGGGAATAAAACTCTTCAGTACCTTCTGTTCGTGCGTTTCACTGACAAAAGATACATTTTGCCCTGTTCGAATGGCGCGCACCACAGCACGATGATCCTCATCCGTAGAACCATACTGGTATGTACCAAAACGAATCGGTCTGTTATTCAACTTGCTAAAGTTTGAATCTCTTCCGTCATCACCCATGTTCGGGCTGCCAAAAGTCAACGGATTGATGCCTGTAATCTCCAGAATGGAGGGATTGACCTCACGAATTTTATTTAAAATCTCATCCGGACTAGAGATTTTCACATAGTCATCAACTTCCGTATTATTATAGAAGGGATTGATTATGTAGTTTCTCTTTCCATCATGGTAGTAACCCCAGATATCAATATCCGAAGGACTGGATGTCGAATATTCGAATCCATCTGACCAGAAATGCTCCAACTTCTGCCCTTGGGGAATCGTCACCTGTTGTTTTTCGAACAATTGCTTAAAGGCCTGATACCAATAAGTCATGGATTTGGTGGACAGCCCGATTTCTCTCGGATCTGAGGAGCGGTTAACAACGATGTCATCATCCGTCTGCTCCATTAACGAAATATGTGAGACGCCGACCTTTTGGCTCAAGCGTACAAGTTCTTCATTTGTGATATTATTAATATCCGGGTCCAATTCTTCCGCTGCCATGACAGCAGCAAGCCACAGATTGTTTCCAATCTGCCGTTTTACATAATCCGAACTGTATTGATTCTGTTCGACAGCAATTGCAATCTGTTTTGCAGTGAGCACCATCTTGGTTTCACTGTCCTGCCTCAGATTCTCTTCTGTAGTATAATAACTCAGTGCGATATTCAACACTAAAATAACGAGCACTGAGCACGACATAATCATGGATAATTTCGTTTTAATAGACAAGTTTTTTTGTTCACCTCTCGGCTTGTACCCTCTGGCGATATATGGCAAAACCTATCTCCATCATAACGCTTGTATGTCTTTTTGAAAAGGATAATTGACCTGTGTCCAAAAGTTACCGAATGACTGAAAAGCTCGAAATTTGTTGTTTTTTGCATTTTCGAACTCTACAATGAAATTAATCACTATATTTATCCACATACCCACAGGCTTGTGGATAGTTTGTTTATAACTATGTGAGCAACTACGAGGTTATCCACAATTCTATACACAACATGTTAACAACCCGAATATTTGTTCGCTGAATAAACGATTTTGGAAGGAGTTATATAGTAATGAATGACCATTCTCTCCAGCCCGATCTTGGGAATTTATCTGAAGAGGCTCAACATGAGCACTGGATGCGAGAGGCCATTGCCGAGGCCTACAAGGCTGAGGCTCTTGGGGAAGTGCCGATTGGAGCTGTAATCGTACAAAATAACCAAATTATTGGTCGGGGATACAATCTGCGTGAAACTACACTGGATTCCACCGCCCATGCAGAGATGGTGGCTATTCGTCAGGCCAGCGAGACCATCGGAGCTTGGCGTTTGTTGGATTGTTCTCTGTACGTCACACTGGAACCTTGTCCAATGTGTGCAGGTGCAATTGTACAATCCAGAGTTCCCCGCGTTATCTATGGTACGGCTGATCCCAAGGCAGGCTGTGCAGGTACACTGATGAACCTGTTACAGGAGCCGCGTTTTAACCATCGCACCGAGGTTATTGCGGATATTCTCCAACCTGAATGCTCCACGATGCTAACTCAATTTTTCAGAAGTCTGCGCCAAAAGTTAAAGTAGTCACCGACTACAAACATCCCAATTAGAAAGGAAGTGTGCTGTAATGGCACTAACACTCTATGATACAGCCAATGGCATAAGCCTTCGGTTGCTCACACCCCAAGATACACAGTCCTATTTGGACCTGATTCAGGTCACACGCGTCCCCTACCAGTCTGTAGAACCCGTGCGAGACGATGAATTCTATACACTGGATGCTCAGACTCGGCGGATTGAGGATCGGGTCAAGGCAGCAGAAGATGGTACAGGATATCAATTTGGAATCTATACCATTAAAGACAGCCTGTTGATTGGACAAGTAAGTATCAACAATGTCGTATTGGGCGTTGCCAATTATGCGGATATGGGTTACTTTATCCATCCAGATTATCAGGGTGGCGGACGAATGACAGCAGCGGTTAAACTGGCCGTAGCTTATGGCTTCCGTGCGCTAAAGTTAAATCGGATTCAGGCTGCAGTATTGCCCTCCAACAAAGGTTCACAGCGCGTACTGGAGAAGAACGGATTCCAGTTTGAAGGTACTGCACGCAAATACCTCAAGATCAACGGCAAATATCAGGATCATCAGATCTATGCTGTACTTGCTGAAGACTTGGACGAACTTACGAATTAATTGATTTAGAAGCTTCCCAATAAAGCTGTCTGTATTCCCAATTCAACAATATACAAAGTTAATGTACAAAACCGCACTACTCTAGTTATGTAGGAGAGAGTGCGGTTTTATTTATATAGATCACCAGCCACGATTCAACTTCAAAGATCAATTATTTTGCGTATATCCCCTCTTACTCTGTCTAACTAAAAAAACCGCCTGTACCCAAGCGGAAGGATATTATCCTTCACTTGAATCACAGACGGTTTGAACTCAGCGAGATTAGTATCCGTATGAAGCGTTCATCAGTTCTTCGAACTCTTGCATAGTAATTACGTCATCGCCAGTAGGGATGTTGATTTTGAATGCTGCTTTTTCGTTAATCTTGGTGTACGTATTGGAACCGGTAAATGCCAATTTCACTTCGTCTTTTGTACCTTCTGGCTTGATCAGCACATCAGCGACCATCTTTTGATACACAGGGAAGTCGTTTTTGTCCAATGCGAAATCGATGTTGAATTGGTTAATTGTCAGAACATCTTTCAATTTATCCAAGTCTTTAGCCATTTCAGCCTGATCTGCTTCAGTGATTTTCAAATCTTCTTTAGCTTTGTCGATATCAGCCTGATCCATTTGCAGCATTTCACGATATTCCTCTTTGGACAGAATATCCAATACTTTAGGCATAGCTTTTGTTACCAGTACAGTAACTGCTTCTTTAACATTGTCATTATTCACCGAGAATTGTACAACTTGCTTCGCATCTACACCTTCAGGAAGTTTTGCATCTTTGGTGTCTAGATTTTTGAAGAATTTAGCTTGATCGTACTCGCTCAGCACTGCGTCCATGACTTCGTTGCTCAGCTTTTGCGTTTTGGCTGCGTCCATAGCATCAGGGTTCCATTCTGTACCCTCTTGCTCAGCCAGTTCTTTCAGGTCCAGCTCGAGGAACTTGTTAACAACATTCTCCGGAATCGGGAAGAACGGAATATTCGGCACTTTCACATAGAGTTTCTCTGCCGTCATCACCATTGGGATGTTAAAGGTCATACCCATGTCGCCTTTAAGCTCGATGCCAAGAGTCATCTCTGTCTGCATTGGCTCACTTTGGTATACACCTGTTACATTCAACTGAGCATCCTTCAGCATGCTCATAAACTGAGTCATGGTAGGATCAGTTTGTGAAGCATCCCCAGGTTTATAGCTCAATTCATTAATAGTGAAATTAGAACTCATTTCATACGAAGTCAATTTGGAAGCATTGGCCGCAGCCGTCTTCAATGCCTCTTTTGGTTCCTGCTTGCTGCTACATGCTGTCAATGCCATAGATACGGTCAACAGCAACGTGAGAAGAAGCGCCCCCATACGTTTAGTCATTTGTTTCTCTCCTCTCGTGATAACCCCAAAAAAAAGTAATTCAATACCAATGATATACCATATCACCAGATACCGAAACCTAATTTGGGAAAAATGTGATCTTTCCTCTTTAAAATGGCTACAAAGACCTATGTCAGCTTTGGGAATAACCATGTGCCTGTCTTTATATATGTATGAATACGCAAAAGCCCCCTGTTAGGTAACAAGGGACTTTTGCGTGAATCTGTTTCTTCTATTAACCTTGGGGATTCAAATGATCCACATGATTTTGATTTTTTACTTTTTTGGAACCGGATAATGGTTCCTGCATGGAAGAGCGTTTGGATGAATGACGATGCTGTTCGGATGCTTGCGCTTCCGGTACGGGAATTGTTTTTGGTTTGCTCATATTATTGCCCCCTCATCATTGTTAGGAATGGGATGGGTCCCTATCTTCCGTTTTGTCATGATTCAGTGCATCCTGATGACGGCGATCATTAATATCTTGCTGAATTTGCTGAGCATGATGACTGTTTACGGCAGGCTGCTCCAGATCATCGACTACATTTTGCAGGTTTTTGTCTACTCCCGCTTTGGCTTTAGTCAATTGAGTTCACTCCTTCAGATTTCAGGCTATTATCTCGTCTGGGATTGTAACGACTGGGCGCATTCATGAATGTGCCGTGTATAATCGTGAGCCAGTTCCTGAATCGGTTCTGTACGCTCATCCGTCGTTCGTCCATCCCGTTCCACATCAATCAGCTGTACGCTGACTTCACGGGAATCGACATATGCACATTTGAAATCAAAAGAGTACATCTCGTGCCCTGCTGTAGCAATGTGTATCCGAATCGCCTGCTGATCGGCTTCATCGGCCATTACCTGAGCCTGGTCTCCAACATTCAGGACTTGAGGCAAACGTTCTTGCCAAGCCCCTACAAGCTCTGTCTGATCGATGTTTAACTCGCGGTTCATCTTACCACCTCCACTCCTATAAAGTGCGGCGATGAAGATGTTTTTATACATATTAGCCTTATTCAAAATATAACGTTGTACTGAGCAACGTATACATCGGTCAGCAACCTGTATGCTCACTACGCTGGACAAACTCACAACGCAAAAAAGGACCCGAGCGAGATCGCTCGAATCCTTGTTATAAGTGTAGTATGGCGGAGAGGGTGGGATTCGAACCCACGTGGAGTTGCCCCCTAACGGTTTTCAAGACCGCCCCGTTATGACCGCTTCGGTACCTCTCCAGGGAAATTAACTTTTATAAACTTGCCACGAAAAGTATCATACCACATCTCGACATTATAATGCAACCTTTTTATATTAAAATTGATAATCTCGTATCAGACAACTTCCTCAGTTATACAAAACACTCCAATCCGCCATTCCGAAATGACGGATTGAATTTGTATTCCCCTTGATGAGGATGGTTAGCTAACTCTTACTTAAGAGCGACGTGCAATCACACTTGCACCACCCATATAAGGACGCAATGCTTCAGGAATAACAACCGTACCATCTTCCTGTTGATAGTTCTCCAGGATAGCGGCTACCGTCCGTCCAACTGCCAATCCTGACCCGTTCAATGTATGCACAAATTCCGGTTTCGCTTTTGGCTCTCTGCGGAAACGGATATTGGCACGACGTGCCTGGAAGTCCTCACAGTTGGAGCACGAAGAAATCTCACGATAGGTATTGCTCTCAGGTAACCATACTTCAATATCATACGTTTTAGCTGAAGTGAAGCCCATATCTGCCGTGCACAATGTCAGGACGCGATACGGCAAGCCCAACAATTGAAGCACACGCTCCGCATTTTGAGTCATTTGCTCCAGCTCTTCATACGAAGTCTCCGGAGTAGAGAGCTTGAGCAGCTCTACTTTGTTGAATTGATGCTGACGAATCAATCCGCGTGTATCCCGTCCAGCCGAACCGGCTTCAGAACGGAAACAAGAGCTGTATGCCACGAAGTGCTTAGGCAATTGATCTACATTCAGAATCTCTTCGCGATGATAGTTCGTTACCGGAACTTCAGCAGTAGGGATCAGATAATATTCGGTATCTTTCAACTTGAACAGGTCTTCTTCGAACTTAGGCAGTTGACCTGTTCCAAACAAGCTGTCCCGATTAACAATGTATGGAGGCAGAATCTCTTCATATCCATGTTGATCGCTGTGCAGATCCATCATGAAGTTAATCAATGCACGTTCCAGACGTGCGCCTAATCCTTTATAAAAGGTAAAACGGGAACCTGTTACTTTGGCAGCCGCTTCAAAATCAAGAATATCGAGATCCTGCGCAATTTCCCAGTGTGCTTTTGGTGCAAAAGTAAATGACTTCGGCTCTTCCCAACGACGAATCTCAACATTGTCGTCTTCAGAAGCTCCAATAGGTACGCTTTCGTTAGGAATATTAGGAATCGCCATTGTGAGATCATTGATCTTCACTTCCAGTTCCCGAACTTCCTCGTCCATGGCTTTGATTCGATCAGACACTTCACGCATCTCCACAATCAGATCATCAGCATTCTCACGATTCTTCTTCAGTCTAGCAACTTCCGCGGAGACTGTATTCCGACGACTCTTCAGTGTTTCACTCTCTTGAAGCAATTCCCGACGCTTGGCATCCATCTCGGTAAATCCAGCGATAAGATCCAGCGATTTGCCACGTTTAGTCAATGCTTCTTCTACACGTGCATACTCATTCCGCAATATTTTCACATCAAGCACGATATACCCCTCCTAAATAACCTCACAACGTGAAGCCTTATGTTAAATCCATTCTCAAAACTCTACTGTATACACCTTACTATATACTTATCGGAACCTGTAACCCAAAAAACAACCTATATCCCCCTTGTCACCCTCCGCTGCGATTCCCGCTATGAAGCAGATACAGGCAACATCAGGCATCCGTTCAGATGCAACTGCCAACCAGTGGCCTTACACGGCTTCTGGTGAAGTGATCCGATGACCGGGAGATCATAGGTTGTACATCATGCATTATTTAGAGTCTACCGTGTGTTTGTAGGATCTGGCCATGTCTACAAAATAAGTATGTAGACGATAGTCATCCGTCAATTCCGGATGGTAGGAGCAAGCCAACAAATGTCCCTGACGAGCCGTAACAATCTCATCCTTGTATGTGGAGAGAACCTCCACCTGGTCTCCGACACTCTCGATCAAGGGCGCCCGTATAAATACAGCCCTTACCGTTTCCTCAATACCTTTGACTGGCAAATCCGTCTCAAAACTCTCTCTCTGCCGTCCAAATGCATTTCGGGATACAGTCATATCCATTAGCTCCAAATGAGCTTCTTCTTGCCCTGCAATGTGTTTAGCCATAACGATCAAGCCAGCACAGGTACCAAATACCGGTTTACCCTCAGCAGCAAACGCCCGAATGGCATCCATAAACCCATACTTGCGCATCAGTTTACCAATCGTCGTGCTTTCCCCGCCAGGAAGGATAAGACCATCCAAGTCCTCCAATTGCTGAACCTGTTTGACGGCTATACCTTCTGCTCCAGCACGTTCAATACTTCGAATATGCTCTGTGACAGCTCCTTGAAGTGCTAAAACGCCGATCTTCATACGCTCATTCCCCTTCTCTTACCAGCCACGATCTTGCATACGGTAAACGAACATTGTACTTTTTCACTTCATCATACGTGAATTCTAACTTGATATTTTACCGGAAAAATTGTAAATATACAATCCATCCGGTCGGAATAACTTGTATTTTGTCAATGATATGACCATGTAAACATTAAAATCATGATCATACTCTTTCCATGAAGTTTGTTATGGACTAAAACAGGTTTTTAATCCCGTCAAAAAGATCCACAAAAAAATCCTTCACAGCACGGAAGAACAAACGGAACCATCCGCCTTTTTCAGCCTCTTCAGCAGTGATCAAGTTCACTGTTTTTTCCTGCGGCTCAATTCCCTCTGCTTTATACGTGTACGTTACCGTACCAACCTTCGTACCTGCCTTGAGTGGTGCTACCAGCTTGTCAGCCTCAGTTACGTTGGCTTTGAACGTCACATCCAGGTTCTGAGTACCTTTGGGTACAACGAAACTTACTGCATTATCTGTTACAACAGGAACGGTTGTTTCTTTCCCTTTTTTCAAAGGTACCGCTTCCCAGCCCGTCACTTTGGTCTTGCCTGCAACAGCCTGTTTCACTTCAAAGTTGTTAAATCCATAGTCCAATACCTTTTTAGTTTCTCTGAAACGTGCGGATTCCGAATCTGTGCCCATAACAACACTAATTAGACGCATACCGTTACGTTCTGCTGTACCTGTAAAGTTATTACCTGCGTTCGTGGTATGGCCTGTTTTCATTCCATCCAGACCTTCATAGGCATAGCTTTTGAAATTGGTTATATTTTTATTCGCTTCCAGCATCCAGTTGTAATTGATAATTGGAGCTTTATCATTAGGACGGAACTTGTAGGATTGAATCGTTGTAAATTCTGTGTAGTCCGGGTGATCCATAATGATGTATCGGCATAGAATTGCAGCATCCAGAGCGGACATCACTGTTTCCTTGTCTTCAGCTGGGCGGAAGTCAGCAGGCATATCTGCTCGATCCAGACCCGAAGAGTTGATGAAGAACGTATCCTTCATGCCCATACGCTTCGCTTCATCATTCATCATTTTCACGAAAGCTTCTTCCGAACCGGCAACATGTTCAGCCAAAGCAACCGTAGCATCATTGGCAGAGCCAACAGCCATAGCAATATAGAGATCCTTAACTGTGTGCTGGTCACCTTCCGCGAGGAAAATTCGCGACCCGATACTTTGTGCAGCATTCTTTTTAACAGTTACAATATCGTCCCAACCGAATTTACCTTGTTTGACTTGTTCGGCGACAATGTACTCTGTCATCATTTTGGTCATACTTGCAGGTGGCATCGCTTTATCCGCATCAACATTTAGTAGAATCTGTCCCGTTGAGGCTTCCATTAGCACCGCTGATCTAACCTCAAGCCCAAGTGAGTCTACCCCAGGCACCTTTACGGCTTTTTCCGTCTTTGTTGTTGCCGCAGCAGTCAGAACCTGACTGGAGTTGTCCGCAGCAGCCATGACCGGCATTACTGCAGACATGCAAAGCATGTTAATTAGCATTACCGAGGCTACGCTCTTTTTGAGCATTTGGCGTTTCTTTTTATTCATGTGTTTGGCTTTCAATGATGAATACTCCCTTCGATCCAAAGCATTGTTAATTGCTTCAGTGCAGCTTATGCTGCGATTTTCTTGTTCCCTAATCTGTGTGTTTGATGTATGAGATGTGTGCTATATGCGCTGTATCGAACGAGCAATATTATTGCTCCTAAAGTTCGTTATCGATTGTCACTTAGTCCGCATTTTGCAAATGCTTATGTAAAAGGACGTCCGCGCTTCTGTTTACCTGGCAGCCTTTTCTGGCACTGCATTTTCTTTTCAAAACCATATTCATAGATTCACGTCAAAAAGCCGCCGCAACGCCTTAATCCATCCATGGATCGTCACCGCTTGTTCTATTCTATCACAGGGGTATCTGCAAAAAAAGACAGACCCGGTGAAAATCACCGAGCCTGTCCTGGAAATGATTAACTCTCTTCAGATTACAACGAGTAGTTAGGTGCTTCTTTGGTAATCTGTACATCATGGGGATGACTTTCGCGCAGTCCCGCACCTGTAATTCGGATAAAGCCTGTATCGTTACGAAGTTGCTCCAAGTTACTTGTACCACAGTATCCCATACCCGAACGAAGGCCACCAATCAGTTGGTGGATCGTATCAGACAATGGTCCTTTGTAAGCGACACGACCTTCGATTCCTTCCGGAACCAGTTTCTTGTCATCATCTTGGAAATAACGATCTTTACTACCTTGTTTCATTGCAGCCATTGAACCCATACCGCGGTATACTTTGTAGCTACGTCCTTGGAAGATTTCAGTTTCTCCCGGGCTTTCTGCTGTGCCGGCAAACAAACTTCCAAGCATCACCGCGTGTGCGCCTGCAGCCAGTGCCTTTGTAATTTCACCAGAATATTTAATTCCGCCATCCGCGATAATCGGAACTCCATATTCGCGTGCCACTGTTGCACAATCGTACACTGCAGTTACTTGAGGTACACCAATACCAGCGATAACACGTGTTGTACAAATCGAACCTGGACCAATACCTACTTTGACTACCGAAGCCCCTGCTTCGATCAGGTCACGAGTGGCTGCGCCAGTAGCGACGTTACCTGCAACGATGGTCAGACTAGGGAAACGTTCACGAAGCTGACGTACAGCTTCAATGATATTGATGTGGTGTCCGTGAGCCGAGTCTACCGTAATCAGGTCGACACCAGCTTGTACCAAAGCATCAGCACGTTCAAATGTATCTTTGGAAATACCAATCGCTGCACCAACCAACAGACGTCCTTGAGCGTCTTTGGCTGCATGAGGGAATTGAATGGCTTTCTCAATATCTTTAATCGTGATAAGACCTTTTAACGTGTTTGTCTCATCAACTAATGGAAGTTTCTCAATCTTGTGCTTCTGAAGGATACCCTCAGCTTCTTGAAGTGTAGTGCCTACAGGAGCGGTAACCAGATTCTCATGAGTCATGACTTCGCTAATTTTGATGCCGTAATCATGAATAAAACGCAAATCGCGGTTGGTCAAAATACCAACCAGCTTCTGATCTCCTTCAATAATAGGTACACCGGAGATCCGATATTTCGCCATTACTGCTTCCGCATCAGATACCAGATGATCTGCCGTCAGTGAGAACGGGTTTGTAATAACACCACTCTCCGAACGCTTAACACGATCTACTTCTTCTGCCTGTTGTTCAACCGACATATTTTTATGAATAATACCGATACCGCCTTCACGTGCAATGGCAATAGCCAAAGTCGCTTCAGTTACTGTATCCATACCCGCACTGATCAAAGGAATATTTAGCTTTACAGTATCACTCAAACGAATAGATACATCTACTTCTTTAGGCAGTGTCTCGGATTTCCGTGGCACTAGCAATACATCATCAAAGGTGAGGCCTTCCTTACCAAATTTATCTTCCCACACGCAAGTGTTCCTCCTTATGTTTGCTCAGCTTTACGGTCCAAAACCCGAAGATTCCAGGCTGTATTTTACGCCGAAAATACGTTTTCTGAAAAATTTATTATTGCCATCTTAGCAAAGCGATATTTAGACTGTCAAGGAAAAGTACTTGGTTATATCAGGTGTATTGCCTGATGAACACAACTGTTTTTCCAGAGCGGACAAGTCTAGTTATTACGCAAAAAAACGTCAATTCGTATCGAATAACGTTACCTGTATACATCCTATTGTGCTGAGAAATCACCAAATTCAATCTGTATTTTAATCCCATACTGCATAATAAAACTATATAATAAAAACCACCACCGAATAACATCGGCAGTGGTTCTTTGCTTGGCGGCGTCCTACTCTCCCAGGACCCTGCGGTCCAAGTACCATCGGCGCTAGAGGGCTTAACGGTCGTGTTCGGGATGGGTACGTGTGGAACCCCTCCGCCATCGCCACCAAACGCATAGCTTAGCTTACATTTCAGAGATCATTCTCTGAAAACTAGATTCGAAACGAAACATGCGAATTATCACTTGCTATTGGATAAGCCCTCGACCGATTAGTACTGGTCAGCTCCATGCATTGCTGCACTTCCACCCCCAGCCTATC
>NZ_ASPU01000010.1:0-119535 GCF_000517905.1 Paenibacillus sp. FSL H7-689
AGCACGCCGGCGAGCAGCGCTTCGCGCGGCAGGCCGGCGTGCGCCAGCTGCAGCAGCGGCTCGGCCGCGAGGCGCGCGGCTACGGCGCGCTCAGCGGCCGCGGCATGCGCGCAGCCCGGGCGGCCGCAGGTGCACGCCACGGCCGCGCTGGCCGTTACTGCGCCTGGCGAGCCATCGGGCGCTTGCGTAGCCGGCAGCAGCCCGGCAAGCTCCTCGGGCGCCGGGCCGCCGCGCAGCAGGGCGTACAGCGTCAGCGGGCGCTTGCGCAGCTGAGCCAGTACAGCCTCGCGCTGGGCCTCGCTCAGTCGCGCCGGCGTTCCCGTGACCGTGAACATGCCTGCGGCTGATCCGGTCTTGCCCTCAGCAACGGAAGCGGAAACGGAAACTTCCTGATCCGCATCCGCTGCTGTATTGACTTCTGCTGTCCATCCACCGGGGGACATATGCAGCTCGATCTTCCATTTTTCGCTCACAACAATCCCCCTTTCTCAACATCTATATTCCTCTGAATGTTCAAGGTCACAGCCACGTCTCACCCTGAAGTGAGATTAGGCCACGCAGCTCATCATCCGACATCTCTGTCAGCCAGTTCTCACCTGAACCGACGACCTGCTCGGAGAGTGCCTTCTTGCTTTCGATCAGCTCATCAATCCGTTCCTCCAGTGTTCCCTGACAGATCAACTTATGCACCTGCACATTGCGATTCTGCCCGATTCGGAATACACGGTCCGTTGCCTGATTCTCAACTGCGGGATTCCACCACCGATCATAGTGAACGACATGACTCGCCCGTGTCAGATTCAGACCCACACCTCCGGCACGAAGAGATAGAACAAACATGGACGGCCCCTCTCCTTTTTGGAAAGTCTCCACCATATCATCTCTTTGCGCCTTCGACACACCGCCATGCAGGAAATACGGTTCTTCCTCATATCGCTGTTTCAACCTCGATACCAGCAGATCTCCCATAGCAACATACTGCGTGAAGATCAGAGCCGATTCCCCGTTATCACGGATGGCGTCCAGCAGTTCAAGCAATCTTTCCATCTTACCAGATGCCTCAGCCTTGCCGTGATCTTTCCGATTACTGTCCGCCAGCACCGGATGATCACAGATCTGCTTGAGCTTGGTCAGGGAGGACAGAACAATCCCTTTGCGGGCAATGCCATTTCTGCCGTCCAGACCACCCATCAGATCATCCACCACACGCTGGTACAACACCGTCTGCTCCGGCGTAAGAGAACAATAGGATTTCAGTTCAAGCTTCTCTGGCAGATCCTTGCGAATATCCGGGTCACTTTTCAGCCTGCGCAGCATGAATGGAGATACCAGTCGATGAAGCTCACGCAAGGATGCTGCATTTTCTTCGGATGGCCCCAGTCCCGTATAACGCTGGCGGAACGATGAAGCTGTGCCCAGATACCCCGGATTGAGAAACTGGAAAATTGACCAAAGTTCGCTCAGCCGGTTCTCTACAGGCGTTCCCGTCATCGCAATACGATGAAGTGTAGACAAGCGCATTACGCTTTGCGCTTGTTTGGTACGGTAGTTCTTAATATATTGTGCCTCATCCAGCACAATGGTGGACCAGTGCAACGAAGCCAGATCCGGGCCATCTCTGCCTGCCAGATGATAGGTCGTCAGTACAATGTCATGCGTCTGCGCTTCTGCCTGAAAATCATTCCCGTGCAACCGTTGTCCGCCATGATGAATATATAGCGACAGATCCGGAGCAAACCGCTTCAGCTCACGCTGCCAGTTTCCAAGCAGCGAGGTAGGGCACACAATAAGTGCAGGCAGATGAACAGGCTGCTCATTCGTGTGCTGATCCGCCGGGAAAGAATCATCTGATCCATTCAGCAGCTCATTCTCGCGGGCTTCCTCTTCAGCCGCCTGGCGTTCCTCGTGTTTGCGGTCCAGCAGACAAGTAATTACCTGAATCGTCTTCCCAAGTCCCATATCGTCCGCGAGACATACGCCAAAGCCCAACTCGCGCATGGCGGATAACCATTGGTAGCCTCGTTCCTGATAAGGTCTTAGTTCACCATGCAATTCTGCCGGAACCTGACGAGGCTCAATGCTACGAAGCACCTGTCCATCGAGCAGGAAAGCAAGCATCCCATCAGATTCGGCACCAAAGACGGAAAGACCCTTCCATGCGGAATCCTCCCCTTCATCCGCTGCCAGATGCAGCCATTCCGAGAGAGGCATGTATTGTTCTTCTTCTTTTTTCATATAACGCAGGACTTGGCGAATCTCTTTTGTATCCACTTCAATCCATTCACCACGGAACATGACATACGGAACTGTGGATTCAGCCAATGCCGCCAGTTCCTCCGCCGTGACCGGTTTACCATCCAGCATAGGCTCCGCTTTGAAAGCAACCAATTGTTCCATGCCCAGTGCCGATGTGGCTCCAGGCAACCGCTCTGTTCCCCGATTCAACATCTGCAGACGCAGTCCCGCACGACGTTTCCCGGCACGACTCCACCTTGAAGGCATGAGAACGGTTATCCCAGCCTTCTGCAAACGTGGAACTGCATGCGTGAGAAATTCGAAGAAACCCTGCTGCTCCAGCTTAATTTCCTCTGGGCGAGCGGTAAGCAGCGCCGTCTCCAATTCAGGTGCCAGTTCTGCTGCTTGCCCGAGTGCCATCAATAATTGCTCTGCCGCCGAGGTATATAACACCTTACCTCGGTCCAGATCTCGCTCCGGATGTGCCCAGATGGTCCGTGCAGGCAACCTCAGGCTTGGTTCCTGCTCACTGTCCACCCAAAAGCTTATTCCCCATATCGTTTCATGTTCGCCCAGTGGAGGCTCCAAGCGGAGCACCAGCTTCAATTGGCCTTCAGCAGGCGCCATCTCTTCTGCTCCCACGATTGGCATTGACGTTCCACCAACTTCTTGCAGCGTATGAATAAACGCTGTCATATCGTCCGTCGGCCCTTGCACCGTCACAGGACGGAACATCGAGATCAGACTGTTCCACCAGAGTTCGGCTACTGGCGAAGATCCGCGTCGATATGGGGTGCGGTAACGGGATAGTTCACTGTCCATGCCCTCTAGTTCACTTGTCACCACAGCATGAATCATGCCACTCATGAATGAAAATAATACCGCAGCCCCTGCTTCTTCACGCGTTTCCGGTTCCAATGAAGCATAGGCTCCATGAGCAGCCAATCCAATCGGAGGCATCGCTTCAGCAAGATCGCGGAAGCGTTCGATGTCCTCCTCCTGCTGCAAGCGTGGCCGCCATACACCTGTTAATGTCTCTTGTCCGGTCCGTCGCCGTGCTCCGGTCTTTGCTGCGAATTCAGCCGATGGAGCAATTGCTCCCCGCAACAGCAGCTCCTGTGTGAACTGCGCCGCCTTGATCCAGTAACGCATCTCTTCTCCAACCTGAATTCCGGCTGCATTTAACAAACGGTCATCCCATTGCAGCAGCAGCCTGAAGGCATCCTTAGGCGAGACTGCCAATCCTTCCAATGTGCGTCCCAGCAGTTGACGCCGCTTCGTGTTCTTCGCTTCAGCCGTGTTCCTTAGCGGATTCGGCCAGCGCAGCTCCGCAAGACGCAGAGCGGCAGGCTGAAACAGACGACCCCCGTCGCCAAAATTCAACCTTCTTACCACGTGGCTCCATGCATCCACACGTGGTTCCGATGTTTCACCGGAAAAACAAAAAAATACGTCACCAAGCCATACTCCATACAGCGATTGCATCATTAAAGTCTCCCGTCATCCCTTCGCATTGTTACTCTCCATCATATACGAAAATGACCGGATTTAAAAACCTTTGCCCATAAAAAGTGGTTATTTCGATGGTTAGGGCGTGTCTGAAAACGCCCTAGAGGCACAAAAAAATGTCCCTTCACCCTAAAAGCGGATGAGGAACATTTGGGTAAACCGAAGGATAATACTAATATTGAAAGAATTACGGATCGTTATACTCCTATGATCTGATCAAGCTGCCCAGTAATACATCGAGGTTCAAAATACCTGCACGATGATCTTCACAGAACCCGATTTTGTCAAAAACGCCAAGCATGAAACGACGGTGTTCCTCAGCTGGTTCCTCGAAACGATCGTAACTTACGACAGAATCGACCATATCTACGATCAGCGGTACAAATCCACCTTTGTAAGGCACCACAATAATACGTGTAGAAGAGGTATCCTCCTGGTCTGGCATGCCTAACAATACACGAAGACTCACCACCGAAACGACCTTACCGTACAGCGAAGCAAAACCTCGGATCTCCGGGCTTCCAAATGGAACTGTTGTCACCTGCACCATTCTGATGATCTCATGAACTTCATCAATTCGTAGTGCAAAGATCTGGTCTCCTACCGAAAAATTAATATATTGCATTCCCTCGTCCATAGTTATCCCCATATCCTCTCATTCCGTATAATCAGACTACTTTCGTCCCATTAGATGTTACTTTGGTGTATCGGTTATTTTTGACCAAATGTTTAGGCTTCAGATCAATTTTGCCAACTTCAACAGACGTTGCATTACGGTTGCTGTCTCCGCTCTGCTCATTTGCCCTGCTGTGGAGGGTGGTGGAAATCAGTCGTTTTAATATTGAGCGTAAGTAACCTGACATCGGATTGAAAAATTATATTCAAAAAAAGACCAAAGATCAGCTTTATGCCGATTTTTGGTCTTTTTTATCCCCATATATTATGGATCTGTTTCTATGTTTTCAAATACTTGGAACAAAAAAGCGATATTCCTGTGGATAACTTGTTTCGTTACTCCAAAACGACTGTTTTATCGGATGAAAACACGAGTTATACCTGATTTGTGGATAAGTTGTGCACATATTGCACACATGCTGTGGATATCTTTAGCGTTTCATGTGGATATTCATTAATTTAATGTGGACATGTTGTGTATTTGTTTGTAAATCTGACGTAAAATCCGAATTTCCGCTTCAGTTATCCATTACTGTGGACACGTTGTGGACATGCCCAATTTCCTTCGCTGTAGTTATTGTACCAATTCACCCTGACGCATGATCAGCTTGTCATCGATGTACACGTCCGGCTTTTGTACAACTGCATCAATATGAACACCTGCAGCAATCGTTCCACCAAAAGTGTTATTGCTGCCAAAGGCCACATGAATTGTGCCGTACACCTTCTCATCTTCCAGCACCACACCCGTGATTCGTGCCTTGTTATTGGTACCGATCCCGAATTCGCCGAGAAAACGACCATCCCCCTCACCCAGCGTTTCCAGTAATTGAGCCCCATCAGGTCCTTTAGCTGACACCAACCGTCCTTCACTAACGGTCAATAACATCGGTTCACGGAGTGCCCCAATTCCAGCAACGGAACCATCTACAACAATACTGCCCTCACCCTTGCCCTCAACGGGAGCAATATAAGCTTCTCCTGACGGCAAGTTGCCCGATTCACCAGGGTTCAAATACATACCTGTGCTTGGTACACCGTTACGATCTTCAATGGAAAAGGAAAGACTATGGCCCTGCTTCTCTATTCGCACATGGCGACCTGCGGTTAATAGAGCCGTTACCTTCTCGGTCAACGCCTTTACTTGCGAATATTCAGCTGTAATGGCTCCGTTCATAAACATATCCTCTGTCATGCCAGGCATGGTTGCCACTCGGGTCCCTGAAGCAGCGGCTTTTTTGCGTGCTTGGGTATGTGTTAATGAATATTTCGTTACACACACGGCTACATCTGCTCGAATCATGGCCTCTGCAATCGGCGCCGGTGGCTCTTCTCCAGATCTGCTGCGTTCCTCCATGATTAACAGGACCGACTCTGCACCAAGTGCTTTGCCTGCCTCATAGATGGATTCAGCCAGATCCCGTTTCATATCGTCTGCGACAACCACCAGATTCTCTCCGCTGCGCAGTCCGAGACATTCCGTTAGCACATTTTTACTGATTTCCACACGTTGCTTGCTCATACATTCATCTCTCCTGTCTTTGGTTCAGCTCTCAAAAGTCGACTTGACCCTTTCGACAATTGGCACGGGATTCCTGCATGTTCAAACCTGAACTCACCTCAAGGTATCGGCCCATTCGGCGAGGATTGCAGCTGTTTCCTTATACCGAAACGTCGGAAAGTAATGTCCATAGGGGACATCTATCCGTTTGACCTGTGAGTTCATATCTTGGGGATAGTGATATTCCTGATCTTGATTGGCCCACACAACTAATACATTCTTGACATAATGCTGACTTTCCATTTTCGCCCACAACGTTGATCTGGCGCCTTTCCTCTGACCCGAGTGGATCCAGCGCAACAAGTCTGCATGTGCTCCTGCAATACGAGGGGACTGGAGACTGGAGCGTATTCTCTTGCCCATGGCCTCGGCCATAACACTGCTGTCGCCTACGCCGCTATGTGAACTGAACATTTGATTCCAACTTTTCTCCGATCTGCCACGCAGCAGGGAGCGTATCACCCCTCTTGGTAAACGGGAAACCCATCTTAGGACATTCGGATTTGAATTGTTGGCAACTGGCTGGAGCAACCCCAGTCGAATGTCTGTCCGCCCGCTACGCATCTGTGCCGCAGCTACAATAGCAGCCCCGATCGAATGACCAACCAGCTTCACCGGACCCTCAAACTCACCAAGAGCCGTAAGCAGTGCATCCACCTGACCTTCAAACGCTTCATCCCCCTGATGTACCGGGGACCGTCCGAATCCAGCGAGATCGATTAACCATACCGGGTTCCCGGTCCGGTCCCTAAGCTGTTTTCCTAAAGGTAACATCTCATCCGCAGATTGAAGCAAACCATGTACAATAATCCAAGGCTCTCCCTCACCCTCCCAACCAAGCATAGCCATATTTCCACTTCGAGACCGAATATAATCTGTCGGAAAACCCTCAGGTAACGGCGTATACCGAAAACGATAGTCCAGATCGGCTGTAACCAGCGGAAGCTGTTCCCGGATGTCCGGCCAGGATTGCCCCATACGTGTGAACAGAGCCTCCGTCTCTTCAACCGGGAATGACCTGTTGGTAATAAAAGCAACCGACTCCGCTGGAACACCACTGATGCGTGAACCACCTGATTTCATGATCCATTGAATCCACGGTAATGGCACAGCCCCTTTGGGCTTGGGTACGTCCAATTGCTGCGCCAAGAGTTGCAGCAGTTCCTTCATATTGGGACTGTCTTCCCTCCGCGCCAATAGCGGATAAGTTCCTCCGACTGGAGCAGCTTCCCTGGATAGAAAAACTAGTGTCTCTGCAACAATGTCATTCTCCACAAGCGGTAACCAATAGGATGAACCTCCCGGCACTACCGGCATAAGTCCTTTCTGAATCGCCTGAATGAGCAGTCCAATCCCACCCGTTTGCTCGGTTTCACCGGTGGGACGTGGCCCAACCACTGTACTCGGATTTACAACGGATAAGGGATAGCGATGCTGTTCTGCATGCTCGCGAATATGCAGATCGGCATGGAACTTCATCTCTTCATATGCACTTTCATTGTTATCCACATGCTCAACCTGTAGATAATTCCCCTGTTCATTCCGTTCTCCATAAGGACTCATATAACCAACAACGTGGATAAAGTGTCTCAATCCATGAGTACGATGGATTTCCTGTGCTAGCTGTGCCAGTTCTCTGGCCCCGTTCATGAATATCTGCTCGGCTACTTTTCGTTCCAAAGTGACGTCCATCGTTCCTCCCGCATGAATGATCACATTTGCTTCAAGAGCACGCTCCCGACCCGCTGCGGTAAGGCCAAGACCCGAAATGGACAAATCACCTGTAATAAAGGTAATCCGTTCGAAATCCTTCACTCCATAAGCCTTCAGCACAGTTCTGGCTCGCTGTTCCGAACGAACCAGCAAGAGCAATTGTGCGTCTCCCTGCGTGAGTTGTTTGACCGTTTCTTTGCCAATAAAACCTGTACTACCTGTCATAAAAATGGTCTTGGCTGCAATATCAGACTTGCTTATTACCTGATTCATGTTTGTTGAATTTGCTGCTGTGTTTTCTTCATTGGATACACGGTTAGTATGTACAACCATTCTGTTTCGGCTCCTTTTAGTACCATACAGTACTAGTTATATTCAAAAAAAGAGCTTCGATTAACGAAGCATCTGACAAAACGTACGTGCCGATTGTTCTATAATCCCAACATCACGGGCAGTTCCCGCTAGGATTAGCGAACCTTCCAGTGCTGCAATAAACAACAACGCAGCCGGTCCCGGCTCGATCTCTTTGCGAAATTCACCGCGATCCAAACCTTGCTGAAACAACTTCTCCACCATCGGTCTAAGCTCACGAAAGAATCTGGATATGCTTTCCTTCACTTGGGGTGCACTGTCCGGTGTCTGCATATATAACGTAACAAAAGGACAGCTCCCTTCGTAATTACGGCCCTCAATACCTGCCGACAGCAATGCCATAAACGAGTAGATACGCTCCTCCACTCCTCGCTCACGCTGACTGAGCAGCAGATACAGCTCCGACTCATACTGGGCAATCCAGTATTGTACCACGGCCTGAAGCAGTTCCTCCTTGTTTTTAAAATGATAATAAATATTTGACTTGGATACCCCACTCACTCGCACGACTTCATCCATGCTGACGTAGCTGTACCCCTGACGCAGAAATAATTGTGCCGCCACTTCAACTGCCTTGGTCCGGTTCACCGGATTGGAACTTTTGGATTTGGCGGGTCCCGTATTCATTTTTGAATTTGTCATATTTAGTACTATACAGTACTAGTCAGTTGAAAACAAGTATTTCTGTTAACAAAAGAGGACCTCCCACTCCAACTACTCCATACTTGTCCACATTTAGAGTGTTATACACACAGGATATCCACATATAGTATTAACTCTGTGTTAAATACGTCATGAGATTTTTAAATTACTCTCGGGTTATCCACATTTCAGGAATATAGGTGACTTTGAACTTTTCAGAGAGCGTTATTGGCTCCTCGGAAAAACAAAAACAGGCCAACCAGAATAAGATTTCTGGCAAACCTGTTTCCAATTGACTTATTTATCTAATAGACTAACTTTTCTATCCAAAAATTTCTGAACCGTTTTTGGTAACCTGTGGATACCGTCCATGATCCGGATTATTTTTTCAGACTATCCCAGTTCTGTTGCAATGCGTCGAGCAATCCGGCTTTATCCGATTTGCCTGCAACGTAAGCCTGAATTGTGCTGCCATACTCTTGTGGAACCCCTTCAGGGAAACGGTTGAAGTTCCAGCTAAGTGTTTTATTTTCCTGGCTATACTTCATGATCTCTGTGGCGAGGTCACCCAGATCCTCTTCGGATGCCGTGATGGAACTGAACGCCGGAATGAATTTGAATTCTTTTGTCATGTATTGTTTCCCGATATCCGAAGTTACGAGCCATTCCAAAAACTCTTTTGCTTCCGGTTTCACTTGGGAATTCTTGTTCACAACCCAATAGTTCGGCACGCCGACAAACAATTTGTCATTGGGTTCATTGTTAATTGGCATTGGGAGGATACCCAGATTCAGATCTGGATCGATTCCATCGATCTGTACTTGAGTCCAGTTTCCTTGTTGCATCATCGCTGCTTCTCCACTCGCAAACAACGTAACTTGCGTATTGTAGTCGGTTGTCAGCGGGTTTTTGTTGCTGTATTTCAGCGTTAAGTCGAGCAAGTTGATCCAGTCGGCGAACACTTGGTTGCCAGGAATCTTCTCCGTACTTTCGTTGAGTCCTTGGATGAATTTCACCGGATCTGCCTGATTTGCAAATGCGACGTTTACGTTATGATTGCCCAGCACCCACCACTCTTGATATCCATTAGAGAATGGGGTAATGCCTGCGGCTTGAAGTTTCTGTGCAGCTTGATCCAATTGTTCCAGTGTCGTTGGAATTTCGGTAATACCTGCTTTTTGGAAGAGGTCTTTGTTATAAATGAAACCGTAACCCTCCAACGCGAGCGGCTGTCCATAGAGCTTGCCGTCTTTGGTCATTGGCTCTTTGGCTACTTCGAGTGCATCCTTGGCCCATGATTCTCCAGAAAGATCTTCCAGATATTCAAGCCATGTATCCAATTCACGATAACCACCTACGTTGAAAATATCCGGTTGTTCGCCAGCCGCAAACTTGGCTTTTAATGCAGCACCGTAGTCACTACCGCCACCTACGGTTTGAATGTCCAGTTTGACACCTGGATGGGAGGATTCATATTCCGCTTTGAGACGATTGAGCGCTTCCGCAATTTCGACTTTGAATTGGAAGATTTTAATGGTTTTATCTCCAGCAGCAGCCTCGCCACCACCTTGAGCATCCGTGTTGACCGGACTGCCACTCTTATCTCCATTGCCACAGCCCGCAAGCATTACCGAAAAAGCAATCAACATAAGCAACGTCAACTTTGTCATTCTTTTCATACATACACTCTCCCTATAGTAGTTTCAGTATAACCGTTCCACTAATGAATATTTACACTGGCACTCCGATGACAGAATAACCTCCCCTTGAAGCGTGTTTTCATTCTAACGAACCGAGCGCACGTTATTCGCACCTATTTGCACAGGTTCCAATTTTAACGAATCACAGCGACGTTATTTCGTCGATTTAGTCAATTTTTAGGGCTCTGACGCTGTTTTGTAACCGAATAACGTTTCAGAGATTCGTTACAATTTGTATTCCTTGATTATCCACCTATTAAGATGCGGTGGATTCGTTAGCGCTTCGATCAGAGTATATCTTTTCTCCTAGAAGGAATGCCCAAGCTATTCGAACCTCCCCAGGAGTCATGCCCAAGCTATACGGGCATGGCTCCCTTTGCACACCTCCATGCGAGGTGGGAGCAAAGGGATCAGGATGCGATGTAGGAGCGGAGCGTTCGCCTTTGATACTCGGTGGCTTCCTTGCCCTAATACATTCAGGCCACCGAGGAGCAACAGCGACCGAAAGCGCAACTTGATCCCGCAGCGACCCTGCCCTTATACACTCACCTTCTGCCTTATCGAACCTGGTCTTAAATCATTTCATTCTTGGTCTTTTCTCTTTATCGACGCTTTCCCTTCCCCAGGAGTCATGCCCAAGCTATGCGGGCATGACTCCCTTTGCACACCTCCATGCGAGGTGGGAGCAAAGGGATCAGTATGCGATGGAGGAGCGGAGCGTTCGCCTTTGATACTCGGTGGCTTCCTTGCCCTAATACATTCAGGCCACCGAGGAGCAACAGCGACCGAAAACGCAACTTGAGCCCGCCAGCGACCTGCACTCGCACTCCGCCACAGCGACCCTGCCCTCGCACTCACCCTTTAACTGATCCAGCCGTAATCCCCTGAATGATGTACTTCTGCATCAGCAGGAAGAAGATAATGATCGGCATAATGCCAAGTACAAGTGCTGGCAAAGCCAGATCCCATTGCTTCGTGTACTGACCGAAGAGCGCAAAGGTCGCAATTGGGATCGTACGCAGGTTGGAGCTTTGCAGGATCAGGGATGGAAGCAGATAATCATTCCAGATCCAGAGTGTGTTCAGAATGATGACGGTTACATACATCGGTTTCATGAGCGGAAATACGATACGGAAGAACACTCCGTAGACCGAGCTTCCATCCACACGAGCCGCTTCCTCAATCTCCAGTGGGACGGATTTTACGAATCCGTGGAACAGGAAGACAGACATCGGTGCCCCGAAACCGAGATAACAGATAATGAGGCCGCCAAGGCTGTCGATCAATCCCAGATTACTGGTTACAGTAACGAGTGGAATCATGATAGACTGGAACGGAATCACCATCGCGGCAATGAACATGCCGAACAAAATACGGTTGAACCGGGTATCGCTGCGGACCATTCGGTACGCGGCCATGGAACTGATCAGCACAAGCAACAGATTGCTGACCACAGTAACGATAAGCGAGTTCATCAGCGCGGACGGGAAGTTAATTTTCTCCCAAGCGTTAGCATAATTGCCCCACTGAAATACTTCCGGCCATGCAGCCGAATTGGTGAGTAGATCACCGAAGGTTTTGACCGAATTCACGAACAGGAAGTAAAACGGAACCAGGAATAAAAGTCCAAGGAGTACCATGACAATCTCGGTTACAATGGTACTGAAGCGGTAATTTTTCGTCGTCTCCATTAGGCTTCTACCTCCTTGCTCTTCGTCAGACGTACCTGAATCATGGTGATGATGGCAACGATTACGAAGAACACGAGCGCTTTGGCGGTTCCGATGCCATATCTGTTATTCACAAAGGCTTCATTGTAAATATTAAGTGCAACCGACTCTGTCGATCCGAACGGTCCACCTTTGGTCAGTGACAGATTGAGATCGAACATTTTGAACGACCAGGAGATCGCCAGGAACAGACAGATCGTTACACCTGGCATAATGAGCGGAAGAATGATGCTCCGCAGTACCTGCCAGCGACTTGCGCCATCAATCTCGGCGGCTTCCAGCAGATCAGGGGATACATTTGTCAGAGATGAGATGTAGATAACCATCAGATATCCTGCGGTCTGCCATACAAACACAATCACGATTCCCCAGAAGGCGGTTGGTTCGTCTCCCAGCCAAGGAAGGTTGAAGAAGGACCAGCCGGTTACATCGCCTACTGCTGAAAACCCTTTCACAAATATGAACTGCCAGATAAAGCCGAGCAACAACCCACCGATCACGTTAGGCATAAAAAAGATCGTACGCAGAATGTTTCTCGTCTTGAGCGGTTTGGTCAGGAAATACGCCAGGAAAAAACCAATCACATTGGTCAGTACCACACCAACCACGGTGAAGCGCACCGTAAACCAAAACGCCGTTTGGAACTTGGGATCATTCGCAAAAACATGCACGAAGTTATCAAACCCTACCCAATTAATGTTCTCGGATACCCCGTTCCAATCCGTAAAGGAATACACCATGCCAAGCAGGAAAGGGACCACGATGATGAGAATAAAAAACACGATGGAGGGACCCACGAACACTAGCTGCTGTAACAGCTGTGAAGATTTGCGATGCTTCATATCGTTCTCCCCTTCTATAGATGGATGAAATTGGTCTCTTTTTCTATTAAACCCCATTATCGCCGAGGGAAACACCGACCCTTGTGAACAGTTGGGGGTAAAATATTGTCCTCTCTTAACCTGCAACCAGAAGGGGTGTTCCGATGTCCAAATTCTACAGTATACGCACCAAATTGATTGCCTTTATGCTCATTGCTACCACCCTTCCGCTGCTCGCGTCGATCAGCATGACGTTTATCCAGACCAAAACGGCCCTACGGGAACAGGCCGTGGAAGAGAACAAACGCCTGATCTACCAAGCGTCCACCAATCTCAATAACTATGTGGATAACGTGGCCAGAGCGTCGCTCGCTGTGTATAACGACCCGAACTTTCTGCGTAACTTGGCAAAAATTCCTGGGGATTATCGTGCGGTTGCCGAGGTGTACACCACTTTGCAGACAATACGCGCGGCTGTGCCGGATGTATTCCAGCTGTATTTGCACTCTTTTGCCGCTAATCAATCCACCTTAATTACAAATCCCTTTCCGAAGCGGGAGGAACGAAAACAGGCCTATTCCGGCTCGCTTCATGGAAAAACAGGCGGTGACAGCCCTGATATTTGGGTGGAATCGGCCCACATGAGTCACACGTACGGATTCAAGGCCGCCTCCCCCGATGACCCTGCAAGAACAGTCATTACCCTGCATCGGGTGATCAAGGATATTCCGTCCACCGAGCGTCTGGGTGTACTCGCCATTGATCTGAATATGAATACCATTGCAGCGATAACCGGCAGGTTGTATGATCCGGCTAAGGAACAGATCTATGTGGTGGATGGTCAGAATCAGATCATTTACCAGGGACGTTCCGAGGCCAATCATACGGATGCACTGCGAGAGGAAACGGCCAGTGAACTGAATATCGCGCGAACTGGCGCTGGTACAGCCCAGAATGTCGCAGGACATTTTGAACAGGATCGTTCCATGTATGTATACCAGCAGCTTGGCAGCACGTACGCCGACTGGACCATTGTCAAACAGATTCCGAATGAGACCTTATATGCAAGAGCCACCACACTCACGTGGAACAACGCGATGATTGCCATTGCGGCACTTGTATTGGTCATTGTTGCAACCTTGTTCATCTCCATCCGAATCACCGGTCCACTCAAGCAACTCATGCGATATATGAACCAAATCCAAGCCGGGCGTCTGCACGTGGATATCCATCTATCCAGCCGAGATGAATTCGGGGTGCTCGCTCGTCATTTCCGAGATATGATGGATACGGTAAATAATCTTATTTTGCGGGAATATCGACTCGAAATCGCCAATAAAACAAATCAGCTCAAAGCGTTGCAAGCGCAGATTCATCCGCATTTTCTTTATAATACACTGCAATCGATCGGTACACTTGCCCTTCAACAGCAAGGACAACGGGCGTATATACTACTCACTTCCCTGTCCAAAATGCTGCGCTACAGCATGCGGGATCAGACCTCCGTGACCTTACGCGAAGAGGCGGAGCATGCCCGGTTATATCTGGAACTGCAGCAGGAGCGGTTTGGTGACCGCCTTGAGGTGGATTTGAATTTTGCCGAAGATACGCTATCTGTCGAAATGCCAAGAATGACGTTACAACCTTTAATTGAGAACTACTTTAAACATGGAGCAGATATTCAGCCTGGCAAAGGTCACATATCCCTATCCAGCCGCCGGATCAACGATCATTGGATTGAAATAGAACTGAATAATAACGGCCCATCCATACCTGAAGAAAAATTACTGGAGATCCGAGGATGGCTGCATCCAAGTCATACAACAACCGGGTTATCTACACAAGAATCCGACGAGTCTGAATCCATCGGTCTACGAAATGTAATACGCCGACTTCAATTGAACTCACATCCCGGTCACTCAGCCAGGCTTGAGATCAACAATCGGGAACCCAATGGTGTAAAGATCAGGGTTAAACTATACGCGGGAGAGTGAACAACATGAAGGCACTGCTTGTAGATGATGAAAAACATGTCCGCGATGCCATAAGGTTGCTTGGTCATTGGGAAGAGTTTGGCATTGATACGTTAATCGAAGCGGCAGACGGGGATGAAGCCATCGCCGCCATCACGGCACATCAACCTCAAATCATACTCAGTGACATGCGTATGCCGGGCAAGGACGGTATGGCATTACTTGAATGGATATCGGCTCATGCCCCACACAGCAAAGTGCTCGTTATTAGTGGATATGATGATTTTGAACTCGTGAGGCATGCAATCAGACATGGTGGCATGGACTACCTCCTGAAACCTGTGGAAGCGGATGAGCTGAATGCATCTCTATTAAAGGCCGTTACAGCTTGGGGAGAGGAAGACGCCATTCGGATACAATCCACCAGGCAATCCATTGTTGTTAATCGAATGCGCCCCCACTACCAGGATCGTCTGCTCACCGAACTTGCCGTCGGCAGAGGCAGCAGCCCATCACACATGCAGCGATTGCAGGATGAGTTGAATCTCCCTAGTGTTATCCCTGTCTGTAGTGTCGCTGTCACCAGCCTGTCCCATCTGGATGCAGGTTGTCTGGCAAAATATCGCAGTCAACCGGACCTGCTTGTGTTCTCGGTCCTCAATATCTGTGCCGAGATGTTATCCACACCAGACGAAGGCGTAATGTTTCGGCAGTTGGATCAACCGGACGAGATTGTTCTGCTGCATTGGGACCCATCCACTTCATTGGAACATATTCTGGACAAGGTTAATCAGGGATTGGAGCAGACGATTCAGCGCCGGCTTCATTTTGGCATCTCCACCTGTGAGTCCTACCCTGGCGGAATCTCAGCAGCCTATCTGGAAGCAAGTTCAAGACTGTGGAGACGTAACGCTGTGCAAATTAAACAGCGAATTCATGCGTCAGTGGAATCATCAAATGGAAATAAAATCAGGCGTTTAACCGCCCATGAAGAACCCCTGCGTATGGCAGCCATGAGTTGCCGAGTTTCCAGTGTAGCTGCTGCGGTTGCCGAGTGGCTTGACCCGATTACTGATCTTGAGGTTGTCAGTGCTGAGCAGATCCAGCAATGGATCGATGAGCTGGAATGGATGCTGAGCCGCTGGCTTGATGATACGGCAGGTTTGCCATCCAAAGAGGAGGAAGTGACGGAGGAGCAGTCTATTCCCTTTGCCGAGTTACCTTTTGACGCTGAAGGACTGCTATCTTTCCCCCTGCTTCGTTCCTTGTTGGAACAACGGCTGCTTGCAGCCGGAAAGGCGCTCACTGCCCATCACCCCGCCAATCCTGATCCCATGAGTGAGATTGCACGTTATATGGACGCCCACTATCAGGAGGACCTGTCCTTACAGCAGATTGCCGCGCGTTTCTACTTGAGCCGGGAGTATATCTCCCGCAAATTCAAACAGCAATTTGGTCTGAACTGGTCGGAGTATCTGAGCAAACTGCGGATCAACAACGCCAAGCTACTACTGCAAAATCCTTCCCTGCGAGTCGCCAAAATTTCGGAGATGGTTGGATTCCAGGATGAAAAGTATTTCAGCAAAGTGTTCAAAAAAATGGAGGGCATCACGCCAGTGGAATATCGTAAAACTGTATTTCAGGCTGGTACGTAACGAGTACCTGATCCGAATTAAAAAGAGTACTCCCGGCATGGCCCATCGGAAGTACTCTTTTTAATTTTACTTTTACAGAAAATAGCCTATATCATGACGATTTGTTGGCTCTTTCTTTTCTAAGATAGAATACGATCCGAAAGATTGCGGCTACAGCTATACCCAAGTAGAGATAATAAACTTTATTTCCCGTTGTATGAGCTGCTATGGGAAAAAAGACAACAACGAACGGAACCAGTGCAATATCCAGGTAGAACATGATCTTCCGATAAGTAAGAACTCTCATCTCCCCCTTTGATTTACCAAAAATGGTTTTATTCATTATATTAGATCATAACATAGACACGTCCTAGTCGGCTCATCAATCGCGCAAAATTACCGCAGGTACAAGCCGAATGTAGATTAGCTCCCCTGCAAGCTCCACCATCGTCTGAGTAACGATAACAGCCGCAGCTATGGTTGCCCATTCTGGCGGGAGTGCCAGCGCCAACGGCAGAACAACCAGCGAATTCCGTGTGGCTGAACTGAAGATCAGCGCCCGCCCCGCACCTGTATTCAATCGAAACTGCTTAGCAATGATTCGGGATATCCAAGGCATAATGATCATAAAAGCAACGTAGATCGGGATCACGTTCACGATGATCGCTATATCATTGTAGACTTTGCCAATCTGGGAGGCGACAACCACGAGCAATGCGAGTGCCATCATCGGAACCGGGAGCCATGCCGTTGCGTTCATGACACGCTCCCCGCTCGCTTTACCTTTTGAGAAGACTTGTGTAACGACAGCGAGCAGCAGTGGAATAACGATCAGGAACAGAAAAGCCTCCACGAACGGCCCAACCTGCATGACCTGTGCTACCTCAGCACCCATCAATAGCCATAAATAAACCGGCAACAGAATCATTTGTATAACAAACAGAAGAGGTGTAGCGGCGAGCATCAGTTTCTCATGCCCCTGCCGAGCTGCGTGAACACAATGACGTAATCAATACAGGGCGTTAGCAGTACCAGATAGACTCCGATCAGAACGCCAGGTGATTGTGGAAAGACCAGTGTAAGCAACCATACGACTACAGGTACAACGATAAAATTAGCTACCAGTAACGCGCCCATAAATCGCAGGTTGGACCAGGATTCTTTTAACTTTAAAAAGGGAATCTGTACGAACATGCTATATAACAAAATGGCAAGTATCGGAGACACCGTGTAGTGCAAAATATTCCCCCATGCCGAACTGCTTAGTCCTATCGCTGCTCCTACGAACAGTGCAACTACATAGAACCAAGTCTGCTGTTTCTCCATCGTTTCTCTCGAAAGCATTCTTCTCCTCCTCCGTTGGACATGTGGGACATAATATCGTGTGGACATATTCCTGCTTCGCTTCGCGTACATTGGGACAGAGTACCATTCCAACGTAGCGGCAAAGCACAAGAATTTGAAAGGTCATCTTGTGAATTTTTTGCGGCTGTTATTAGAATGTACGAGAACTGGGTATATTCATTGTAGACTGACCCGTGGTTCATTCATTTCGTTAAACCAAGGAGGAAACTCAATGTCACGTAACAATCCGTACAAGTGGTTAAACGCCATTGGTTTTATCGCTGTAATTATCGTGAACTACCTTTCCAACGCTCTGCCAATCGGAGGCAAGACCAACAAAGAAGTATCGGATATGTACCCTGTGCTGCTCACACCTTCAGGCTATGCCTTCTCTATATGGGGTCTGATCTACCTGCTATTAGCAGGGTTCGTGATCTATCAGTTCGTGCCCGCTTCCTGGAAAAGGGATTCGATTACCCGTCTCGGGTATTGGTTTCTGGCAAGCTGTGCCTTCAATGTAGCATGGATTTTTGCTTTTCAAAACTTGCAGACCGGTCTCGCTTTACTGATCATTGTACTGCTTCTATTGTCTCTGATCATGCTGTATGTAAAAACACGTGCCATTACGGTTCCGACCACTGCTGAGATCTGGCTTGTAAAGCTGCCATTCAGCATCTATCTCGGATGGATTAGTGTGGCAACCATTGTCAATGCAGCGGTGCTGTTATATAAAATTGGCTGGGATGGTTTTGGTATCAGCGAACCGACTTGGACGATCATCATGCTGATTGTCGGTATGGTGCTGGCTGTACTCGTTAGCTTCCGTTATCGGGACAGTGTGTACCCACTTGTGTTTACATGGGCGTATATCGCCATTGCACTTAAACAAAAGGATGTCACTTCCGTATATTATACGGCAATCATCATTGCGATCGTACTGGCCATCTACGCGGTATGGCTGTTCTTCGCCCGTAATCAGGATCGTGATTAAGATTTCCCCCTTCTATATAGCGCTTAAATATAATGCAAAAATGCAAAAAGCCGATTCTGGTCATTCGACCTGAATCGGCTTTTTATGTATATCGGCGCGAGTGAAGGTTGTCCTATTTCAGGGCAATTACCTCAATCTCCACCAGTGCATCTTTTGGCAAACGAGCCACTTCCACTGCACTACGTGCAGGATAAGGCTGTTCGAAGAACGTGCTGTACACTTCATTCACAGGAACGAAGTCGTTCATGTCTTTCAGGAACACCGTCGTTTTCACGATTTTATCCATACTTGTACCTGCTGCTTCAAGGATAGCCTTCACATTGCTCAAAGACAGACGTGTCTGCTCCTGTACATCTGCACCGAATTCTCCCGTTTGGGGATTCAGACCAAGCTGTCCGGAAGTGTAGATGAAATCGCCCGCATCAACGGCTTGACTGTATGGACCAATGGCGCCTGGCGCCTGATCGGTAGAGATTGGTTTTTTCATGGACGAGTTCTCCTTCATGTTCGTTATCCTGCTGCCACAAGGGGTCAGGGTTCGAACTCATTTTTGTTGCCTATTATACCACGATCTACCTCAAGCGAGAAACGCCCATCCCTAGCCACATGAAGCATACAGCTCGTTCAAAGGTTTCTTAGCCCCCGTCCACACCAAGGACATGAATGACATCATTGGGATACACGTGGTTTCCCTTGGTTTGCACCAACGCAATATTCGTCATGGCCTGTGCAATGGTTGCAGCGTGGACCGCCCGGTATTTGTCCACTCTGCCTTTCATCCAGCGATCCAGAAGCTTCATCGCATGGGCAGCCATCTGCTCACCGAATCTCTTCTCGTTTCGATCTCCCAGGATTAAGGACGGGCGGAAGATATGCAATGACTGAAAACCGATATCGGACAATGCATCCTCCATTTCCCCCTTGGTCCGACTGTAAAAGACTCGGGAACCTGCGCTCGCTCCCATGGAGGAGATCACAAGCATCTGTAATACTCCATGCTGCTTCGCAATCGTTGCTGCACGAACCGGGTAATGGTAATCCACCTGATGGAAACTCTCCTGACTGCCTGCTTTTTTGATCGTGGTACCCAAACAACAGTACAGGTCATCGATTCCATCGAATAAGTGGCCTTGGCTCTCCAACTGTTCCCAGTCCACCACATGCTGTTCCAGTTTGGGATGTTGCAACTCAAGCGGACGTCTAACCAGAACACGAACCAGGCTGTATGCCGAGTGCTCCAGCAGATTATGAACCAGTAATTCGCCTACAAGCCCGGTGGCTCCAATCACCATGGCTTTCCGTTCGAGACGATTCAAATACATCCCTCCACTTCGCCATCTTTTTTGAAGTCATACCAGATACATATGATCAATCTAAATATTTACAAGGTTGTTCTGTCATCGAAGTGCCCGTGTAAATATTCATTAGTTGAAATTTATATCGTTTCTATTTTAACAGTACACGACGTCCAAGGGTAAATGTCAGAATCAGCATCACGACACCAACCCCCATCTGAAATCCATAGGCTGAGATCCAGGCCAGCGCATCGGACCAGGTTTCCATCTTTTCATACAACCAGCCACCCAACAACGGCCCGAGAAACGAAGTGACTCCGGTCAGAGCCGAATACACCGCGACAAACATCGGTCTTTCACTTTTGGGTGTGTCTCCAATCGTAAAGTTAAATGCCAGCTGGTTGAATCCACCTACCCCGATCCCAAGGAAGATATGAGATAGAAATAGTGCGATCAATACGGGCATGAACGACATTAACCCCCACGACAAACAGGAGAGTGCAATGACTGGCAATGTCCAAAATAGGAGGGTTTTGTTGCTGAATCTGGCATTCAGATTACCCCAAACATAGAAACCGGCCATCATAACCAGCGTCTGGACTACCGTGATCAGGGATACCGTCTGATAATTGATGTTCAATAGATCGAGCATAACATAGGAATAAAGCGGAACAATCAAGGTCTGGATCAATAACCATGAAGCCAGGAACAGCGTTGCTTTCAGGAAAGAACGATCCTGGAACGGCTTGATGAACATGCGCCAGAAAACCTTTTCGGTAGAACGTTCGAAGGGAACGTCCGGATAGAAGAAATAGATGACTGTATTGGCAATAGCACAGATCCACACCGGAATAAACAGGATCAGAAAGCCCATTTCTCCCGGGTAACGGTCCAAAACAATACCGCCTGCAAATAAGCATACGCTTCCAAGAGCATTCAGAATCGTATTTCGAATTCCAAAATAACGCCCTCTCACCTTAGCAGGTACGATATCGCCAATTAGTGAAGTCCAGATCATACCGCCGATGGTATTTGATATAAAAGCAACCGTATACACGCCAATATATACGCTTACCCACCACTCTTTGGGGAATATGAACGGGATCAGTCCCGTTGCACTCCACAAGATGCGATGTGTGCCCACAAATAACAGAAGCATGCGTTTACGGCTGCGAATACGCTGCATCCAGTAAGCTGCTCCGATCTGGGCAATGTTCACAAACGTCGTAATCGCGAGCACAAAGCCGATATGTCTCGACCCGGCCCCAAGGTACAGCAGAAATCCGGTTAAAAATGGGCCTCCCAGCAAGGTCTGTAAAATAATTGCCGGTACACCCTCCCATGTTGCAATCGATAAATTCGTGCGTTGTGTCGAACCCTTGCGCCGTGGTTTGCTTGCTAACGGGGGAGGGTTAACGTTGACCGTCTTCTGTATGGGGATACACTCCTTAGACCGGGTCTCAAAAGCCGGTCGATGCTAGTTGTCATCCCAAATTCTACTCACGGCGCGAAGGTTGTCAACTCATTTTTTCACGGTCCAACGGGAGATAGAGATGGAAGGTGCTTCCTTTACCTTCAGCGCTCTCCAGTTCAATCGATCCCCCCAGTAATCTCGCTAAATCCCGACTGATTGACAGGCCAAGTCCGGTACCGCCAAATTTTCGACTAATCGACCCGTCAGCCTGTTGAAATGCTTCAAATATGGAATGATGCTTGTCCTCAGAAATGCCAATTCCTGTATCCTGAACGGAGAAAATAAGCCATCGATTCTGAATACCTGCATTCTTAATCTGCTTGGTGCTTACGGTCAGCGTGACCTTCCCCCGGTGAGTGAACTTGATGGCATTGGACATCAGATTCCGCAAAATCTGTTGAACCCGCTGGGGATCAGACCAGAGCGTCTCGGGCAGTCCCGTTTTTTTGTCCAGAACCAACTGAATACCTTTTTTCTCGGCAACAAGCTGAAAGTGGCTCATGGCATCTTCTGTAAGTTGTGCGACACTGATATCCTCCAGTACAATATCCAGCCGCCCCGCTTCTACTTTGGAAAGATCCAGAATATCGTTAATGAGCGTAAGCAGTTCCTGCCCGGAGTGGTCGATCATATTGGCAAAACGTATAATATCCTCCTGATCCATCGTGTCGGCATTCTCGCTGATCATCTGGGCAAAGTTAATGACACTGTTCAGTGGTGTACGCAGTTCATGGGACATATTGGCGAGAAATTCGGATTTGTACTGTGAGGCAATCATCAATTGTTTCGCTCGATCCTCCAGTACAATCTGGGCTTTCTGTAACTCTTCCTTTTGCACAGACAATAGCCGGTTTGTACTCTGGATCAGCAAAATTCGATTCTGTTCATTCTGAAAATCACGTAAAATAAATGCAAAAATAAGGCTCAGCAAAATGCCTGTAGGAAGTGTATAAGGCATAATATGTGAAAAGAAGTATGTAGCCGGGATCACACCAACGATAGCGATGTTTATACTGTTGACCACATTGACGATAACTGTAACAAGGATTCCTTTAATAATCAGCCTGTAGTTGCTGCGTCTCATCCATATATTCAGACCTGCACATATCACGCCCAAAATAGACATGTTAAGTACTGCCGCCAATGTAGCATCCGTGATGCCAAAAGTCAGCCTCGACAGCCCAATTCCAATACCCACGATAATTACGCTATAGGGTTGTCTATACGTTAGAACGGCAACAATTAAAGGAACATATCGAAGATCAAAGACCACTTCATCGGTGAGTTGAAACCCAAAAACCGTACTGATCCAACCTGCAAAAATAAGGACAAGCACGGAGCTGATCTGCTTCACTCGGGAAGAGGTACGTATTACGACATATTTATAGAACACACTAGCAAGATATGCAATGGTAATAAGCATCCCCATATTCAATACGAACATTTTTGAAAATTGCATTCACTCACTCCTGTTGAACCGACTTTACTGGCCAAATTACCTTCGTCCGTATGTGTCTCTATCATATCATGCCCATTGAAGCTTCGGCATTCCTTCTTCGTCAAAAAAATACACAAAAATACACAAATCAGGATTCAATTTGTGCGCTGGTCGTAGTAGAATATATTGTTGTTTAAATTTAAACTACTATATAGATTGAACTAAAGAATAATTACACTTGCCACTCCGATGACAGAACAACCTTCTGATCGCTGTTATCCCCAGATTTTTTCGATTCCCTTTTCTGAAAGGGAAAATCCGTGGATAAAGGCGAAGCGTATGCTTCCGATGCAGCTTTCTTTCAGAAAGCTTTTAGCTCCGCTTCTTCAGGTTATTTCTGTCCTCTGCGTTCTCGTGTAAATGAATGTATAGTGCAACTCATATAGTTATTTGCTGGGGTCATGTTCGTCGGAACATGAATGAAAGGAGAAAGATGTTGTGCAATTGTTAAAAAGCAAATCCTATTGGCTGTCATTGAGTTTAATGCTGTCTTTGGCCGTCATGGGGCTCTTCTATGATATTCTTAATAGTCCAGAACGCGGGTTCGTAGTGCTTGATTCGCCGCTCGACCGGATCATTCCCTACGTGCCTGGCATGTCCATTCCATATTTGGGCTGGTACCCGTTTGTATTCGGTGTGCTCGCTTACCTGTGTGCCAAAGATCGCCTGACGTATTACCGCGTCTTGTTATCCATGAATATCTGTGTCTGGATATGTTATCTGATCTACTTCAACTTTCAGACCATGGTACCGCGCCCGGAACTGACGGGTACAGGCCTGGGAGCATCTGTCCTCGGATGGCTCTATAGTCAGGATCGTCCTTATAATTGTTTTCCAAGTATTCATTCTCTTCACTCTTATCTGGTTATGCGTGCTGTTCTCTCGGTTCCAAGCATCCGCAAACCCATCAAGATTTTGGTGGCCGCCGGGGCAGCAACTATTATAGTATCCACGCTAATGATCAAACAACATGTAATCTATGACGCCTTGGGTGCGGTCATACTCGGCGAATGTGTTCTCACCATCATAACAGGCCTCGCTCTTCACCGGAGACGCAGAAAAGAATCGAAGTGGACAGAGGGGATCAGCTGATCCCTCACTTCGATGGTTTCTGAAGATGCTGTTGTCGTCTCCATTCATCAATAAACAAACCTGCAAAATAGGGGTCCCATTGGGTCCCTTTTCCTTCTTCCAAAATCGTTAGCGCTTTCTCATGACTCATCCCATTCCGGTATGGTCGATCAGACGTCATGGCATCAAAGGCATCCGCTACCGCAATGATGCGGCCAAATAGCGGAATCTCATCGCCTGCCATCCCATCCGGATACCCTTTGCCATCATATCTCTCATGGTGAGATCGTACACCAGGCAGAAAGTCAGCCATGGCATCAATGGGTTCTATCTGGAGCAGAATACTCTCTCCCTGCACGGGATGTGTCTGAATAATTGCGAATTCTTCATCGCTTAGTTTTCCATCCTTCAGCAACACCTCATCAGGTATGCCGATTTTCCCGATATCATGAAGCAGGGCTGATTTGTACAATAAATCCGCCTGTTCCTCACTCATTCCGCTCAGCTTACCAATCATCAGCGAATACTCTGCCACACGCATGGAATGTCCTGCCGTGTACTTATCTCGGGCATCTAAAGCAGCAGCCAGCGTAGAAAAATAACTTTGCAACAGCTGTCGATTGCGTTCCTGTCTCATCTCCAGCCGATTAATCATCATATTAAAACCGGAGATCAGTGCCGAAAACTCATCCGCATATAGATCCGGAGCTCGTCTGCCAAGATCTCCCCCCTGAATTCGGTTCATCTCATGCGTCAGTTCAGCAACTGGATCACGAACATCACGAATCAACAGCCAGCTTCCCACCAGCGCAAACCCCGCGCCCAGAACAACGATGAGAATTCCCCACAGTATGTACTCTTTCGCAAATTCACTGTCCATATACTGAAGTCTGATATATGTAGCCAGGAAAAATAGAAATAGAGGAAATAAGCCAATCAGTGCCGTACTTAGCTGAAATTTACGCTGGATCGATACCAGGATTCGCCCTCCCAGTGAAGGTTCCATCCCGTATTGGACTTTGCCTCGATGTCGAATCTCAAGTAACAGGGGTCTAATCGCCCGCACCGTTAAGTAATACTCAATCAGCGCATGCATGATGGCAATCAGAAAGGCACACGCAGCGGCCACGACAGTATAGAAGTAAGGAAATTCAAGCCACCCTGTGGATATCATCCATAATGTTAATCCGGCTGCCGGAAGTGAGAAACCAAGCATGTGCGGACCCATGATCCGATATATGGTCTGTCCCGGAAAACGATGAATTTTCTCATACATGTGGTTCAATTCGTCTCTCTCGTGATGCTCGGAAGTGAAAAATTGTCTTATGGGGCCTAGCTGCACCCACAGCGTAATTAATTCTGCAACCAGCATGAACAAGAGTGAAATCAGTACAATGAAGATGAGCCGAACAAATTGAATATTGGGTATTTGCAGAGTAGATACCATAACTACTGTACCGACAACAAAAACAGCTGCCAGTGAACCGATCAGATAATTGCGTATCAGGCGAAAGATAAATGAACGGTATGCTTCCAACTGAACCCCTCACTCTCTATGTGCAACCAGTTCTCCCTTGAGATACAGGGAGATTAAGGGTATTGCCTTCTATTTGTTTATCGGTTGCTCCGACAAAAAAAATTAATAAAATCCAATGGATGGGCATCAGAACTGGAAAACACAAAAAGGCTGCTCCACGACGGAGCAGCCTTTGGTGATATATCCTATATTTATCCTTTAATCTTGGCAGCCAGAATCATTGTACCGCGCGGCTCATCTCCCATTGCATCCGGTTCAAGCGTGATGGCAACCGTATCATAGTCGTTGGCCGAATCCAATGTGTAGTATACCGCTCCCGTTCCGTCACGACTAAGGAAAGTACCCGCATTCTGAGGGGTATCTCCTTTGATCAACCAGACCTGAAAAGCCTCGTTGCCTTCCAGGTTCGGCAGGTTCTCAGCCTGCACAACCAGGTGAGTGCCTTTGCTGTCAATAACGATGGTTGCGAGACCCTGAGCTACAATGTCCTGCGTTGCAGGATTCAGCTTCACTGCCTCGCCAGTCTGCATGCCCTGTGCGGGCTTCAGAGCTGATGCCAGCTGCTCTTGCAGCTGTGCATTCTGCGCCTGTGCCTGCACCAGTTGCTCTTGCGTAGCCGACGAGCCCGCCGCTTGCTGCGTCAGCGAGTCGATCTGGCTTCGCAGCTGCGCCGTGTACACGCCCAGTAACAGTGCCGCGGCCGCAAGGGCGGCACTGGCTATGCGCCAGGCGCTGCTGATGCGCGCACGCGCGTGCGCTTGTGGCTGCCATGGCTGTGCCTGGGCAGCCTCTTCCACCCGGGCCGCAGGCACCGCCGTTACCGGCGGCAAGCCTGGCCCGGGCTGCGGCGCAAGATCCTCCTGAAGCACCACGGGTGCTTCAGGCTCTGCAGGAGTAGCCGCTGGCTTCGCCTCGGCGCTCTCCTGCACATGTCCGAGCACGTTGCCCAGCACACGTGCTCGCATGCCTTGCGGCGGTGCTACAGGTTCCGCCGCAAGTGGCAGGAAGCCAGTCACTTCCTGCAATTCCCTTACCTCCTGGCGGCAAGGTTCGCAAGTTGCCATATGCGCTTCAAACGCCGCCACTTCCTCTGCTTCCAGTCCGCCCAGCACATACATCGGTGCCAGATCAGACCACTCCTCATGTCGTTCTATCATGGATGTATGCCCTCCCTTCCCGCGTCCGGATGCAATTCAGCATCGGCCAGCAACTTTTGGAGCTGTCGCATGGCAAGCCTGACACGGCTCTTTACTGTACCCAACGGAATCCCGAATCGGCTGGATACTTCCTGCTGGGTTAATCCCGCATAATAAATCGATTCTATAACTTGTTGCTGATCACCGTTTAATTGGGACAACGCCTCTTTAATCCGGGTACCTTCCCATTTACGCTGCACTTCTTCTTCCGTATTCGTATGTTCATCGGCATAGGCAGCCAGTGTCTCGTGTTCAACTGAAGTAGTCGCTGCCCCTTTTGATTTCCGCCTCAGCATGTCCACTGCAATGTTACGCGTAATCGCAAACATCCATGTGGTCAGCTTCCCCTGTGAGGCATCGTAACGTTCGGCATTATTCCAGACCCGCATAAAAAGTTCCTGAACGGTCTCTTCTGCCGTCATGGGATCACCAACGATCCGGTAGGCAAAAGAATACACCGCTCGCTCATAACGGTCATATAAAAGCTCCAGTGCGGAGGCATCACGTTCCGCGATCTGCCGCATTAACCTGCTGTCCTCCATCGATTCAGTCATGCGAGGGCCCCTTTCTGTTTCTTCCCTCTTATTATAACCTACGCAGAATCTTTTGAAGAGGATTACCCCTATGAAGAAATAGTTTGAAAAATTTTCTGTATCTTTTCAAACTAACCTTTCACTTTCTAACTTAAAAACAGTCCGAAAACATGCTGCTCTGGTCGCGCTTTCCTTTTTATTGCAGAAAATTACAACCTGTGGTATACTATAAGAGTTGTATTAAACAACCTCATATGATTTCTGTCTTCTTTAAACCCCGGAATATTTTCTTCATGCTGCGACCGCAGCGAACTCTAAGCACAATTAACCTATGAAGATTGAAGAACCTGAATCACAATAACCCGGTAGTACAGAGTTTCACAAGATGTTCCCATTCACACTGGCGCGGTCATCGGAGCCGCAAGGACAAAAGAGAGGTAGGGCTTTTGTTGTTTTGGATATCACTTATTCTTGAGAAGATTGAAAACATACACAAAGCACCCGGAATTGGGTTCCGGGTGTTTATCCATGTCTACATATCCAATTTAGTAACATCTACAGACTGTCGGACACCGTTCCTACATTAAGAAAAGTCCTCCTTCCACTTTTCAGACTAACCAGATAAATTCGGCTCTGCTTTAAAACTTTTCCATTCTCCCACTGACTGCACTCCTCGATACTTACTTCTTACTTCTTACTTCTTACTTCTTACTTCTTACTTCTTACTTCTTACTTCTTACTTCTTACTTCTTACTTCTCCAATTGTGCAAATAACTTCGGCCTCTAAAGCAAATGTTTACGCTCACCAGACGCTAACGAATCCTGCACACCTTATATTGGGGATTTCTGTGCTATGTAAAATTTAACGAATCTCAGCCACGTTAATCCATGGCACTTCATGAATATTGGCTCCAAACATGCCCAGATTCAGATAATAAGACATCTACAATTCGTTAAGCCTTCAATTTTTGCAAAAATGCATGGAATAGCGTCTGTGGAGTTCGTTAAAGAAAGTAATCCCAACGCTCCTTCACTTCTAATAAAAAAGGGACACCGCAGGATGAAATCCTACGCTGTCCCGCTCTGAATCATAGGTACGTTATGCCCCAACATGGAACTCAGACTTCGGAGTTTATTTAGAGCATCTATCACAACGATCCACGATCAGCAAAGTCCCCTTGCACTCACAAATCCTTAGATAAACATCGTTTTGGAGATGATGACCAGCAAGATGAACAGTACGAGGATCGTACCCATGGAACCCCAGCTTCCGCCGCCATGACCATAGGATACTCCACAACCCTGTTGATAACCGTGCATCATTGGAGCCTGATTGGCATGGTGTCCGTATCCATAACCATATCCCATTGGCATTGTTCCACAACCATATCCATACCCATGCATTTCATGACCTGTGTATTGGTATCCTTGCATATGCTCATAACCTCCCATATGTCCGTATACGTGTCCCTGTCCGTTCGGTGAATTCGGTTTTACTTCGCTCATTGTTCATTCCTCCTTAACATTTGCCTACACCCCTAAGCTATGTATTCAGCCTACCTCTGGACCGGGCTATCGCCCTCATTTTGACAAAATGGGCGTTTAGCCATGAGGTACCTTCCCCATTTTCGAAGCATACGCCATCCTTCCTTTTCTTGAATTCCACCAATTCTTCCGTTCAACCACAAGCTATCTTATCTTCCTGGCTCTCCACCATGCTTGTCCTCTAGAAAAAAAACCCCACCGGTTGCCCGGCAGAGCTCGCCATATTATACCCAGAAAGATTTAGTGATGATTACGAGAAGAATGAACAGAACCAGGATTGCTCCAGTCGATGTCCAGCCGCCGTATCCTACGCCTTCAACTACGTTGCTCATGCAGAACCCTCCTTTACAAATATATTAGGGTCCAAGCGGTTTATTAGATCAAGAATGCTTTAGAGATGATGACCAACAAGATAAAGAGAACCAAGATCGCGCCAGTCGATGTCCATGCGCCGCCGTATCCACCTACTACTCCACTCATGTAAACCCCTCCTTTGATTTGAGGTACAGTTCACTATATGCACCAATCACACATGGGACCGGGCTCAGGTCGAAAATGGGCTGTTTTTTTTCCACCGACTATTCGCTAATTGCACCTACATAAAGGGTTAGTTCTTAAGCCGGAATGTTATGTTCATATATGTTTAAGTCATAAATAAATCCCACGGTTATATCAACCAAATGTATGTACTATCACTCAAAATGGATACCCATACGGTATATTATTAGCTTTTAACTTGTTAAATACAGATAAATTATCTTTTTAGTAATTATGAATACTGAAATCTTTATTTATGTTATTATTTTACTAATAAAATAGAAAGGAGTTTCCATGCCCACCACCTAAACCAGATTATCCCAAACGAAATGATGACCTTAGAAAAAATCCCAACCGATGGGAAGCACATTAGGAGAAATTAGACATAATGAAGAAACTTATTACGATTTTGGCATTAGCCACATTGCTTAGTGCTTGTGGTAATTCAGAAACAAATACAACAACCAATAGCCAAACGACCGAAGCATCCAAGGCAACTGAAACTGTCTCAACAGAAGCTAAAGCTACGAAATACACTACATATAGTGGAGAAGGATTTTCTTTTGCATATCCTGAATCCTGGAAAAGCGTAGATACAAGTCAAATGAATGCTCCATCCATTAAAGCTGCTTTTTCAGACCAATCTTCATCAGTCACATTTGCAGATAATATGAATCTGACGATTGAGGCCAGCTCAACCGGTTCAATTAATCCTGAAGAATACGCCAATAATATAGTGGATTATTACACACAAAGCGGTTCAAGCATCGGCATTTCCGATTATAAAAAAACCAGCTACACAAACAAGCCTTATAAAGAATATAGCGCTGGTGTCTTGGAAGGAGCCTATAAGCATTCCTCGGGTACAGATGTTATCCTTGTGCAGTATCTGATTCCGACCAATACAGAACTCTATACCATGACGTTAACCTACGCCAAGGATACTTATAATCAGGATGAGATCAAAGATATCCTTGATTCCCTAAGCATTACTGCTCCTCTGGAGCAAACAGCACCAACTGCAACAACTGGAAATTCATCTGTTACGGCATCAGCTGCGGATTTCTTTAATGAGTTAACTCCGTACATTACAGAAGACACAGCCTTTATGGAGCAGGCATCTTATGATTTCTTTGGTAAACATAACGATGTATTCCCTGCCATTACGGCAGAACTAAGCAAAAAGGTACAGGGGCTTGTTGACTCCAATGTAACGACACGTCATCTGAATAAAAATGTAGCCAACTATTACAATACTTTCGTACAAGTTAACGGGGAAGTCATTTCCGTTGAAGAAGATAGCTCTCTCGGAGCAACTTTCTCTATCGTTCATGTCATGGATGAGAACGGAAACGATATTATAGCGTTATATCCTGCAACGACCGGAGATTTGCTTGATGGTGATTATGCCACGGTTATCGGTGCGCCAATTACCAACTTCTCTTTTGAAAATGTTGGCGGTGGTTACACCAACGCCACGTTGATTGGTGCATCATTGGTAGTTGCAGATTAATTAAAATGTTAAATGAGTATACAAAAAGACCCAGCTTAATGAACGTTAAGCTGGGTCTTTTTTGTCTTTCAGTTTATAGATGTCAGAAATACACGTTAACTACACAGACAGACACAATCTAACCTTTAATTAATGACTTATAACATACCGAATAACCGTATATACGGATGTTTATACTAAACCATTAATTAGGTCTTGCCTGAAGTGACGTCAGTTTATCCTGAACCGATTGTAACTTCTGTATACTGGAGGCATCCGGTTTATCACGACGGTCGTCAATTTTGACGGATGTGGAAACACGCTGAGCTCCTGACAGAAACGGCGCTTCATGCAGAGCCGCAATTGCTGTAAAGATCTCGTTAAGTGGTCCCTCAATAATGGTGCTCATGGAAGTTAACTGATATGTAATGCCCCGTTGATGTTCCAATACCTTTTGCATGTCCGCCACATAACTGCTTAGACTGGTTGTACCCGTTCCGATTGGAATTACAGTCACTTCTGCTATTGCCATTTTGCTCCGCCTCCTCTGGGCCCCGTGAACAACCGCTGCCGCTAATTTTAGTCGATTTTTGACTATTTTTATTCTACCAGTTGAATGCGTTACAATTCAAACTGACGTGATGACGTCATTCAAATTGGCCAAAAATTTTTTTTGATAAATCTTCAAATCTTCCAGTCCTTTTCCTTTGCGGATTCCTGGCTTAAATGGTATACTCGGAATTACGTTTTACTGTATCGGCCCACTTTACAAACACAATATGTTGGGTTACAGTATGTTGACAGCTACAAAATGTAGTAACACTAGATTTCTCCGCTTCTATTAGTCACCTTCTGCATTCTCGCGAAAAACAGGATGAAATCACCTCCAAAGGCACGTCCCTGTAGGTGTAAATCGCTTTCTCGAAACAGAGTTGACATGGAGGTTAACGGGGCTGTTTGGACTGCATCCGGTATCCTCAAACTACAGGCACATCTGCAATAGACCAAAGCTTACATAAGCACCCTTTTCTGTCGATATCCAGAACTTCTAAGACAGTAAGGAAGCCAGAGCATCCATGGGCATTTTCAGCCGCGAGGCGGGAGAATGCTTTTTATATGAGCATGTTCTGAATTGTGCTGTTTTGTGCTCCTCAAGTTGAGCGATTTAAGACATGAACTTGTCACCGCCGTTTCAGTCTGCCAAAAGCAACCTTTACCTTTTTCTCACCGTAAGACAACACTCAATTCTTTATATAAAGAATTTCTCCAATTTATATCTTTAACATGCGAAAGCGAGGAATATTCATGCCACAAGTTGTGACCAAGCCGAACAACCGCCAGCTTGCCTTTGATGATATGCGCATCTCGGTATATGCCGACCGTACTCTGGAAGGACTGGAAATGCTGGACAAGGAACGTCTGGTACGTGGGGTAAACAGCAAGCTCCGCCGTGATGAAGTTACCGGAGACGAAATCAGCAACGCTTTTATCATGAGCGCACTGGAATTGGTAACTAAAGAGGAGCCTAATTGGAAATTTGCAGCGGCACGCTCCCTGCTCACTTCCCTTTACAAAAAAGCGGCTACCAACCGCAGATACAAGTCTTACCCGGACGAGCCTTATGGCGCATTCCACCCTCTTCTTGTAGATCTCGTGAAGAAAGGTATCTACCGCGAAGAATTACTGGAATGTTACACCAAAGAACAGATCGACGAACTTGCTGAGTGCATTGACTACCGCAACGATCTGCTCTTCGATTACATCGGCTTGCTCACACTGGCAGAACGTTACCTCGCTCACGATTTTGATGGAAAAGTAATGGAACTGCCACAAGAGCGTTATATGGTTATCGCCATGTTCCTAATGCACCAAGAGCCTGCCGAGAGACGTATGGATCTCGTCAAGGAAGCATACTGGGCAATGAGCAACATGTACATGACCGCTGCTACTCCTACGATGTCCAATGCAGGTAAAAAAGTAGCCGGTCAACTCTCCAGCTGCTTCATTGATACGGTGGACGACTCACTCGAAGGTATCTTCGATTCCAACACGGATGTAGCTCGTCTGAGCAAAATGGGTGGCGGCATCGGCGTTTACCTCGGCAAAGTCAGAGCTCGTGGTTCGGATATCCGTGGTCACCAAAATACAAGTTCCGGTGTAATCCCTTGGATTCGCCAACTAAACAATACAGCGGTCAGCGTAGACCAGCTCGGTACGCGTAAAGGTGCCATTGCCGTGTACCTGGACGTTTTCCACAAAGACATTCTGGCCTTCCTCGATCTGAAGCTGAACAACGGTGACGAGCGTATGCGTGCGCATGACGTATTCCACGGCATCTGTCTGCCTGACTTGTTCATGGAGCGGGTATCCACCCGTGGCGAATGGAGCCTGTTCTGTCCGCACGAAACGAAGAAAGTGATGGGCTGGAAGGACGAGAATGGTCGTGCACTCGGACTGGAAGATTTCTATGATGAGTCCTTTGGTGAAGGTGCGTTCCGTGATAAATACGAAGAAGCGGTGAATCACCCACTGCTGTCCCGGATTACAGTACAGGCGATTGACATCATGAAGCGTGTACTGAAATCCCAACTGGAGACAGGTACGCCATACATGTTCTACCGCGATACGGTTAACCGCTCGAATCCTAACCGTGCACACGGTATGGTATACTCCTCCAACCTGTGTACCGAAATTATGCAGAACCAGTCTGCCACTGTAATTGAAAAGGAAGAACTCGTAACCAAGGATGGACAAACTCGCATCGTGATTTCCAAAGTGCCTGGCGACTTTGTTGTCTGCAACCTGAACTCCATCCATCTGGCACGTGCTATACCTCATAATGTATTGGAGCGTCTCGTTCCAATTCAGGTGCGCATGCTGGACAACGTTATCGACATTAACAACATTGAAGTGTTGCAAGCCCAATATACCAACAGCCAATATCGCGCAGTCGGTCTGGGAACGTTTGGACTTCACCACCTGCTTGCTCTCGAAGGCATTCATTGGGAGTCTGAAGAAGCTGTAACGTATAACGATAATTTGTATGAAAAAATCAACTACCTGCTCGTGAAATCCAGTATGGAGCTGTCCAAAGAAAAAGGACATTATCCTAAATTCAAAGGTTCCGATTGGGAAAGTGGTCATTACTTCGACCAACGCGAGTACACATCAGGTGAGCGCGTAGGCGAGTTCGTGACAACCGAACAGTGGAAAGAACTTCAAGCCGAAGTACGACAAAACGGTGTACGTAATGCCTGGTTGTTCGCCATTGCACCTAACGGTTCCACGTCCATTATTGCCGGTTCAACGGCTAGTATTGATCCGCTCTATGAGCTGTTATCTTATGAAGAGAAAACAACTTACAAAATTGCCAATCCGGCTCCGGATCTGTCCGAAAAAACAAGCCCTTATTACCAAACAGCGTTCCAGGTGGACCAACATGCTTCCATTAATATGGCGGCTGCCCGTCAGCGCCACGTCGATCAGGGACAAAGTTTCAACTTCTACGTTCGACCAGATATTAAAGCAACAGAATTCCTGGAATTGCATCTGCACGCCTGGAGAGCCGGCATGAAATCAACTTATTATGTTCGTAGCCGTGCATTAACGATTGAAGAATCTTGATTTTTACGCAATTTACGCTTTATCCATGATAGAGAAGATTTACTAGATTTGAGGTGACCACCAGGGCATCCTGTTTTGATTGCAAAATGGCGTTGCCCTGGTTCTTTTTCGCCTAAAAAATGATCACAGCATCGCAAGATGTTGATATAGATGCCACATTATACAACCCTAATATATATAAAAGAATTAATGATTACACGATAACGAAGAGGACAGAACAAAGCTGAAGAAGCGGAGCGCTCGCCTTTATCACCGGATTTTCCTCTTTAAAAGAGGGAATCAAAAAAATCAGGGGATAACAGCGATCGGAAGGTTGTTCTGTCATCGTAGTTATACAGTGTAAATTCATTCAAGGAGTGAACGGAACAATGCAAGTACAGAAAATTTTTAACACCGAAGCCCCTAACCAATCAACCCGTATTATTGAAGGTGAATGCTCCGGTATCCTGAACTGGAACGACATTCGCATGCCTCATATGTACAAATTGTACAAAGTACTGCTGCTCAACCACTGGATCGCAGACGAGATTCCAATGTCCAAAGATGCTTCCCAGTTTGCTCAACTGGATGAGGAAGAGCAACGTACGTTCAAAATCAACATCTCCCTGCTCGCGGTACTTGATTCAATGCAGACGATGTTTGTTGGTGACGTAAAACGTTACTTTACCGATTCTTCACTCGAAGCGATCTCGGCCATTATCGGACAACAGGAAGTCGTTCATAACCAATCCTACTCCTACGTTCTGTCTTCGATCGTATCTGATCGGGAGCAAAAGGAAATTTTTGAATATTGGAAACATGATCCAGTCCTGCTTGACCGTAACCGTTTCATCGCAGACATTTACCAAACATTCCGGGACGAGCCGTCTCCACAGACGTTCTTCCAGGCCATGGTAGCCGATTTGGTACTCGAAGGTATCTTCTTCTATAGTACGTTTGCCTTCTTCTACAACCTGGCCCGTGACCAGAAAATGATGGCAACCAGCCAGATGATCTCGTATATCCAGCGGGATGAAAACCAACACTGTTACTTCTTCGCCGAAGTGTACAAACAGTTGCTGGTAGACTTCCCTGAACTGAACACACCTGAGAACATGGACTACGTATACACAACCATCCATCGTGCTGTTGAGCTTGAAACCAACTGGGCACATTACACACTCAGCAACGTGCGCGGTATTGACCTGAACGAGTTGGAAGATTACATCAAGTACATCGCCAACAAACGTCTGCGTCTAATGGGTATGGAAAAAGCATATGAAGGTGTGGATGTAAACTGCATGCCTTGGATCAAACCATTCTCCGATGAAGCACTAAATGCAACCAAAACCGACTTCTTCGAAGCTAAATCCCGTAACTACGGTAAAGTTGGCGACGATAACGGATTTGACGATTTGTAATAAAGAATAGATTATAAAAAAAAAACACTCCCTGAACTGTGGCTATAATGCCTAAGTTCAGGGAGTGTTTTTTAATTCGTATGTACAAACATCATATCAGCGTTGAACTATTATAATTTAATAGAGATATTTCTTAATCTAATAAATTCAAGAATCGTATATAATTCTTGAAATTTTTCATTATTCAATCTTCTTTCATTTGCCGTATGAATATGAAACGGGTCATACATCGTAATATTAGCAGGTGTTTCATCAGGATGATAATGAGCATGGAATTTCATAATCAACTCTTTTTGATCATCATACCAATCATACCAATATAACTCGATGAATCCCCCGTTTCGATCTATCTCCTCTACACAGTACATCTTCGATAAATCATTAAAGACAATTGTTTTACGAATAGTTCTAGCACTGCTTGGAAGACCCTGGGCACCATCTCGAATCTCCATAATAATATCTGAAAAATCATTCTCAATAAAACGAAAATTACTTTTCGGTATCTTTAAAGCCAAGACGCTGCCTCCCCAAATGGTGTTTCCAAACTTGTGCATCGGTTTCTTCTTCAGGTGTTAAGTTCAATTTAGTTCCGAGTGTCCGTTCGAATTCCCCTTTGTATTTATCTTCATATAAGGCAATTTGCCCTGTGTGGTAATCCAGGTCACTGACTTCTATTGTGGATTGGCGTTCTGCCTCTTCCTTTTTCCACATAGTCACAATCTCTTTAATCGTCGTTCTCTTACCTGATCCATATACATATGTAGTATCGTCTGGGATGAGATTATGTTTGTTGGACCCGGCTCTTTGAATCCCCATAAAACGGCCTTGATCAATCCAGTTAAAAATCGTCGTAATACTCACTCCAAAAAATACAGATAATTCTTTAGGAGTATAAGAATGTACAACTTCAATAGAAGGAATAGAAGGAACACCACTGTCTGTAATTCCTGTCGGTACATCCACTGCTTGACTTAACGCATGTTTGAGAAGAGTAACATACTTTTCTCTAAAAATATCAGCATCTTCAAAGATAGATTCATCCAGGTTACGGACAAATTCAGCATTATTTTTGACTGCAAATGCCAGCACTTTGAACAGTAAAATGCTATTATCCGAATTACTTAAGCTCTGAACTAACTCAGAAGCAATCTCATCCGTGTTCTGACTAAATATATTCTTCTCAACTCTTGTGATTCCCATATCCATCTCACCTCACACTCCTAGTATAGGATAGTAAAGTTTAACTTTCAACATCATACTTAAACAAAGTTAAACACAACTTAAACTTTATAGATTAAACTTAAAGTATACTTAAACAGTATGCTACGAAGAGCTTGATTTATACATTCTCCAACCAACACATACTTATTATATAATGAAAGAGATTCATACCCCTCCTACGGAAGTGAGGCCTATTCATGGAAAGAGAACTGCTGGAACAAATCAACTTGTGGCATGAGCAGGACCAATTCAGTCTCATTATTGAACATATTGAACGAATCCCCGTCTCAGAGCGGGATTATGATCTGATTGGTCAACTCGCCAGAGCCTATAACAATGACGCACGTTACCGCGAAGCCATTCAACATTTGTTGTCTGTCCAGGAGCGTGGAGTAAACGACCCGCTCTGGCAATACCGTTTGGGTTATGCATACTGTCATATAGCGAGTTATGAACAGGCATTACTGGCTTTTGAGAGAGCTGATGAACTTCTGCCCCATGATGAATCTACCCTTGAATTCCTTCGCGAGATTCGTCCCGAAGCGGACAAGATGCGTCAAGATCGCCAGCGTCATGAAGAGGAGCTTGCCGCATTCGAGCAGAGCGGTATACAGAACCATCTAAGAGCCGCTTCAGGGACTTATGATCCCGCAACGTTCTGGGTACAGAGTGATTATGCCCAGGAAAATCATGTATCAGAACCTTTTGATGAAGAAGAGATTTTGACTATTGAGAAGGAATTGGGTTACAAGCTGCCCGCTTCCTATATTCAACTGATGAATACGCAAAACGGCGGTATCCCTGCGCTCACTGTATTTCCCACCAAAGAAGCTACTTCCTGGGCTGAGGATCACATTTCCATTTCAAGCATTATGGGAATTGGACACGATAAAATATACGCACTCGCTGGTGAGCTGGGAAGTCGGTTCATGATCGAAGATTGGGGATACCCCGACCTGGGGATTGTGATCTGTGATTGTCCATCCGCTGGTCATGATGTTGTTATGCTGGATTATCGCTTCTGCGGCCCTGAAGGTGAACCCTGTGTAGTTCATGTCGATCAGGAAAATGATTATGAGATTACATATCTTGCGCCGAATTTTGAAGCTTTCATCCGTGGATTGGTCGATGAGGATACGTATGACCTGTCTGACGAAGAGAATGAGGACTAACACCCAGGAGGGTCTGGCCATATGACAACCCGTATATATTTTGGTTCCAATCAACTTGGCGAAGTGGCCGCAGTTCCATTGCAGGATGCGCTGAATAAGCTTGACCTGGGAACCCTTGAAGATTATCAACGAACGGATAAAGGGGTTATGGGTCAGACACTGCTCATTCGCTCTTCCCGTGGAGAGTATATTCTGAAAGGCAATCCTTTATATGCAGGACAGTTACAGGAAGAAAAGTTCTTTGTAGAACAACTGGCAAAACATACGTCCATCCCTGTCCCTGATCCATATTTATTACATGAAGATACCCATCTGCTAGGCTGGAGTTATGCCATAATGCCACGCCTGCCCGGGAATCACCTGTATGATCCAGCATTCCAGGCTTCACTTTCACAGCAAGATCAGGAAGAGATCGCCTGTATGTTTGCCCATACTTTGGCTGAACTTCATCGCTGGAAGGTGCCTGATGCCGGGGAATATGATCCTGTAGCGCAGCAGATTGTTTCCTTTGCAGGCGATTATCTGGACTGGTTGTACGGAACCATTCGTCACTGGTTACATAATGCTGAACAGTACTCGGTGATTACGGATGAAGATGTTCAGTGGGTGGATGAGCAATTCAAGAATGCTGAACCGGCATTTCGGTCCAGAGCTGTTCCGTGTTTTGTTATGGGAGACTTCAAGGTCGAGAATATTTTGATTCAAAATCTGGACGGTCTTTCTTCAGGGTGGCAGATTAGTGGTTTGTTCGATTTTACAACCGGCTATTTCGGAGACGGCACAGCCGACCTAACCAAAATATCCACCAGGTATGTTCGTGAGGGTCAACCAGAACTGGCCGCACAGTTCCTTCTCTGCTACCGGGATCTGGTCTGTGCAGCAGATGAGGAGAAATGCCAACACTTCCGCACACGTCTCAGCATGCATCTGCTCTATCAGCGTATCTTGTGGTGGGGGGAAGCCAAAGCGACAGGACAAGTGACGTGGGCAGCCGACCTGCCTTTTGCACAGTGGGCGCAGCAGTCCATCGATTCGATTGTCGCATTGTTAGATTAGTAGAATGTATCGTTCCATATATGTCGCCCAACATACGGGTATACGCATAAAACCGCCAAAGATCAAGGACGATCTCCGGCGGTTTTCTTCATACCACTATATACTTCGATCAACGATGGAATCTCTCAACTTAAGCTTGTGCAACGGGTGACTCCTGATGTTTCTGCAAAAACTCCAGCATCCGGCGATACACGAGAATCTCGTTGGTCTTTCTGGAGAAGCCATGACCCTCATCATCCAGAACGATGTATTCCACATCAATTCCCTTGGACTGGAGCGCAGCCACGATCTGATCGGATTCGGCCTTCACGACCCTTGGATCATTAGCACCCTGAATGACCAACATTGGGTTCACCATCTGATCGAGATACGTAATCGGTGAATCCTTCGTTAAACGTTCGCGGTCACGGACCGGATCACCCAGCCAGTTATCCATCATCGGTTTCCAGTCTTCCGGTACCGATTCCAGGAATGTGAACAAGTTACTTGGTCCAAAAATATCGACCGCAGCCCGAAACAGCTCCGGATGGCGCCCTGCCAATAACAGGGTCATATATCCCCCATAACTTCCACCTACCACAAACAACCGCTCCGGCGAGGTAATTCCCTGATCAAACAGCCAGTTGATCCCGGCAACACAGTCCAGCCTTGGACCCTCACCCCAATCACGCTCAACCATCTTGACGAATTCCGCACCATATCCGGTACTGCCCCGGAAATTCGGTGCAAAGATATGGTAGCCCTGAGCGAGCATCATCTGGAACATCGGCCGAAAAAACTTTGCTTCGGAAGATTGCGGCCCACCATGAGGCCAAAATACGGTGTAACCATTGGCTTGCTCTGGTTTTGCTTTGAACAAGAGAGCTTCAATCTCCAGTCCGTCGTAGGAGTTATACTGAATAACGTCAGGGTACACGAGATCACTTGGGTCCAGTCCGGTTACCCGATTGGCAGTCAGCGGCTCCCAGGACTCAGCACCTGCTATTTTGCGATAAATGTTATGCGGTTGAATCGCTCCACGTCCGAGGATATACACATTGCCAGCCTTTGTAACGTTCACCTGCTCTATCGTATCCAGCGGCATCTCTATGCGCCGAGGCTCATCGTCATTTTTGCCCAATACGTACATACGATTCTCTGGCCCTGTAAGTGTCCAGAAATATAAGGTCTCGGAAGCCTGATGCCAGCGGATGAACTCCACATCTTCCCCTTCGATTCTGCACAATAAGCGGAATTCGCGGGTATCGATACGGTATTCAGCCACATAGGCGTATGCGGAGTCATCATTGGTAATGAACAGAAGACGATTATCATCTGCAAAAATCAGATCAGATACCTGACTATAACGTTCTGAAGCTGGCAGAACCACCATTTCTTCATTGTTACGATACAGATGCGCCGTCTGATACGTATTGGAGTACATTTTTAAAATAACATAACTCTTCTCGTCAGGACTTACAGCAACCAGGCTGCTCGTAACCTCTTCTCCACTGTATAACAGTTCGTCTTCCCCTGTCTCCAGATCGATGCGGCGTGAATTCAGATAATTCGGATTACCCGCGCTGGTGACATAATAGAGACGCTGTCCATCCTCGGACAACTCAGCGAAATAACAGCGATCATTCGGTTCCGCCGGAACCACAGGCAGTGGAACACCACCCTCGGATGGAAGTGCATATAGATGATAGTTCTCATCTCCATCCCAATCAAACGCGGTAAGAAGATGACGTCCTTGCGGGTCTGCTTTGATAAATTGACTGCTCTGATTCAAGTACGTTAAAGGATACGGGTATCCTCCAGGCAAATCCATCGCCCAAATATTCGGCTGACCGTTCAGATTGCTGTCCATGAACAAACGTTTCTCGTCTGCCGATACGGCAAAATGTGAAATACGGTACGTCTGAAAATATTGCTCGACATCCGGTTTAGGGAACTGAATCATGACAAACCTCCTTGGAATTGAATCAATGAATTTAACATTGGTAAATTAAGGTACCATTTGTCCATATTATAGGTAATGCCAATGTTTAGACAATAGATATGTGAGTTATAATTTAAAATTATCCTTAGCTTTGTTTATCATCAGCAACATTCATCCAGCGTACAAGCGGTCTTGTCTTCCCTGTAGTGCATAGGGTAGCGGAGTAATTCGGACCTACGTTCAAAGACTGAAAATTATAATGTTGCCCTTCCCGTTCCACAACGTGATGCCCATCTAACCCTTCTCCCATCGTATTCAGTTTTCGCCACTGTCCGGACAGAGATTGACCACACGCCTTAATCCAAGCCTCTTTTTGTGTGAGGACTTGCCAAACACGCCGGATCGTTACCTGTTCTTCCTCCCTGTGATTCAGTACATAACACTTCTCATCTTCCGTCAAAAATCGCCTGATCACCGCGCTCATCCGCAGCAACGGACGTACATACTCAAGATCAATTCCCAGCTCTGTATGAGCCGCTAATGCCAGTACACAACATCCTTCGGTATGAGAAAGGTTAAACTGCGGTCCACACCGAACATAAGGTTTGCCTGAAGCTCCATATTCAATATAAATATCTGACGCTGATTGACCCGTGTACATTGCCAGTACTTCTCTCAGAAATGTACGCGACATAACCAGATTCTGAGCATCATGCATGGATTGTTTCTGTTTTCTCTGTACACGTTCAATTTCATCCTGGCTCAGTACACAGGTGTCTATATCCAACCTTGACAAAAAATCCTCTCCCTTGTGCGGAAGAGGCTGTGTCCAGATATGTACTTCATTTGCCACAAAATGAACCGCAGCGGATTCCTTCCATCCTGTAACTGTAGGTTTCACAAGGTCACCCCCTCTCCCTACTCTTCTTGCTCAACGAACAACGGACATCCTCAGATGACTCGGTTTCGCTATACGTTTTAGGTGGATTCCGATCTCCTCATCCGTCAGTTTCATAGCACATTCGCTCATTTGCATGTAATCCAGCCCGATAACGCCATATTCAGAGATGTGCATGCAACGTTTTTTCAATGAATCCATATCTGCATAGTGGTTACTGATCCACTTCATCCGAGCAAAGTGTATATCTTCGGAAGAGAGTGTACGGTCCTGAATGCGACTGCATTCTTCCTTAACTCGTTGATGTAATTCAACGGGATCAACGGAATACCCACAGACATTTGAGAAAGCAAATTCCTGCCTGTAATAGTGATCCCAATGACTCCCCTTCCCGAGCAAACCTGACTTCACACTCTCTGTGAAGAATGTTGAAGTCTCTCCTAGAAGGGCTTCGATACCAATCATGGTTGCAACTTCAGTCTCCAATTGCGTAACTGGCCTCTCTTCCTGAAAGCCAAACCGGACAAGAGGTATTGAAGATCCACCATTCATTTCCTTATAAGTCTCGTCCCGTTCCTGCAACGGCTGAATGAATGGAATGTGGGATATCATCTTGGGTTGATCCATCGAAAAGTTCTCTAACCATTCGAATATCTCCGTCGGATCAACAGGTCCCACTACTGCCACAGACATTCGAGAAGCCGCATAATGACTTCTATAGGCATTGCTCAGCAATTCTACGGTAATGTCGGCAATACTCTCCGGTGTGCCCGCAACATCCTGTGTGATTGGATGGTCGTTACCATACATCATCTGCAACAATTGCTGAAGAGCCAGCCAGGAGGGTTGATCCTTGTACATTTCCAGTTCCTGATGAATCGCCGCCCGCTCACGCTCAATATTTCTTTTCGTGAAGTAGGGGGTCGCAATCATATTCATAAAAAGTTGAAGGCTGTTCCTTAGATTACCTGTACAAGCAAGTTGGTACGTCGTTACATCATAACGCGTCAGCGCCGACGTTGAGGCCCCTTCAGCATGAAGAAGTGATTTGACGGACTGACCATCGGGATTATAAAACATCATGTGTTCAAGGAAATGTGCCGTACCCGCAAGGGTACTATCGTGAATGGACCCATAGGGTACAGAACAGGATACAAAGGTATGACTATATTCGGGTTGTGGCAGTATACTCACGTTCAGGCCGTTGGATAAACGCTTGCAGACACATGAATTTAATATAGTAGTACTCATGATTTCCCTCCTGTACTATGCGGAATATTCACTCTCAGGGTACAGAATCCATGTGACTTCTTTCCTCAACTCGGTAGCAACGGAAGCCACCCTTTCAGGAGTTACTTCTGCTATTTCTTCAAGGAATTGTACAGTCGTCATCTGACTTTCGCTCAACACCTGATCCATATGATTTGTAATGACCTGATGTGGCAGATCGAATCCGACCTGAACATAATGCATCACATTCTGCACAGCGGTATATAACTCCCTCTCGGATACATCTCCATCACAGATTCTCTTCCATTCCATATCGATTCCTTCGAGAACAGCCGTCACGTTAGCACTGCTGGTGCCCGTTGTAATGTGAAGCGTTTTCCGAAAATCATCCAATGTGCTGGTAACTTGATATACCAACTGGGAACGTTCACGTAATTCAACCTGCAACCGGGACGCGGGTGTCGCTCCAAATAAGGTATGGAATACAAACAAAGCCGGATATAAAGCAGAGCCATATCGAATATCTGTACTATAAGTAACATTGATCTTGCACTGTTGAATGTCCAACAGTTCCATCATCATGGCTTCAGCCTCCCGCTGCTCGGCAGGATTACCTTGTCGCCCCTCTACTTCATCCTCTCCTGGATATTGTGTGTTGATTGGGTGTAGTTCTGATTCCCTCTCCGAACAACAGCGTTTGAACACTTCCCTGTTCCCACATTCAAATTGTTCCCAGATCAGATCCGTAATTCGCCCAGGATAGATATCGCCAAGAACATGAACATGGATCGGAATTTGGATCAATGCCTGATAGTGCCGACACAACTCATGAGATATGACACAATGCCGTAGTTCATCCAGAGCCAATTGACGGTTCTGCCCTTCATATCCCATCCATTCCAGACAGCGGCTCTGCACCACCTTGTCCCAATCCGTTCCATCATGCGCGATATGATGTTCAGTCCAAGCCATTTCATCCTGTACTTGCATCTCATCGAACATGCCATGATCATCAACCGCTGGGTCATACAACAAGCCTGCGAGTAATTGCACAGCGCTATGTATGGCTTCCATCTGCGTTCCAGTTATTAACTTATCTTCTGTTATACGAGGTATGCGCATTGTGATCGAGGCAATCTGAGTATCGCCTTTGTAATCAAAACGACAGGTCAGGTCTGCACCATACAGGGACCATAACTGTTGCTGGAGTAGCCTGTTCGATGGAAAGCGACGACAGCTGTTCATTAACAAACGGACTATCATGACAAATATAGCTGAGGGTATGGTTTGCTGAGCATTGATCAGATTAATCTGTACATAATAATTGGCATATTGGTGTGTTGGCAGCACATGCACCGACAGATTGTTACGCCTCTCAGTAGTAAAAGACTGCATCTTTCGCCCCTCCTCTCACTTCCATCTACGAACTGATATTATAGATTGCTCCACTGTCCGTGTTCAGACCGAGCTGTCCAAAACCATCAAGTGGCTTGGAAATCCAGTCCACACGGCTGACTGCTTCATCAGTAATTGACGTTTCATCATCTCGCCAGTGAATGACCTGCTGGTGATGCCTGTCCCAGAAACGCCACAATGCTGGTTGGCTTAACAGTTGCTCGCGAAATGGCTCGTATATCCTATCAGCAGAAGCCTGAATATCCTGATCCAATACAACCGGTGGCAGAAAAACGATCTTGGAACGAAAGTCCTCTGTAAGGGTCATAAAGTATACACATACTGGCTTTTGTGTTTTGGCCAAAATTCGAAAAATACCACTTCGAGTGCGAATTTTCGAACTTAGAAAAGGTAGTTCAACAGCATGGTTATCTGTATTGAATCCGGTCTGTCCATCTACAAAAAGACTGAATGATCCACCTTTCCGCAAATGGGAATACAGCCTGATGCCAATCATCTCATCCTCCGCATTGAGCAGTTCCGCACCTGCATACTTGCGGATGGCCTCCCAACCGGATAGCTTCTTCTCCTGTTCCACTGTTTCCTGCTCGGCGATCAGATAGAATGGAAGCTTGGCAGACATATGGCCTGCACGTATTTCCTGTCCAATCGTAATCATATTGTGCCTCACAAAACCATAATGCCAGGTTAATAACGCCCCACCTTCACGCAACGTTGCCTGCAGATGTTCCCGCCCCTCTACCTCATCCCACTCCATAAACGAATAGGGGCTTTTCTTGTGCTCATTAATTGTACGAAGAAATGCGAGATAGTCCATCCAGATGGACTCAGCAGACTGCTTCGGCTTAAGCGGAGCCATCTCCTTGATAATGTTCATCAGTGCATAAAAGGACCCCAAATGAATGCCATCCTGTCGCTCCTTATGAAGTTCATCTCTGACCTGTTCACGGTACATATCATATAAAGATCTAAAGTTCATCATCTACGTGTCCCCTCCAAGGCTTGAGAAACTCTAAGAGCATCCTTTCCATGTCGCAGGTAATTTCGATGCATGCCATCCATCATATACGTAAGCATTCTGAGGGCCATCTCATATTGCCCCGGAATGCGTTCATCCGATTCTGCTTCCTGCCCTTCCACCATATCAAAGCCCACATAGGGCAAGGAGGATTCCAGTGCTGCGACCACACAGTTTCGGGTGTTAAACCATGACGGGCCTCCACTGATAGGAAAATCAACATAAGGAAAACTCCCAGGATCAAGACAATCTAAGTCAAACGATAAATAGGCTGCTTCCGCCTGAAACTTGTGCTGTATATCAAGCAGGGTTGTTCGCACTCGTTCCGGGGTCATCTGTTCTGCAGGAATCTGAACCAATTTGGGATGTTTGTACATCTGATCTACAGAACGAAGGCCGCGCAGACCAATCTGCACGACTGCGGCGATACCGTCCTCCGTCAGTAGATGCCTCACAAAATTGGCATGATGCATCTCACTCTGATGAATAGCATCCACCCCGCAATCATGGTGGGCATCAAACTGGACGAGTATGATTCTTGCTTCGGATCGACTCAATATGGATTTCAGGATGGAATACGTAATGGAATGATCCCCACCAATGCAGCACAGTAGCGCCTCTTCCCTTTCCGTATATACCAGAGCTGAGTTAAGACCCTTCGAGTAGGAATCCGTATCATCTGTTTGGCAAGTACCCAAATCCTGCATCATTACTGATTCAAGTAATCTCTGGCCACTGCCAATGTCATATAGTCCTGATATGCGGGATTGCGTCAGAGCTGGATACATTACCTTTTTCCATGATTCGGCCCGAAGAGATTGCTCAAATCCCGCGACTTTTGATCCCTCCATACCTGAACCTCCCGAATAGGGAATACCCAGCATATAGAGATGCGGTGAATCTTGACCTACGAGAGGTTTCAGTGAAAAATAAGGCTCATCTGGAGGGTCAATGCCATCTAGCTGGGGGATCGGACGTGTCTCCAATTCTTCAGCGGGTTCAATCTGATAGAACTGGCTGAACGTCTCATCGGCTGCAATCAACGTATCGCCGATGCGGCGTACCAGGTATACAGGTTCCGTATCTTTCATAATGAGACCTCCTCTATTTGATATTGGTTATATCTAGGTCGAATAACTCTGAGCAGCTAGACCCTCCTGCTCATCCGCGTCAGTTGGTTTATGCCCGGATGAATCTGTATAGTCCTTTTTGAACAGCCTGATCACGGGTAAGATGCATAATAAACTCGCTGCATTAACAAAAGCAATGACGCCATAGAAGTATCCCACATGATCAAAGATTCGTGTCAGCCCCCACCCTGCAACAATAATAAGCAGAAAATATGCAGCATTCATAAGCAGGGCCTGATAGCCGCGTCCACTCTGTTCCATGGTAAGCAGCGTTGTCATCATAGGACCCATGGTCAGATAGGAAAGGGAAACCACTGCCAGATATCGGGCCGCTTCTGCACGGGATACGGGATCCGCAATCAGAAAAGCTGTCAACGGTTCCCGCCATACCCAGATGGATACGGCAATTACGGCATAAAGAATGAATGACTGTACCAGACCTCTGCGATAGCTCTCGTATGCACGTGGTCGATGAGCCTCTTTGAGGTTATGATTAATCATGATCCCGATAGCCGATCCAATAACGATTCCGGGCAGTATAGCCATCGTCTGAATTCGGTATCCAACTCCGAATCCAGCAACTACCCCTTCCCCAAATCGACTGACGATTTTGTTGAAAAAGAAAGTACTCAAAAAGATAAGACAGTACGAAATAAATACGGGAATGCCTACCTGCTGAAGTGCAATGAGATGTTTCCACACAAATGTTACCCGTTCATACACAAATTCCTTCCTCAATATCAGAATCAGAAGGCTTATGAGCAAAGAGAGTGTTGAAGAAATAAGATTGGCGTATACAATTCCCTTCAATTCCATTCCAGCCACCGAAACGAACCAGTACACCAGCATAATGTTGAGCGATGCCGTACCTACGGAATTCCACGCTGCCGCTTGAGCTCGGCCCAACCCACGCAATGCGGCACCACCCACCGCTGCGAGCACAGCGGGCACACCTGCTGCCATCATGCCCGCCACATAAATGGTAAACATGGGCCTTACATCCATAGGGACGGCATAAAACCAGGAGAGAAGTGGCGACACCAGCATAACCACACCGCCAGCAACAATTGAAAAAATAGCTGCGCTGCCAAGCATATGCCCAAGTAGCGATGTAAAAGCCCGCGAACCCTCCGCTCTGCTCCGTGAGACAGCAACCTGAACCGACAATTGCATGGCTTCCACAAGCGCAATCATGATAAAAGAAATGGGAATATACAGTGATAGCACATATAACACGGTCTGACTGGTATGACCCATAAAAAAAACATTGACCAGCTGCGTTGTTACGTTAACCAAAGAAGCAAGCAGCATCGGTATTGCAGTGCGGATTAACAGCCGGTTCACCGATCCCGAAGTATAATCCAGACCTTTCAAATTCAATCCCCTCCTCCATTCATGATGTCTTCACTTCCTGATGTATTGTGAGACGAGTCAGGACAGGCATATGTACTACATGTACACAGCAGGCTGATAACAGCCGTTCGCCATCCCAGGATATCAATAGAACACGATCATCTACCTTTATATTTCCGTTCTGTAATTGTTCAGCGAGCTGTATCCACACGTCGCCACTTTGGTAATCAATAGTTTCAGGTACGTGGTAGACTGACTTGATTAAGGATATGCCTGGCTTCGAATAAGGGATTATGTGTCTACGTAAACGGGATTGAAGAAGAATATTCTCCGTCTGACCAGCATCCATGAACTCATCTATAATGGATATAATCTCTGAAGCCATAACACTCCCTTCGATATCGTCAACCGTTCTCTTTCCTATATAATTCACGGCAAGAGCACCGGACTGTCTGTTTAACTCCAAGGCAACAGCCATATCAGACAGATCTCCGGGAGAATCGTGCTCTTCAATCACACGTTGTTCCGCCAGAACAAACATCCCCCGTTCCTCTCTCCCTAGTGTCCATGCTGCAGCCTGCATTCCTTCCGTAGCAGCGAGTGGCCCCATATGGGAAAGTGCCAGTGGATAGTCCACCTTCCAGGAGGTAGACTCCAGAATTCGGGCCAAAGGTGGATTCATGGCGTAGCGTTCAGGATAGGTCTGGGCCAGAATCAGCAGATCCCAGCGCTCACTTGCACCAGAAGCCAAAGGTTCCATGACAACTAGCGCAAGATCACCGGCAGTTACCCGTTGATCATCGGATCGCAAAGAGCGGGTTCGCACAATAGACCTGTCATAATAGTTCTCTTCCATATATATGTGTGGAGATAAGTAATAGTAATCTTCCACATCGAGCATGTCCGTGGTATACAAGTGATCTTCGGCCGTAACCCAACAGATATGATTAACATAGACAGACATCGCACGAGGGTTATTCAGCGTATCAGGCATGCTTCATTTTTCCATTGGCATAGGCTTGGAAAACGTTGATCTTCTGAATGGAGGTAGTTCCTTCCATGAATTCGAAGGCACGCGCATCCCGATACCATTTATTCAATAAAGGATGGTCAATCATGGAACCAGGTCCCATCAGGTCAAGCGCCAGTTCCGTGGCCTCCTCAGCCAGTGCTCCAGCACGAATTTTGCTCAGGGAAGCCAGATACCCTTTCTGCACATCCGCATCAATCTCCGCCGCTGCGCTGCGAATCATGCTACGGAGTGAATGCAGGCGCATCTCCAGTCGCTCTAACTCCACCTTCTCCCTCTCCGAGAAAACAGACCTCTGCTCCTTCACATAATCATATGCTGCCCGTGCGACTCCAAGCGCAAGTGCAGCGACACCTGGCCGCATACGATGAAAGGTCTGAAGCGCGCCCCATAATCCACGCTTGGTTGGACTGAGATGACGCCCGATGATATCTTCCTCTGCCAGCGGAAAACCATCCAACGTGAGGTGACTCAATTGCACACCTCTAACCCCCATCGTATCCAGAGGTGTGGCGCTGAATCCCTGCACAGACGTGTCTACCAGCGCAATCTGGATGCCGAGAGGCGTACGATTGGTCTGAGCAAATACCAGTCCGATGCTGGCACGACTACCATTACCGATATAGTACTTCTGTCCGTCAAGGTTCAGTTTGCCTTCCTTGTTCCGCGAAATTCGTGTGCCAATACCCGTAGCATCCGAGCCCTTTTCCGGTTCAGTAAGAGCGAAGAATGACCACGCGGGTCCCTTGAGAAAATGAGAATAGTACCGCTCCTTCTGTTGTGAGTCAGCCAGAGCTGATATGATTACACTGGACATCGATGGACCCGGGCTCCCCAGAAATACACCGGCATCACCTGCTGACAGTTCCTCAATCGCGATAACTCTTTCCAGACAGGAAAGACCATAATATCGTTCCTGACCTACAGTGACGATCGGTTCACCGCCATATTCCGGCGGGATCATCATGCGATTGATGGTTCGCAGAGATGCCAGATGTGTGAACTCAGCTATACGCTCAGGTTCACGGTCAATGACCAGGCCAATATCACGTAATTCCGTGGCATATTGTTTCATTTCCCGCTCAAAAACAGCAATGGTAGATCGTGTAATCATCAGAAGGCCTCCTTCGGAATGAGCAGCATATTTTTGACCATTTGACCTGCATACACGTAAGCCGAGATCGCATGTCGCAAATAGCCAAACCCTCCTCCAAGACGCTGCAATTGACGGAAGGCCTCGTCCAGTTCTTGATGAACCCATGTGCTTGTACGAGCCTCCAAAATGCCTGATTGCTCTAATACGAATTCATCTGACTGAATAGTCTCAGCCATATATAGTACAGTCAAAACATCTGCAATCATGCCCTTGACCAGTTGATGCTGAAGTGTGGATTGCCCCCCTGAGTTGCGACTGGATAGATGATTACGCACTTGCTCCAATCCTGCGCTGCACAGTTCAGTACGGAAATAAAGCATACGTTTTCGAAGATCAGCTATATCACCTGTGACATCATCTTGTCTTTCAAAAAATGCCACATCTTCATTCTGAAGTTCCGATATTCGGTAGAGTAAAAGACCTGAAGGCTCCAACATCCGATCTTCCACCCGATCCGCACGTACCTGTTTCCATTCGTAGATATGGCCTGTCTCTGCATGACATATCCATGGCCCACTTTTCACGAGTTCAGGTGTCGCCAGTATTATCCCCCCTTGGCATAACAACACGGGACGTGTATCCAAACGCAACATTGCTGCTTCCAGCAGATCTGTTACAGTGGGTACCGGACGACCTGCGGCCTCTGTACCAACCGGCACAGTACCTACCTCATCAGAATTCAAGACTGACATATGCACTCCTCCTATTGACTCATGATCAACAATCTCCATGCTCAATTAACGCAAAACCAAAAAAACTGCCCAGCCCAATGCTGACCAGTACGGACCTCTCCCCCTTATGCACCCATTCATTCTCTAGCCCAGAGCTCAGATTGATGAACGCATCCGTGGAGAAGGTATGTCCAATCCGCGGGATATTATCCAGGTAAATTTGTTTTTGATCCACGCCTGTACGCTTTGAAAACTCCTTCCATGTAGTCCAATTGACGTTGTGGGGAAAGATATGATCTACATCATGAAGTGTCAGGCCCTCTGCTGACAGCAGCTCTTCCATACCTCGAATGATATGATCCACATACAGCTTGTTAAATGACGTCATCTCTTCCACTTCCGCATAATATCCGGTATGGAACCTCGTATCCCGAAGAACATGAGCAGCCTGTAAGATGTGCTGACCATGGTTTCTGGATAGAAGCATGGCAACAGCCGAGTCACCCAGAATCGTAGACTTTCGAATATATCTCCAGTCGGGTGGCATGAAGTTAAACTGATCGGCACATACCAATAAAACATTACGAATATCAGGCTGTGTACGGGAGATTCGTTCAAGCCATTGAAGAGCGGCTATCGAGGACGCACAATTCATCTGTGAAATACTATAAAAGGGGATATGCTCGAGCCCATATTCACTCAGAGCCCGTTGCAAGGGCCTATAATCCCCTGGTGCTTGTACATGTGCAGAATGGGCATAGAGCACAAGGTCAATGGCAGGCAAAGGTTGTCTGTCAACAAGCTGTCCGATCGCGCGAACGATAGAAGTATCCAGATGCTGACCCGGAGGGGTAACGGGAACACCGTTCAGACGATGATATTTGCGCAGCAATTGAAGCTCTCCTTTACCCAGTCCCAAGGATTCGAGGATAACCCCGGGCTCTTCGATCTGATCAGGCAAATATACACCGATATCCACTATACCCAGCCCCATCACGTTTCCCTCCTCCTGATTACAGCTCTTCGTATCCACGTGTATGAATGAGAAGTGCATAGATAAACTTGTCATCTGGCTCCAGGTGCATCAGACATATGTAATCATCTGTGCACCGATCTTCAAGAAGTTGCTTCAGACCAAAGAATGGTGCAGCGCTCCAGTGGGCAGGATCGTAACTCCCTTGCCAGCCTGTAGCATGAAACCATTCGGTACCGGACACTTCCTGCTCCAACAGCGGATGGACAAGAAGCCTGATCTGAGCCAGATTAACGGATACCTGAACGCAAAGCCTGTCCAGCAACAATTCTGCTGTCTCGGCAATCGAACTCTCGGCATATTGTATTTCCACACCAACAAGGGATGAACCGCCTTCTGCCAACCGATCCAGAACCAGAACAGCTCCCGTGTCGGGTTCTACAATCTCGCCCACTCCTTCCGTCTCGTAGGGAAGAGACGTCTGATCAAGCACAAGCAGCATTCCCCGATCGTAGTTGCCGCTGTTCAGATAATGCTGGAGCATATGTAGTGCCGCGAACGGTGCACCGAACCCCATATCGTTCACGGCAAAACTCAGGAACCGTGCCTGATAACGGTCCATCAGATAGTTGACAATGGAGATATCTGGACGAATATTGGGAAAATGATAGGCCAGCAGGAGAACATCCACGTCTCCCATGATCTGATCCAGCCCCGACTCTTCGAGCAGTAGTACACTCATATCATGATAGGCATTGTTATAACGACCCTCCAGCAGATGAAACCGGGGTACCACGGGGGACCCCGCCAACAAATCACTGTGAAATCTTAACAACTCCGGATGTTCGAACGGAGGCTGCTTGTCCTTAAACAGCCTGACCCTCATGTCCCGGATGGTAACAGGCGCCGCCATCAGGCAGCAACGAGTTGCTTTTCGATATATACAGCTAGTGAACCCACTGTGTTAAATACATCTGGTTCCAGTTCATCCGGGTCGATCTCCAGTCCCTCAATACGGTCTTCCAACGTCATCAATAGTTCCAGAACAGACGTTGAATCCAGATGAAGTTCATCAAATAAAGATGTGTCCCATGTAACAGCTTGGTTCTCTTCCATATTCAGTACTTCGGCAAGAGCACCTTTGATTTCTTCAAGCAATACTGCGGTTGTCATGATCATCTCTCCTCATCTGTTGGTTACTGCGGAATGTGAAACAGGGATCAAACGCTGTTTGCCCAGTAGATCTTCGGGAGTATCCCTTTCCCGAATCAGATGGGCTTCTCCACCACTAATCATCACTTCAGCCGGACTTCCATGACTGAGAAAATGGGTCGGTGAAGCAGTAGGACCGTAGGCACCGGAATGAAATACACCAATTAAATCCCCTTGTTCAACGGGAGGCAGGTTTACTTTTTTGCCAATAACATCATTCGGGGTACACAAAGGGCCAGTTATATTAAACTCTGCAACCGGGGATTCTCCGTAACGTGACAAAGATGCAATCGGGAAATTGCGCTTCACATACGAACCGATTCCGACCGCAGCCATATGACAATTGGTACCACCATCGGTCACAACAAACGTCTCTCCATACGACTCCTTGACATATAAGGCTCGGCTAACCAGCATCCCACTGGTTCCCACCAGATACCTTCCCAGTTCCATGAACAGTCTGATGTCAGGATGTTTTTCCTTGAATTGTTCGAACAAAGGGTTCAATTGTGCAGACAGGGCACTCACAGACAGCGGCTGTTCTCCCTCGTAATACGGAACTCCAAGACCACCGCCCACATCTACCATCTGCAGCCGAATGCCCAGTTGCTCCTCCAACCGTTCGGCAAGCTCCAGAATGTGGCGTGTGTTCTCCACAATAGGTTCCACGTCAAGCATACGGGTTCCCATGTATACATGCAGACCGATAATATCCACATGTGAGCATCGTTCCAATTGCTGTCGTCCCTGCATCACAGTATCCTCATCCATGCCAAACTGGCGTGGTTTGCCACCCATCGTGAGCCGTGATCCCTTCACGGTAAAAGAAGGATTGATTCTCAGTGCCACGGGGACAATCCGTCCCTCTTCAGCTGCAATGGCTTCAATGCGGTTAAGCTCCTGAAACGATTCACAGACGATTGCGTAGATGCCATGACGAATGCAAGCGGTTATCTCCGCGTCGGTCTTGCCTGGTCCGAGGAAGATTATACGCTCCGGATTTGTACCCGCCTGTAGTGCGGTATGTAATTCGGCCATGGAACAGACCTCTGCCTGGGCTCCAAGCCCCTGAAGCAGGTGAACAATTGAAATATTGGGATTAGCCTTTAATGAGTAGAACAATTCCACCTTTGGAGTCAGCAGGCTGCGAAGTTCTTCATATACTCGCTCTAATACCTCAGCGTCATAGACGTATAATGGTGTACCGAATTGTGCAGCGATGGCCGAAATCGCAAGCCCTTGAATCTGATAATCTCCAGACATCTACTTCACCTCGTTTATGAATGATAACTTGGCTTCAACCGCAGCATCGGTCGCCCGTAGCTGCTCAGCCGAATGAGCAATAATGACACCATAGAGACGACCAGAGAACACACGATCTTCACCTTTGAAGGCTGCATTGACCGTTGCAAAATTGTTGATAAGTATCCCCTCGCCCTTCAGCGGATCAAATAACAGAGGACCAAGTGTTGACCTTAACTTTCCATAATCCAGGCGGTGATTCAAACGAAGTGTATATTTTTTGGCCAAAGCTAACATCCCCTCAGGAATCCACTGGTTCTGGATCTCAGTCTGATACGTCGACATGTTAAACCTTGCATTGATCTCCAGATTAGGCCACACACTTCCGTCCTCATCCAGAATGGCATCGATACCGGCTACACCGTAATATCCGTCCCGATGGAGCGCAGCCCCAATCTGCAATGCCGCATCCCGAATCACCTCAATCTGCGCAACGCTGAGACGTGGTGGCATGAGATGCCCCTGATGAACACCCTGTTCGACCAATGATTCCTTCACACCAAGAAATTCAACCTCACCACTCCGATGAATTAAAATCTGGTAATTCAGATCACATGTTTTGTTTATCCACTGCTCCAGCACATAATTCACAGCTCTTGTCCCATTCTTGCTTGCCTGTTTCTCCAGTAATTTCACGCATTTGTGGAAACGGGCTTCATCTGCAATAACGGTGATTCCCTTGCCCGAGACGCCCATCGAATCCTTCATGACAATACGCCCGCCCTGTTCCAACACGGATTTCATACGTTCAAATCCGGACGTAAGTTCCTCCAGAGAGTAACACTCACAGCCAGGAATCTGACGGACACCCAGTTCGGCATTAAGCCTTCGGGAGTAGCCCTTATCATTGACTTTGCGGAAAATGTCAGCCGGTGGTACGGCAAGGGGAATACCCGTGCGTTGAGATAGTTCTTCTTCCTGATCCGAGGCTCCGAAGGGAACCAGATAAGCCTGTATATCCTGTCTATCTGCCAGTTCACGCAGCCTGTCCAGCGTACGCTGACAATGCAGGATGTTAGCTGTAATGTTCAATCCTGGTTCATTATATTCAGTAGCAATTAAACGTGATCGACCAAAACCGATGGCCTGCGCATCTGCTATAAATCCGGAATCCGGCAGTTCCTTGAGCAATACGATATCCTGTTCACCTGCCAGGAAAATTCCCAGCTCCTCCATCCGGTTTACAACGTCAGCAGCCGAACCAACACTCAGCGAAGGCAACTTCAGTACCCCCTGCTCATTCCAGTATTCTTCGACTTCAAAATTGTTTATATAAATAAAAACAGCTTCATCATGACCTGTAAGCGCCTGCTTCAGCTTTCTCGAAAATCCGGTCAACAGTGCGGTCAATCTCATCACCTCGTTCTTCTGCGAACTGCATCACCGCCACGCTGAATGTTGCTCCCAGCCCAACCGTGACAAGCAAATAGTAGTCGTCCTTCTGCAATAGCCCCTGATCTGAAATCTCTTTCAGATTAATATAGGGATCGGAACAGAAGCAGTGCCCGATTTCTCCCACATTGGATGTGTACACCCGCTCCAATGGATAGGACAATCGTGCAGCAACCTTTTTCCATGAAGACAGATTCACATTGTGCGGGACAATATAACGGATATCCTCCAACGTCAGGCCCGATCCATCTATTGCCTCGTGAATGACATCACAGAGCTGGGGTGTATAGATTTCCTGAAATTCCTTGAGCGTCTCGGGATCACCTGTCAGCACGTTGCAGAATTGTCCAAGGGTTACGTTCGTAAGCCCCACCATCCTGCTTCCCGGGCCGGATTTACCAACCAGTATGGCGGCCGCAGCTTCGCCCATAACGGTTGTATTGGGGATGAGCTGTACAATGGGACTGAATGTTTTTTCACCTGTTACGATTAAAATATGATCATCCTCTTCCAAAGAGGGCAGCAATGTTGCAGCAACATCCAGCGCAATCAAACCTGAGGCACAGTTCTGCTGTGTCAGTGAAAATGCAATGGCATGATGCATGCCGTAAGCCTGCTTCAGACCTTGCAATACCTTCATTGGAAAGGGGAAATTTTCCTGAATTGTGTGGCAATAAATGATATACTTGATAGAAGATGGAACAACTGTCGGACTGTTTACCACCTGGGCGAGGACACGTCCTAACAGCTTAGTCAGATCACCGTCTTTGTCTTGCGGAACCTGTTTCAGACCGTGAATTTTCTCCAACACTTTGGTCTGAGCTTGTTTGAGTCCCAGATGTTCGCTCAACTCCCGGACAGGAACGACGAACTTGGGAATGTATGACCATATTTGCTTGATATGCATCGGTTTAGGACACCTCGTTATACCCATCATACGGAGCACTCTCAATATAGGGAGAGAGCTTCATCCGAAGCTCTCATCTATTGGACTAACCATAATGCCATAGTAGATACAAGGGATTATGCACGAGCCGCTACTGCACGAGCAGATACCGCACGAGCTGCTACTGCGCGAGCCGATACTGCGCGAGCTGCTACTGCACGGGCAGATACTGCACGAGCTGCTACTGCACGAGCACTAACTTCACGTGTTTCGCCCAGCACGTTCACTTCCGATTGTACTGCTTCCAACTCTTTGTTCTTCAATTGTTCCAATGTAATGGGAGTCGCTTTAATGATCATTGATTTATTCCTCCTTTCGTCTTGGATACTATCATTCTATAATCTCCCAATTTGGATTTAAACTGTAAATGGAGGTAAATGGATTTCTCGCACGCCTTACCCCTTGTTAATACCAATTCCAAGCATTCAATATACAACTCACATTTCACAACGTAATCACAAACTAATTCAAGGGACGGTGAATGATCATGATCGGACCCAAAATTCGGGAAATCCGGGAGCAACTTGGACTGTCTCAGAAACAACTGGCAGGTGAGGATATGACACGCTCATACATCAGCCTCATCGAAAAAGGCAGAGCCGTTCCCTCTCAGCGTATGTTGAAAATCATTGCTCGCAGACTCAATACACCAATGGAGTACTTCTTGGGAGGAAGTCCGACAACGGACACCGATATTGGTGAAGCTGTCCTGGACAAAGCCAAAGCCTACTATGCTGAGCAGAATGATCCTGCCTGTATCCGTATGGCTCACAAAGTTCTGACTCTGACGGAAGATACACTGGATCAAACGGAAGCCTATCTGCTCATCATTCGAAGCCACAATAGGCTTGGCGATTACCGCCAAGCTCTGGATGATGGGGAAACTGCGGCTTTTACAGTCACCCGAACAGGAGACCGGGAGCGCATTGTCGACTATTACCTGGAAATGGGAAGAGCTGCATTTCATGCAGAACTGTTTCACGCTGCCCGTAAATACTACGAACAGTCCTATACCTACAGCAGCAAACTCAAACATCTGCAAGATAAACATATCCGTTCGTTAACCTTTCTCGGAACAACCCATTTGCGGCTCGGTAACGTGGATAAGGGACTGGATTATTATCTCAAAGCCGAAAAAGAAGCCCACATGACCGGGCAACCGGAGTTATATGGCGAAATTACGCTGGGTTTGGGCAAGGCCTATTATATGTCCGAACAGGACGGACACTTGCTCTTAAGTTATGACTGGACCAAGAAATCGGTAGATTCATATAAACAGGCAAATAGTAAATCCTATGTACTTGCTCTTCACAATCTGGCTGTCATTCAACTTCATATGGGACAAAAAAAAGAAGCCCTTCCCTTGCTGTCAGAATGCGCCGATATCTACGACAAACGCAATCTGCCTCACAAGAAGGCTTCTATATTAGAGGAAATCAGTAAAATTTATCTCGAAGAACGGCAACCTTTACTGGCCGAAACAGCCATCAAGGAAGCTCTTAAACTGCTGGATCAACGAGATGAAGGCATGCTCCGTGCAAAACTATATCGTCTTCTCGGCATTGTATTTCATGAGAAAGACAACACCAATGAAGGCTATTATTTCCTTCGAATGAGTTACGATCTGCTTAAACGCATCCATGCAGATCGTGAGGCTGATATTAGCCACAAACTTTTAATTCTAAGCGGACAAGAACAGAAAATGAATTATGATGACTATAAATCCTATATCAAATAAATACGGCCCCCATCTTCTCCTAACAACTATTCAGGAACAGGATCATTCAGATCAAGCGGGTGCACCGTTATTTGTTTGTCTGACGAATAGCCCAATGATACACGGGACTGAAGAGCTTCCCCTGAATTTTGAAGATGTCCATTGTACAATGAAAACAACATGACAATGGCCATAGACAACCCGCTCGCAACAATCCGAAGCTTGAATATTTTATTATCCACGTCCATCTCTCCTTGTGCATATGGTTTGGCAGCCGAACATACCGTGTACACTTCAGCGAACCTAAGATGTATTGTACGGATAATTGCAATGACTTTAAATACGTTAATTACCATTTACCTCTACTTGCACATGAAACTCACGTATAAAAGGTCATATGATCTTTGTCTTCGCGATAATAATCCAGCCTTTGCTTCATCGTACCTGTATGCAGTTCAAACAAATGACCATCCGGATCAGTAAAATAAACAGATAATGCGTCCCGGGGATCTCTGGGCCTTCCAGGAAGAATGTCCGCCCCGGCTGCTCGCAGCTGCTGTACAGACGCGTCGAACTCCTCTTCTGTAACGGTAAATGCAATATGGGTATAGGTTCGTTCCGTATAGTTGCGAATAACATCCTCCTGATTCAGGGCAATCCACAGACCGGCAAGCTCAAAATAAGCCAGTTTGCGTCCTTTCACCTGAATTTGGGCACCGAGAGCCTGCTCATAAAAGGTAATGGCCCGCTCCAGATTGGATACGGAAAAGCACAAATGATTAATTCCTTGAATATTCATGTGGCTCCTGACACCTCCATCGATTTAAGGATCTACCCTTATTATGGTATATTCTGCGCAAAAAACAACCGCTCTGCTGTTTCCTCCCGCACGTTCTTCTGGGCGAATGCATAGGTTATCCGTATCAATGAACGTTCGAGGAGGATGTAAAGCGAATGAATCCTGTCTATCCTTTTTATGGTGAGAAAACGGTATGCAAGGAGCAAAAGCTGGCATTTCCACCCCAGCATCAGGACCAGCAACCCGGTCTGGAAACTCTGATGGTGCCTGAACCGATCAGTGAAGATCCTGCCTATATCGGCAGCTGCAAACTCCAAGGTAAAGTTGCCATTATTACGGGTGGTGACAGTGGAATCGGCCGGGCGGCCGCCATCGCTTTTGCCAAGGAAGGTGCGGATATCGTCATTGCTTATCTATATGAACGGACAGATGCCGAAAGGACTCGTGAACGGATCGAAGAACTGGGACAGCGCTGTCTCTTAATCGAGATTGATCTCCGCTTAAAGAAAAACTGTGAAGCCGTCATTCGCACAACCATGGAAACCTACGGGAAGATCGATATTCTGGTCAACAATCATGGCGTACAGTATGTGCAGCCAAGCATCGTTGATATTACAGAGGAACAGCTGTATCACACCTTTCAGACCAATGTGTTCGCCTATTTCTTTCTGATTCAGGCCGCTCTCCCCCATCTGTGCAGAGGTGCCTCCATTATCAATACGGCTTCCATTACAGCATATAAAGGCAACACTCAACTGATCGACTACTCTTCTACCAAAGGAGCCGTCGTATCGCTGACTCGTGTACTCGCCCAATCACTCGCTGCACAGGGAATCCGTGTGAATTCCGTCGCCCCGGGACCCATCTGGACACCGCTCATTCCTGCTAGTTTCTCCGCTGAGGATGTACAGGTATTTGGAACAGATACACCCATGGGTCGAGCTGGTCAGCCTTACGAACTGGCGGCAGCCTACGTTTATCTCGCTTCCCGCGATTCATCCTACGTCACAGGTGAATGCATTCATGTAAATGGCGGCGATATGGTAACGACATAGGCTGATGTCAGGTTGGATTTGGCAGGTGTGGCAGGATATCGGTTGTTCAGTTGCGAAGAGGGTTAGGAGTATGATCCGGTTATGCCGGAGCCTGACATCTAGCGACAAGGAGCTGAACAACCTGATGAACTTCGATCCACTCTACCAACCGTACCCCTCTTACCGCGTGCCTGTGTATGCGAAACAAGGCATGGTCGCCACGTCACAGCCACTGGCTGCACAAGCTGGTCTGGATGTATTGAAAAAAGGCGGCAATGCCATTGATGCCGCCATTGCAACTGCGGCAGCACTCACGGTGCTGGAGCCAACGTCCAATGGCATTGGAGGCGATGCTTTTGCCCTCGTCTGGACCGAGGGCAAACTGCATGGCCTGAATGCCAGCGGCCCTGCGCCTCAGGGCATATCCATTGAGGCGCTTCAAGCGGCAGGCCATACGGAGATGCCGAAGCTTGGGGTTGTTCCGGTGACGGTGCCTGGCGCACCGGCGGGTTGGGCTGAGCTGAGCCGCCGTTTTGGGCGACTCACGCTGGCGGAAGCGCTGGAACCGGCCATCCGCTATGCGGAGGAAGGTTATCCGCTTGCGCCTGGGCTGGCCCGCCACTGGGCAAGGGCAGCCGAGATCTATGCACGCCAGGGTGATGCGGAAGCAGGGCGGGCGTGGTTTGAGACATTTGCTCCAGGCGGGCCTGTTCCCGCAGCTGGAGAGATGTGGCGCTCGCCGGATCATGCGGCGACTTTGCGCCAGATTGGCGAGAGCGAAGCACGAGACTTTTACGAAGGAGAACTGGCAGAGCGCATTCATTCCTTTATGGCAGAGCACGGTGGTTATCTGACTTGCGAAGATCTGAAGGCTTTTCAGCCGGAGTGGGTTGATCCCATCTCCGTCTCCTATCATGGTTACGATGTATGGGAGATTCCGCCGAATGGACAAGGATTGATTGCTCTCGCGGCGCTTAATCTCCTGAAGGGATATGATTTTGACGAGAAAGAATCCGTTCTGGCATATCATCGGCAACTTGAAGCTATGAAGCTGGCATTTGCCGACGGGGAGAAATATATTACTGAAGAACGCAAAATGGGTTTGACGGTGGAGGAACTCCTGTCCGAGGCATACGCGGAAGAACGGCGCAAACTCATTGGTGATACCGCACGAGCACCTGAGGCAGGTGATCCACGTGCAAGTGGAACGGTGTATCTGGCTACGGCTGATGGTGAAGGCAACATGGTTTCGTTTATCCAGAGTAACTATATGGGCTTCGGGTCTGGGCTCGTTGTTCCGGGAACAGGCATTGCTTTGCAGAATCGTGGACACAACTTCTCACTGGACCCTAATCATGCCAACGCCCTGGAGCCAGGCAAACGAACCTATCACACGATCATTCCGGGGTTCCTCACCCGTGGCAGCGAAGCGGTTGGGCCATTCGGTGTCATGGGTGGTTTCATGCAGCCGCAGGGTCATGTGCAGGTGGTTATGAATACGATCGATTATCACCTGAACCCACAGGCCGCCTTGGATTCTCCGCGCTGGCAGTGGACGAAGGGCAAAACAATTCTCGTGGAACCGGGTTTCCCGCAGCATATCGCTCAGGCACTCGCCCGCAAAGGACATGATATTCAAGTGGCACTCGATCCATCCCAGTTTGGACGCGGTCAGATCATCTGGCGCAACCCGGACAATGGCGTATTATGCGGGGGTACGGAAACCCGAGCGGATGGCTCGATTGCGGCTTGGTAAAACTCGCGTCATTTTTATAATAGGATGATCACCTTATCATCCGTATAGGGTGAAATTTTAAGGCACAACAGAGATGATTCATGTCATCTCTGTTGTGCCTTTTTTCGACTTCTAACATCAGTAAACAACATACTGTAGATATTTATGTACCCTTTTAACCAGAGAAATGTAAAAATAATGTGTAATTCATGAAAAATACTTATTTTTTCGTAAATTTTCACTACATACCATAAATCACAGTGCCTTTCTGACCGATATAGATAAAGGGAAATCCTCACCATACGTGTCATCATGCACACGTACTTCCCTGGAGCTAAGGAATCACGCAAAACAGAAAAATGCGACTACAGAAATGAGGGTACCACACATGAAAACAAACAAGAACAGACGCGCAGGTCTAGGTCTCACCATAATGATGATCCTGACGGTACTAATCCTGGGGGCATGTTCACCCAACAATACAACAACGGCAACAGACACAAGAACAAAGGTTGGGATCGTGCTTACGGAAGTGGGTCTGGGTGACCGTTCTTTTAATGATGCTGCTTTTGATGGACTGGTTCAGGCCAGAAATGAGAAAAGCATTGTCTTTGACTATCGTGAACCGGGCGACAATGCCGAAGCTGCATTTGAAGAGTTTGCGCAAGCCAAATTCGATCTGGTTATCGGCCTGAGTGATGCTGTCCAAGCGGATATGGAGAAAGTTGCAGCCAACTATCCTGACCAGCAGTTCCTCATGATTGACAGTCAGTCCGAACTGCCTAACATTGCCTCCATTTCATTCCGGGCGGAAGAAGGAAGTTATCTGGCAGGTGTTATTGCCGCTATGGCTTCAACGGAAGATCATGTCGGCTTCCTTGGTGGAATAGAGATACCAGTCCTTCGTAATTTCGAGCAGGGTTTTAAACAAGGTGTTCTGGCTGTCAAGCCGAATGCAACCGTTGATGTCGTCTACGCAGGGGACTTTGGCAATGCCGAGCTGGGTGAACAACTGGCTGCAGAGATGATTCAGGAAAAGGGCGCTGACGTGATCTACGTAGCTGCTGGTCTCACAGGCGTTGGTGCACTGACGGAGATTCAGAAATTAGGGAAATACGCCATCGGTGTAGATACCGATCAATTCTTTTTGGCGGAAAAATCCATTCTTACGTCCATGCTGAAAAATGTGGATGTCTCTATCTATAATGCCGTTAACACGTTTGTTCAAAACAATCATACCTTCCCTCAAAAGGAAATCGTGGAGGGGCTGGCGGAGAACGCCGTGGGTCTGACTGCTCTACATAATATCACGCTCAGTGATGAACAACAGCAAACCTTCGAAGATCTGAAGGCTAAGATCTCTTCCGGTCAAATCAAAATTACGCTTGATCAATAACCCATCGGATACGAGGAGGTACGCACATGAAACTACAGGGAAAACTGATACTTAATGCTCTAATTTCACTACTTCTATGCCTTGTGCTAGTCGCTTATATCATCATGCAATTGCTCAACATGAATGCCAAAAATCAAAATCTGGTACCAGCCATGCTCAAGGTGAGTGAACTGAACGCCAATCAGATTCAGACCCAGCAAGCGCTGGATGTCTACTCATTCTCCATGACAGCAGGAAACCAGGACGCCGTGCTTCGCTTGCTGGATGAAGGCCAAACGATGATTCAGGAGCTTACGGACGGATTGCTCGAAACAGATCAGCAGTTACAACTTATTCAGTCCATCGAGACAAAATTAGAAGCTCTCAACCAGGGAGCCACCGAAGCGATGAGTGCGATGAACAGTGCGGAAGCGAAACGTTACAGCACTCGGGTTCGGGGCATACAGAATGATATCTATTCGTTAGATGAGATGACTCGGGATCGTTATGATCAATATACCGTCGATTTGGAACGTGACATTCAGCAAACGTGGCAAGCCGCTCTGGCAGGAGCTATCGTATTGCTCGTCGCCGTGATGCTGTTTAATATGTATACTTCACGTCAGATTGCCAAGCGTATTCGAACACTCAAAGACGCCGCTGGACAAATTGCGGACGGTGACCTGACCGGACAATTACCGGAAGCTCGGGGCAAAGATGAACTCGATGACCTGAGTCGTTCCTTCGGTACCATGACTCATAATATCCGCGGCATTATTCAGTCGATTGGTGAAGCGGGTCATCGTGTCGATCTGATGGCACAAGATATTGACCGCGGTAATGATACAGCCCAAGCGATTGTGCAGCAAGTATCCCGCACCACGGAGGAACTGTCAATTGGCAGTCAAAAGATTGCCGAGGATCTGAGTGAAACAGTGATGGTTGTGGACAAAATGCAGTCTACCTTCAATAGCAATCTGGAGGCCACTTCCCAATCGGTAATCGATGGTCGTGAAGTATTAACTACCGTTGAGGAAGGTAATAAGGCTGTAGCGGAGCAACTCCGCTTGGCCGAAGTGAATCGTATGGCGATGGCCGAGGTGGAACAAACGGTGCGGGAACTGGAAGAAAGCGCGGTTCGAATCACTACGATGACGGCATATGTATCAGAGATTGCCAAACAAACAACCATGCTCTCGTTAAATGCCTCCATAGAGGCTGCTCGCGCTGGAGAAGCCGGACGTGGCTTCGCTGTTGTTGCGGGCGAGGTGAACAAACTCGCCGAACAATCTGCGCAATCGGTCAAACATATCTATGCGGCTGTGGGCGAGATCACAACCTCCATGGACAAGGTGAAGAACTCTGTAGCACAAAGCATGCAGTTATTCGGCGAACAGGAACAAGCCACTGGCCAGACTCGCGAATCCTTCTCTGCTATTCGTGAAAGTGTGGAGCGCATTAGTACGGGTATCCATCAGCTTGCTGAGGACATGCAACACTCCAATGAACTCAGTACACAGGTGCAACAAGCCATCGAAAATATCAGTGCCATCACCGAGCAGTCGGCTGCCAGCAGTGAAGAGATTACCGCCTCCACGTCGGAACAACAACGTTCCTTCGCTGATGCAAGTATCAAGGTGAAGACATTGCGTGATATTAGTGCAGAGATGCATCAGGAATTGCTGCGATTCCGTCTGTAAGCAGGATGCCGGAGAATTTTGGGTTGGACGTAGTTCAGATGTAGTTGAGATGCAGGTTAGATGCAGATTATAGGCATGTTATGGGCAGGTTATAGCCGAGCCAGGATTAGGTAGCGTGAACATACAAACAAATAAAGGGGAGCCTCCGTCATGCATCATGACAGGGCTCCCCTTTTCAGTACTAATCATTGTTTCATCCAACCATTAATTCGTTTCAAAGATATGAAAGTATATAAATTGAACTAAACATTTACACGAAACGGAGAAGACAGAAAGAACCTGAAAAAGCGGAGCTAAAAGTTGTCTGAAAGAAGCTGCCTCAGAAGCATATACTTCGCCTAAAAGCTTCTTGAAAGAAAGCCGCTTCGGAAGCATATGCTATCCCCGGATTTCCTAATTTATAAAAGAAAAAACTGGGGATAACAGCGATCGGAAGGTTGTTCTGTCACCGGAGTGTCCAGTGTAAATATTCTTTAGATCAACTTATATAGATAACAAGGCATCAACATTTCAGATCCAAACGTTTAACGAACTGAGCAAACCTTATTGGGCCATTAATTGCATGTTATAAAACCTAACGAATCTCAGGCACTCTATTCACTAATTTAGTCCGGTTTTTCAGGTGTTTTATCTGAAATACACAGAAATAACGTGGATGAGGTTCGTTAGCTTTTGCTCCTCGATGTAAACCGTGGTATAAGGTGTATCAGGTTCGTTAGGGCACTGGGAATTGGGTAGTGAGCACTGAGCAATGGACATCGTGCACTCATCTACTTTTAATGCGCTGGTGCGCTAGTTCGTTGGATCACTTGCAGTTTAGAAATGATTAGTCATAGACAGTAACCCAAAACCATAAGCTAGTCCCACACCTGCCCTATCCTCACAGTGCGTCGATGATGTCTCCGGCCAGCAGGGATGATGGGTCACCGCGCAGCAGTGCTGCACGTTCAGCGGCCTGTCCGTGGAGATATACGCCGAACGCGGCGGCTTGCTCCGCGCTGAGCCCTTGGGCAAGCAGACCGGCGATGATGCCGGTCAATACGTCTCCGGCACCGCCAGTCGCCATGCCGGCGTGCCCGGTGGTGTTGATGTACGCCTCGCCGGACGGCGTTGCGATGACCGTTCGTGCTCCTTTGAGCACAAGGGTCACGCCCTGCTCGCGGGCGTATTTTGCAGCGTGCCCAATGCGGTCACGCTGCACCTCTGGGGTCGACATGCCCAGCAGTCGGCCCATCTCGCCAGGGTGCGGCGTCAGAATTGTCGCCGCACTTCGCTGGCCCCAGTCGCGAGGCCCATGTGGGCCAGCGTCTGCCAGCATGTTGAGGGCGTCCGCGTCGATGACGAGCGGACGATCCGTATGTTGCCACAGACGGCGCAGCCAGTCTGTGTCGCCCTTGAAGCGGCCGAGGCCGGGGCCGGTCGCGAGCACGTCGCGGCTCTCCGCGAGACGCAGCACGGCGTCGGCGGAAGCCGCGTTCCATTCTCCGCTTTCGCCATCGGCGGCGGCAGCGAGCATGAGCTCGGGCACGGTGCCGATGACATGCGGCAGCAATGCCGCGGGCAGCGCCCATGTGGCGAGCCCGCAGCCTGCGCGCAGCGCGGCCTTGGCCGAGAGCAGGCCAGCGCCGCTCATCGGCAGACTTCCTGCGGCCAACAGTACGTGGCCGTAGGTGCCCTTGTGGCCGTCCGGTGCCCGTAGACGGCCTGTATCCACGCGCAGCGCACCGCGCAGCACCTCGTCCGTCAGCAGACGGACCGAGGGGCCATGCTCTGGCGCAAGTCGCGCGGGAATGCCGATGGCGCGCACCACAATGCGCCCCGCAGCAGAAGCACCCGGGTACTGCACCAGCCCGCGCTTAAGCAGCGCGAGACATACGGTCACCCGGGCTTGAATGCAGGGCTTGTACACCTCTCCGGTGTCGGCGTCCAGCCCGCTTGGCACATCGGCGGACACGACCGGCTTGCCGCTGTCGTTCGCCGCCTCAATCAGCGCCGCGTAAGCTCCGCGCGGCGCTCCCCGCGACCCGGTGCCCAGCAGCGCATCCACGATGCCTGTGCACCGGCTGAAGTCCACGGCTTCGCGCCCGTGGACAAGAGCAGGGATGCCAAGCTTCGCGGCGGCATCCCGTTGCACTGCGGCTTCGCCCCGCAGTGCATCAGGGGCATCGGCGTAGACCAATGTCACGCCAAGCCCTGCTTCAACCAAATGGCGCGCGGCCACTAGCCCATCGCCGCCATTATTGCCCTTGCCGATCAGCATGTACCACTGCTGATCTCCCGGGCGCTCCATCACCAGCGCCGGATCGGCGATGATGTCGCCACCATAACCTTGCCGATCACCGGGCCCGGTGTGTGCCCGCCTCGCATCGGTCTTGCTGCTATAGCCAAGCTGCCCTGAATCCACAAACCAGCCTTCTGCCTGCACTTCCCGGCACAGCTTGATCACTTCCTCGGCTATGGCGCGACCTGCATTCTCCATCAGACTTGCTGCCGGAATACCGAGCTGATGAATGGTATACTCGTCCAAAGCTCTCATCTGTTCAGCGGTTACGATAAACAACGTTCATCCCTCCCCGTGACAAGCTCATCTCATACTTAAAAGTAGCAACTTTGCACCTAAACGCTGCATCTTATATGTGTGTCGCTATCTTTCCTCTTACCTCATCCAGTTACCACGATCCACTCGGTACATCATCGAAAACTCTATCGATCCCGTGTACGAGACCTTCAGATTAAATCATCCATTCCAAAGCCTGTCTACACTTAATAACCTACCGTAAACCGTGCTTGTATAAATTGCGGATCGTCAAGTTCGTCCACCAAAGCCGCTGCAAAATCGCCAACCGAAATCGAGCTTTCCCCGATATCATCCGTAATCACCCGGTTCATGCCAACCCGGAACTGGCCTGTTCGACGTCCTGTTGTGATTGTCGCCGCAGGGCTCATGTAAGTCCAGTGAATACCTGATGCTTCAATCAGGTCATATGCTTCTGCATGTGCTTTTGCGAGTGGTTTGACTTCTTCCGGGAATCCCGGCGTATCCATCAGCATATCCCCGGAATCGGTTAGCAAACTTCCCGCTCCACCAACTACAACCAGACGTCCTGCTTTTGCCCGGCGCACACCCTCGATCAACGAACGTGTCACTTCCAGCATCTCTTCTTCTCCACCAAACTTCGGTCCATATGCACTCACAACCACTTCCTGACCCGCTGCAAAATCAGCCACCTGATCCGGGTTAAGCAGATCTCCCTGTTCTACACGCAAACGCTCATGAACCATCTCAACCTTCGAAGGGTCACGCACCACCGCTGTCACTTCATGCCCACGATCCATCAGCTCCCACAGTATCATCTTGCCAATCGCTCCGGTTGCTCCAAAAATGGCTACTTTCATATGAATTCCCTCTTTTCTGTAGATATCATTTCATCAACTTACCGTTATTTTAATACTTAATCCTATTGTTATATACCTTAAACGGCTCACGCCATCTTAAACCGGATGTGACATCTTGTAAACCTATCTCTTACAGCTTATATGTAGAAAAACAATCTTCACTGCGTGATCGAAGGAAACACCGCCATTCAGAAGCATCCCCTCTCCTCCCCATCAAGCAATACGGTTCATGTAAAAAAGCCGCTAATGCGGCTATACGGAGATGATTTCATAATCATATGAAGTGTAGTCTCGCATCAAAATTTCAGTTTCCGTTCCGCTAGGTAGTCGGTCCTTCTTCTCCCTGCCTCCACCACATGCCCTCCGATTTTGGGCTGGTGTATTCAAATCCAAATTGAGCATAAAGTTGATCAGCCGGAACATCCGCCAGCAGACTGACCAAACCACGGGCAGGTACTGCTTCACGCAGATAATTCATAATCTCGCTCATGATCAGTTTTCCATACCCCATTCCCTGAACATCCGGGTGTACAGCAATGTCGACGACCTGAAAGAAACAACCTCCATCTCCAATCACTCGCCCCATGCCTATCAGCATATCCTCTTCACGCAGACATACGGCAAACAGGCTATTCGGTAATCCAATCTCCGCCCCTTCCCTGCTCATCGGGCTAAGACCCGAAACCTGCCGTAAAGCAAGATACTCCACTGCTGCGGGTGGTGTGTGTTCAATACTCACATGATCCATGAATTGTGCCCCTCTCCAACAAAATAAATTATTCTTTTATTCTGTCAACCACATGCCAAGACTTCAACAGCAAAACCGGCGGGATATATACAGGCATAATCCACTGGTAAGACAGATCTTGAAGTAACTGACCTAGCCATAACCTCCCCTGATCTTCCAGCCGAATCCTCCACGGACCGCTAGCCATGGTTTCTCCCTGATCTACAAGTTCACGGGCAACATCATAGGAATACTCTTCTCCTTTATTTCGTTCAATTTCTTCAAGAGCTGCATCATATACCCGTTGCTGCTCTTCTTCCATTTCCTTTGTAAAGTCAGAATCATATATCACGGAAAAGTTAAGCCCTTTGAGCTTACGCTCTTCAATCCATTCTTTAAACTTTTCTGTAACAAAAACCTGAACACCAGGAGTTTCCTTAATCTTGAACATACACGTTCCTTCCGGTATTTTGGCAGGATCGAATACAAGCTTGTTAAACCGTGCCCAAGACCCATCTTTGAATCTACCAATATCAGAACGATGATAATCAACACAGTCCAATATATTAGTAACATTTAGTATGAACAATTCCATATTATCATTCGTTATGGGCAAAAATTCTACTTCGCTTGTTAATAAACTCTCTTTCTCCATCATCTCTTTAACTCTTTTTGAGAACACAGGTTTACCGATATGATAATTCGGAAAATCCTTGTATGATTTTTTATAAAGGGTTTCTAAACCTATTGTTGTCCATCCTTTTATTTTAGATTGACCGTGGAAATCACTATTAATTGGATGATGATCATCTTCCACTGAAGCTAGGACCTTCGTTTTCGTATCATGATTAAACCTATAAAATTTCATTTCTCCCCACCTTAAAATCTTTCTATTATAATTACATCTGTGTCACTGAGCTACTCTACGTATCATGACTTTAACATATGAATTCTGCTTGAATTCATCTACTTCCTGTGTAATAGTGAGAGAAAGCTTACGTGAAGCGTGTTTCATGATACGTGAAGTTGGTGCAAAGGAGGAACAAGTGTGTTTCAACGTTGGATTGAAGATCTAACATCGCGCCCAGGCGCTGTGGCTGTACTGTTTGGAGTCATGGCTTTGCTTCTGGGGATATACATATGGTCTGCCACTGAAGTTCGCCGCAGCCACGAAAGGCGAATGAGAAGGATACGAGATACATTATACATAAGTACAGCCCTCTTGGGACAACTTACCATCCAGGAAAATCGGAATTATGAACGATCGGAACACGAACATGACGATCTGATAACAGCAATGTTAGCCTGCAAAGCTGCATCTTACCTATCTCCTCAGCTACAGGACCAGATCCGTGACTGTATTAAGGATCATGACCCTGCCAGAATCGGACTGATGCACAGAGCACTGGAACGGGAATGCACCGTATTATCGGATGAACTCAGCCGGGAGACTCATGCAGATCATTGGGGCAGAGCGGTATGGACCATCCTTCGGCCTGCAGCCGAACCATTGGCACTAGCAGCCACAGGGTTTCTAGTTACAGATCTGGTATTTCGTCAGCGGATGTTGGACGTCCATGTAGACTCATGGGACAGCATCTTGCCATGGATTCGCGCAATTTCCCTGATGATCACCATAATATATGGTTACCTGCTCTGGGCCAGCCCACGACGGGATAGGTCACGTACAGTAACCAAAATGCTCTCCTTGCTGATCGCGCTATGCTCCTTGCTCCATCTGATTGGACTTGTTGCTGCGCCCTACGCACTGGGACTACAGCTGATTATATTCACTTCGGGTTTCGGGTTGACTGGGACACGCTCTCGAAGTGATCGCCCCTACGCAGGACATACGGATCTGGAACCAACGAAGCAAGTCTCTGCGGAGATGGAAGGAAATACACGTCGTACATCTGGTACCAACACCGACGAATAACCTACGATTCAGCCGCTTCCGTATGATTAAACTTAGATACCCACATCGATGATACGAGACTTGGCCCTCCCTCGGCTGGATTTTCACCGATCAGGTCGTGTCTCCTTACTCGGCATGCTATACGAGGATGGATGTCAGTGTCCCAAAATTATCGAGCTTCCGTCTGGCTGATCCTATTGAGTAACCAGTCGATTTTCTAAGGAACACAGGACGTCTTATATTACCTCTACAGCCTCTTTCAAAATTGTAAAGAACCCCAGACACGTTATTTCCCAAAATCGCTCGATAAAAACGCTCTAAAACGCCGTACATTTCGATATAACGTGTCTCAGATTCGTTAGCGCTCACCCCCTGCTCATGCTCTGTTCCAAACGTGACTGAGAGGAAACCTCGTGTCCCTCTCGTACGAAGCGAAAATTTTCATTGGTAGTGGAAAATAGGAAAATCGCTTTTGCGACGTCCTAATTGCTTGCTCTTACATTCAGTATTTAGCGCTTGCCTACTCCGGACACGTTCAGATACACTTCGGCTTTCAGCACGTGTTGAAAACATCCCCTATATCCAACGTATCTGTACGCAAAAAGGGCTTAAACTACATTGTAGTTTAAGCCCTTTTCTATAATCTTTTCTTGCGAAGAATTGAACGATATAAAATGAATTTTAATAACTACACAAAAACGGAGAGGGCAGAAATAACGTGAAGAAGCGAAGCTACAAGTTTTCTGTAAGAAAATTACTTCGAAAGCATTCGCTACGCCTAAAGCCTTTCGGAAAGAAGGCTCCATCTAAAGCATATGCTTATCCCCGGATTTTTTCCTTTGAAGAAGGAAAGAATCTGGGGGATAACAGTGATCGGAAAGTTATTCTGTCATCGAAGTGGCATGTGTGACATTCTTTAGTTCACTTTATATCATGCATAATTACTTCACTTATTTGGCTACAACATGTGCAATGACACGACCATTTTCGTACGTGACAGTCACGTCATAACCTTCGGCAGTTACACTGTCGAATTCACCTGTAATTCCATTAGCCGTGATTAACGTAATATCTTTGGAACCTTCAATCTTATAGTTGGACAAGTCGAGTTTGAGACTTCCTCCATCAATATAGAGCTTTCTGCCAACATTCAGTTGACTGTTGTTGTCAGTCACTACCAATTCCAACGTACCGTTATCCATGGTAAAGTTCCTATTTAAGTTGAGTGCTCCGTCGACATCAACGACAACTGTTCCATTCTCTACATACAGATCACCTGTACCAAAAGCAGTTGCAGATTCAGCTACCAGCGTTCCTGCTTGCAGCAATGTTCCGCCAGTGTAGCTATTTTTCCCTGTCAATGTAAGGGTTCCTGTTCCTTTTTTCGTAAGCATTCCACTACCGGTGATATCATTTCTCCACCAGTCTTCTGCATTGAAGCGCCCTTTGGAAGCGTCCATATCCACAGTTACATTGTTCAAGAATGCGCCGTAGCCATCCGCAGCCGTGACCAGATCAATTCTACCCCAGCCCTTGGATTCATCCAGTACAGGATATCCAGAGTCAATGGATGTTGTATACAATACTTGTCTGCGTTGCTCATCTGTTAAATACGGTTGACGTGTTTCTAACAGGGCTTCTGCTCCTTGCGGTACAACTGGAGCCAAACCTTTGGTTCCGGTTTGTGGTAGACCGTAAGTCATCTTTTCTCTATAGAAGGCTTTATTGGCATCATGATCTTCCCATTTGTGTTCATCGTAGGCACTCTTGAACGTGTAATCCTCAGTTACGGTGTGTGCATACTCATACAGACTCATATTTTTTTCCTTGGCTGCAGCTCCAAATACTTCTCCTGCATTCTCATAACCTTTCTCTAACACATCTTTGTTCTCAGCCTTATTAAGTGCATATGCAGCCATGGCTGTGGATTGTATTCTTCCTCCTATAACATCAAGCGGTGAGTGCATCCCCGTTACGATTCGATTCTCGCCCAACTGAGCTGCTCTCGTTAACAATTCAGTGAATCGTTCTGGTGTAGCGTATGCCAAAGGAAATACGGATAAGTACGCTGCACTGGTATGTCCGCTCGGAAATGCACCATCTTTTCCTCTTCCATCCTCAGCGATTCGTTTGACATAAGTTAACGCAGGAATAAGCTTAACGTTAGTTTCGTATTGCTGGTAATGTTTTTCTCCTGTTGATTTGGTGCCGCCTGAAGCCAAAGGTACTTCTTTTTTCTCACCTTCGCCCAAGGTTTCCCATACAGGCAGTCCTTTGCTGTCAACAACTTCTTTCACTTCTCCATTGGAATTCATTCTCCACGGTCTAGGGGAAGAGTAGAAATATTTAGAGGGATTAGATGAGGCAGGAATTTTGAATCGAACCAGATCAACTAAATGAACCAAGTCTGCAAGTTCCGTCTTTGCTTCCCAATCTCCAATGCCTTGGCTTTCATCTTCCACTGTTTCTTCGGTCAATACCACATTCATCTCGTCCACCGTTCGTTCAACGTTTGTCTTTGGCTTGATGATATCTACATACGTGTTAGCCAACGGACCAAAGCCCTCCATCACGCTATAGATCTTATCTCTTTGGTCATCATAATAGGCTGCCAATGTCTCTTCACCTGTGCGATTTTGCGTGACCTTTTCTACATATTTGATATTGGCTTCCCAAGTCGCTTTGTTTCGGATCTCTTCATTTGCATATGTTTTCTGATCAGCAACAGCTACGGTTGGATCATTCTTAAAGCCGTCATAATATGGAGTCGGTCCATCTCCATACTTTGCATTTTTCCCGTCAGCTCCAATTTTAGTTGCCGCTGTTCCATCTCTCCAATCCGCTAGGTTCATGGACCATACTTGATCAAAACCGTCTAAAATATCAATAAACGGATTGGTTTCCGCAATATTTTTCAAGGTGTCGTCTCCGGCATTGGCTCCGTGCTTCACGGCGGATAACCGAGCTTCATCTGCTGGGGGATTAACATTCAGAACGGTTTCCGTTCCTTTTGGCTTAGCTGGTTTGGCAGCTGTAGTAGCATCTGTCTCCACAGCTTTAACGAGCGCAGACACCGCTTCGGCACGAGTAATGGAATTAAGCGGTTTGAATGTTCCATCTGCATATCCGGAGATAATTTTCGCTGCTACCGCTCCACCTACAGCTCCCTTGCTCCACGCCGCTATAGACGATGAATCGCTAAATACATTCGCTGCTGTTTCATTTAACTCCAGATTCAAAATGCCAGCGATCACTTTAGCTGCTTCTTGACGGGTGATCGGATCTTGCGGCTTCATTGTGCCATCGGTGTATCCATCTATATATCCATTCGCATTTGCAATAGAAATTGCTTCGTAATACCATGCACTCTCAGACACATCATTAAAGGTAATTTTAGCTTGTCCGGAATATCCAAAAGCACCGTTTACCAAATTCATAAATTCTGCTCTTGTAATATACGTATTCGGTTTAAATGAATGATCTAGGTAACCTCGAATTAATCCTTCATCACCCCATGCTTGAATATTTGCTTCCGCCCAGTGTCCCTGAATATCAGAGAACTGAATCTTCTGATCGGCTGCAAAACTCTTCTCTGCAAATGTCGGACCTACCATAGACAACATTAGAAGTAATGCCAGTGACTTTTTAAGTGGTTTTCTCATGGCTTGCAAATACACGCTCCCGTTATGGTAAATTATTTTTTTGCTTCTGCATCTGCAAATGAGTAAGAAAGACTCTATACAGATGTCTGATCTGCCGTTACTGTAGCATTAGGGAGCGTTTCGCATCTATAGAACAAATTCCGTTTTATATCAAAATCGTACGTTCCGGAGCTCATATGCCAAGAAAAATGGAGTTAGATACTACATTTATCAATTAAAATACCTACTTTTGTAAACGCTTTATTAACTGAAAGTAAATTATGGAGTGGGAGTTTGTTAAATTTCGATCAACATGATTTCTAGTCCTCGGCCTGCTATATAATGATGAAGTTGTTTAGAAAAGAGACATAAAGGGGGAAAAAGAATGCTTAAGCCATTTCAATCTGTAAGATCCAAGATGGTTCTTTCCTACCTTGCTGTCGTTCTTGTCATTGCGCTTCTTTTCGGCTCCATTCTATACCTCTTCTTCTCCCATCAATACAGCAAAGAGATTCGAATCAATAATCAACTTTCGCTGAAAAGCACTGTCAATACTATTGAGAGCTCCGTTATCCAGAAGGTGAATCAGGTCTATCTGTCCCTGGCACTCGGTAACGCCGCAAGTATCGATTTAGATAGCTTAAAAGGAAACCATAGTAAAATCCTGGACATCGAACAGTCCCTCAAAAATATGGTGCAAAATTATTCCGATCTCATTGAAGCTATTCATGTGTACGATACGAAGAACCACTTCATCGTCTCCTCTGTATATGGGCTGTTGCTCTATGAGGACACGCCTTCGAGTGTGGATCATACGACGGATTGGATTACTGCGATGAAAGAGAATCCAGAAAGCTCCTTATGGATGAAGACTCGCATGGTGCCTCAGGATGTTTATATCGAATCACGGGAACAGGGCAAGATGAGTCCTCTAATTTCCTATGTCCATAGTTACCCGTTTCAATCGTCTGGACAAGACAGTAAGGCCATGATTGCGATTGATATCAAAGAATCAGCGATCAGTCAGATCATTAAAAATATGCTCCCTGCTGACTATGCAAATACATTAATCATCGATCAGGATGGAACTGTCATATCTGCCGCGGACAAAACGTTGATAGGCAACTCCACGGAGGAGAATCTGACGCAGTCGCTGCTCACCTTTCATTCTTCAGATGCGAGCTTCAAACCTGTATTTAACTATGACTCTCATGTCGTTACCCAAGATCAATTTAAAGGAAATGCATGGAGAATCTACACAACCACACCTAATGAAAGCTTCTATTATAAATTGGATAGCTTGAAGGAGATTTCGGTTCTTCTCGGTTTATTGGCTGTTGCAGTTGGGATAGCGATGTCGTCCATCTTTACCAGGGCCAACTATAGTCCTCTTAAACGAATCATGAATAACATCAAGAGCCGGATGGATAGCCCAACCAGCTTAAAGCAGGACGAATATCGGTTCATCGATACAACGTTTAACAGTCTGTCCAATAAAGTTGATAGTCTTGAAGAAACTTTACAGGCCAATCACAGAATGATTAAGCATAGTATCATGCTCAATATGTTAAATAACCGATTTACACCCGAGGAACTTACGGAACAGCTCCAGTCTATTCACATTTCAATGGCCTACTCTCGCTTCCGTTGCATCGTCATTGACCCTGTTAATGAGAAGTGGAAGGATCTGCAGCCACGACAGTTGCAGCATACGTTGTATACGATGATCCAGCAACTGGAGATCGCAGAAATGGATGGAACTCAACTGCTGGCAGAGGAATTGCAGGATCACAAAATAGCCGTAATCATCTGTACCAACCAACCCGAAGAACCGCTCTCTGATCACATTGTAGACTTTATTCACGCTGAGGCGAGCAGCAGATTTGGTCTGGAATTTGTACTATCGTTAGGCGGATGGGTAGAGCACTTCACGAAGATTCACACAAGCTATCATCAGGCGAATACCCTGATTCGATACAGCTACTTCTTTCCCGAGCAGTCTGCCATTCAGGATCTTGATCTTCTGAACAGGGAAGCCAGCAGTCTGGAGATCCCGGAGTCATACCTCGTAAACTTTGAAAAGAAATTGCAAACTCGGGATGTGCAAGGTACGGTTCAGGCCATTCAGGAATTGGTCGCGACAATAAAAGAAGGCCCCTATTCAGCCGAATACAGTCGGATCATCTTATTAAAAACGGTATCTATTTACGCTGAGTGTATTAATCAGGTGCGCCTGCAACCCACCGAGGCGAGCTCATTGAATATGTACAAGCAATTTTCATTGTTCTACAATATCAACCGCTATTCGGAATGGATGATTCATCTCGTGACCGAATTTGTGATGCAGATGGAGAAGCGAAGCGAGGTACGAAGTGTGGATACCATCTCGGCTGTCAAAGCCTATATTCACGAGCACTTATCGGGTGATCTCACGCTGGATCATGTCTCAGAGCAAGTATTCATCAGCCCTAAATATCTCAGTAAACTTTTCAAGGAAGAAACCGGGATTGTTTATTCCGAATATGTTACGAATCAAAGAATGGAACGCGCACGGGAACTCATGACACAGCGTGAAATTACGGTTGAGCAGGTCGCAAGTACGGTCGGTTACCGCACCCCTGCCTATTTCATTAAAAAGTTCAAAGAAATTCACGGCTGTACGCCAAAAAACTTCATGCGCAATCTAATGGAGCAGGGATCTATATAGGGTCAATTTAACATTTACGCAAAAACGGAGAGGACAGAAAGAACCTGAAGAAGCGAAGCGTTCGCCTAAAAGCTTTCTGAAAGAAAGCTACTTCGGAAGCATACGCTATTCCCGGATTTCTTCCTTTAGAGAAGGAATCAAAAGAAATCTGGGAATAACAGCGATCGGAAGGTTGTTCTGTCATCGGAGTGTCCGTGTAAATATTCTTTGATTAAACCTATATAGAATTTGAAATCAGGAAAGGAACTGCTATGAACATCAACCTTTCAAGAAAGTTATGTCTATATTCCGCAATGCTCCTCCTTCTCGTATTTACAAGTGGGTGTACCTTTTTAGGAAGAGAAACAGCACAAGTGCAACAGCAAGACCATCTAGCAAGCGCTGAGAAGGATACAGCACCGCAGTATACGATATCCTGGACCATGCATCAAAATATCCCTGTTCCCGAGGACGCGGAAATGATTGCATATATTGAGGATAGGTTTGATGTCGATCTGGAGGTGTGGAATCTTGAGAACAAGCGATACGAGGAACTGCTGGACCTGGAGCTTGCTCAAGGGAAAATACCCGATCTGTTCCGGATCAGACAACCGCATGATCTGCTTAAGTATCAAATGCAAGGGGTCTTAGCGGAAATTCCCCCGGAAGTTCTTGAACAATATGCGCCAAATATCGTACAGCGAATTCGCGATTATGATTCACGTTATTTAGAGTATGGAAAAATAAACGGTGGCTTATATGGAATTCCGGCTATTAATCAGACCAACATCTATCGAACCCCTGTTGTATACCGAGAGGACTGGCTTAAGCAGCTTGGTCTGGAGGTGCCAAAGACATTAGATGAATTTGAAACGGTTATGTATGCTTTTGCCAAAGATGATCCGGACGGGAATGGTAAACAAGATACGTATGGCCTATCCAGAGAGGGCTTAAATGTGGTGTTTGGCGCTTTTGGACAGTCCGTTTTCACCGAGCAACTGTATTTTAATGAAAAAAACAACCAACTCGTGATCGGTGCTTTGCAGCCTGAGATGAAAAAAGCCCTGACTTATATGCAAAAGTGGTATCGGGACGGAATTATCGACCCTGAGTTTATAACCGGCGAAAATAAAGGCGGCTATAAACATCTATCCCATACTTTTATTAATGGAAAAATTGGGATGACCTCGATGGGCAACTATTATCATTGGAATCAAGAGGGAGACTACAGTGTCCTTAATGAAAATGGCCAAGAAACCCCTGTGGGAGCCTCGTTCAATGTTAATGAGCTGTTACAGAAGAACGCAACTGCAGAGGTTGTATTTGGTTCTCCTGTTATTGGTCCTGAAGGACATAGCGGTTCAAAAGGGAACAATCTGCTGATGAATTTTATTGCTATAGGTGCTGAGGCTGCGAAGGAGCCGGGAAAACTGGAGAAAATTTTGGAGATACTCGATTATGTAAGTGCCAACCCCGATCCGGAGGAGCAAATCAAAATGGAGTATGGCCTTCCAGGAAAACACTGGAATTGGAGTGCTGAAGATTCAAACTCGTTCCACTTACTTTACCCATACAACAGAATGGAGAATTATATTAATATGATCGGCTCAAGTATCGGCATGACGGTTCCAGGTACACCCTCGGACAAACGTGAACAGTGGGCTGCATCTGCAGGGTTGACGGAGAATGGTATCTATAATCGCCTGGAGGTTGCAACCCCTGCCCTGATTCAATATTCATCTGAATTGATTCGCATGAGAGACAGAGCGTACATCTCCATCATCACTGGCGATCAGCCTGTGGGGTATTTCGATACCTTTGTGGAAGAATTCATGGATGCAGGTGGGCAACAGGTATTGCTTGAAGCGAATCATTGGTATAAGGAGCATATGGAGACAAGTCGTGCCCAATAGGTAGGATGGTTTGGAACATGCATTTCCCATGAGTTTCTGGATTTTACATGTGTTTTTATGCACCTATCTTCGCTTCCTTCACGTCACTCTCTATCCCTTCGCACTCGCATTTGATCCGCGTAGTGAACGGGCTGAACTGCTTCGTGCCGTGCTTCCGGATTTGGAGGCGCTGCCTGAGGGCGTGTTTTCAAAACGCTTGCGTTCGGTCCGCTCCATCTGCACAATCTGACCTTCGTGCACCACGATATGCAATGAACCAAACTCCATGTCATTCAGCTGCCCGGCAATTCGGTCCAACCATACCTCATCCACTTTTAACGGCTTAGCCATAGAGCCGCCTCCTCTTCTCGGGCTATTGCCCGCCATATTCCTAAGTACGCTGTCATCCAACGGATTTATAAATCATTCTTATCCAACCTATATACTTGGTTTATACATTAGCAGGGCTTCCAGTAGCTGTCAATCTGTATTTTCTTCTTCTCATAATCACTTTTCTGAAACGGCTTTGTGTCCAAGCCAGCTCTTGAGTAGCAACGTGGCGAGAGCCAGAATCAGGAGCAGGGAAGCTACGGCAAACGAAGCCGAAAATTGATATTCGTTATACAAAATCTCGACATGAAGTGGTAACGTATTCGTCTCCCCGCGGATATGTCCGGACACCACAGATACTGCTCCGAACTCGCCCATGGCACGCGCATTACACAGAATAATGCCGTACAGCAGCCCCCATTTGATGTTGGGCAAGGTTACACTCCAGAAGATTCGCCACCCGGAAGCACCTAGCGTAACCGCCGCTTCCTCTTCCCGGGTTCCCTGGTCCTCCATTAGTGGAATCAACTCCCTCGCTACGAACGGGAAGGTAATAAACAGCGTTGCAATGACAATGCCTGGCAGCGCAAAAATGATTTTGATATCATGCTCGGACAGCCACGGCCCTAACCACCCATTCGAACCAAAGACCAATACAAAGATCAACCCGCCCACCACAGGCGAAATTGAAAAAGGAAGATCAATCAGGGTGATCATGAGTCCCTTGCCCTTGAACTGGAACTTGGTAATGACCCATGCAGCGGCCACACCAAATATCGTATTCAGCGGCACGGTAATCGCCGCAACCAATAACGTGAGTTTCAGTGCAGACATGGCATCCGGCTCGGTAAGAGCCGCAATGTACACACCCCAGCCCTGCTTCAACGCCTCCATGAGCACAATGGCCAGTGGCAAAATAAGCAGCCATATGAGTACCAGGCTTGCCAGTCCAATCAACAACCATTTGACCCATGGAGCTTCTGTTGTTGCACGGTTAGTTCCACGCCCGGTCTTTACGGGTGGAACAGGGCTCAGTGGAACGGACCCCGCCATATGCTGCACCTCCTTTGGTTTGGGTGAGTGACATCTGAGTGTATCCATATTCCATCATGCTTCATCGTCATGCTCTGCCCGCCTTCCGGCTCCAACGTTGCAAGGAATTAATGATCAGCAGCAGGATGAAAGAAACCAGAAGCAGCAGCAAAGCTACAGCTGTAGCGCCTGCATAATCGAACTGCTCCAGCTTGGCCATGATCAGCAAGGGAGCAATCTCCGTTTTCATCGGCATATTGCCTGAGATAAATACAACCGAGCCATATTCGCCAATCCCCCGGGCAAAAGCCAGAGCAAAACCCGTCAGCAACGGTGGAATCAGATCTGGCAGCAGAATCGTGCGGAATATCCGCCATCTCCCTGCTCCCAGTGTCGCAGCTGCCTCTTCCACTTCTGCCTCCAGCTCTTCCAACACCGGTTGCACCGTGCGAACTACAAACGGAATTCCAATAAACATCAGCGCCAGCGTAATCCCGGCCTGTGAATAAGCGAGCTTGATGCCCAAAGGCTCTACAAACTGCCCAATCCAGCCATTGCCGGCATAGATCGCCGTAAGAGCAACCCCTGCTACTGCCGTTGGCAAGGCAAAAGGCAGATCAATGACCGCATCAAACAGCCTTTTGCCCGGGAATTCATACCGAACAAGCACCCATGCCAGGAGTAACCCCAGCACGAGATCAATCAGCGCCGCTGCACCTGCGGTCAGGAAGCTGACCTGGAAGGAAGCCAACACCCTGGGATTGGTCGCAACCTCAATCATGGTTGCCCACGTCAGTCCTGTTGAGTTAAATAACAGCGCAGCCAGTGGAATAAGTACAACCAGGCTCAGGTAGAACACACTGTAACCCATCGTTAATCCAAATCCCGGCAATGTGCGTCTCCGCGCCACCATCACCTTGCTCATGCACGTTCATCCTCTCTGCCTTCAGCCGGTAAGGCTGGTTGGCCGCTCACAGCGCGATTGATCGAGTGTTCATTGAACAGAGCAACCTTAGCTGCCTGGAACATAGATCTGGTCGAAGATACCGCCGTCATTAAAATGTTTGGCCTGAGTATCCCGCCATGTACCGAATACATCTTTCAACGTGAACAGTTCAAGCGCCGGGAACTGATCCTTGAATTTTTCCTCCACGCTGTCCAGCGTTGGGCGGTAATAATTTTCAGCAGCAATCGTCTGTCCTTCTTCACTGTACAAATATTTCAGATAGGCATCCGCCACGTCGCGGCTTCCTTTTTTGTCTGCATTTTTGTCCACAATCGCAACTGGTGGTTCAGCCAAGATACTAACCGAAGGCACGACAATATCGAATTTGTCCGGACCCAACTCTTTTACCGATAGGAAAGCTTCATTTTCCCAAGCAAGTAGCACATCACCGATGCCACGTTCAACAAACGTTGTCGTAGATCCGCGAGCACCCGAATCCAGCACAGGCGCATGTTTGAACAATTCACCAACGAATTCCTTCGCCTTCTCTTCATCATTGTTGTTATGCTTCAGTGCATATCCCCATGCCGCCAAGTAGTTCCAACGCGCCCCGCCGGACGTTTTGGGATTTGGTGTGATGACTTGCGTATCGCCTTTGATCAGATCATCCCAGTCCTTGATGCCCTTTGGATTACCCTTACGTACAAGGAAGACAATCGTAGAGGTATACGGAGAGCTGTTATGCTCGTATTTATCCTGCCAGCCTTCATTAATCAGACCTTTATCTTCAATCGCATCAATATCGTATCCCAATGCCAGCGTCACCACGTCTGCATCCAGTCCGTCAATAACAGAACGACTCTGTTTGCCCGATCCCCCATGGGACTGCTTGATGGTCACTTCCTGGCCTTTCTCTTTCAACCAATGCGCCGCAAACGCTTTGTTATATTGCTCATAGAGTTCCCGCGTTGGATCGTAGGAAACATTCAGCAGCTCGATGGCCTTGGCCCCTTCTGTGCCGCCTTCCGCTCCCCCCGATGTTCCTGCCGCACTGGACCCGCCGCTATCCGATCCGCATGCTGCCAGAACTCCTGTTAATACCAGTGCCAGACCAACCAAAATACCCTTGTGAATTCTCTTTTTCATAAATAACACTCCCCCGATATAGATCTGCATGACTACCTCAGGCCGGCTGAACAGGATCAAACGCCCCGTAAAAAACAAGAAGACGGAGGAACCCCCGCGCACTTCTCCCCATAAAGTCATGCCGGCTTAAGGCCGTGCATGCTCCATCTGAAAAGGATGCGCTGCGGTGTTCCTCCGTCTATACGGTGAGAACGTTATTCTGTTCAGGTTGCATGGTTGCATCTGTCTGTAAAATGACCGTTTTCACAATGAAAACAGATTCATTTTTATTATTCCTACCTGTTTAGTAAGTTATATACGTATAATAAAGGCAGTCTATATACCTGTCAAACGTTTTTTCCGATTTTTACCGGATTTCTGGCCTATTGGTAAAAAAAAGAGGAACAACGAACCAGCGTCCGTTGCTCCCTTCAGCGAATCCCATACTTCGCTGGCTATTGAAAACATGAACGGAATTGGACAGCCACACCTTATCCACTCCTCATCTGCCTGCATACCGGATATTGGGTACCGGTGGTGTGCTCATGCCTTCTCCCAGATAAAAACCGGTGTGTGGCGGTTGATTGTAGGCTACATTTTGCCAAGCGACACCAAGACGGTACACCGGATCATGCATCAGCGTATAGATGCGTTTGTCCGTAACTGCTGTTGTGGTATAGATCCGCAGTGCTGAACTGTCATTCGTCCGCCACACGACTTCCTCTCTCCAGTCCCCGAACAGATCGGCCTGCAAATTCGGCGTAGACTTGGTTCCGTTATTGGAAGATACGCCGGAAGCGGTGAGCAGGTTCATCGTTGTGCTGTTAGCATAGTTCCACTTATCGATTCGGTTGCTGTCCAGCAGTTCACGGAGCAGATCCCCATCCCACCAGATGCCAAAATTCGTGGAGGAAGGTAGGGTTGTCCCTAGTTTCTGCCCTTTGGCTGTGTACAGACTGCCGTCTGCCCATACTTCAGCGCCTTTATATCTTGGATCGATATCTGCCGCCATGCCACGTCCAATATCCTTTGTTGTTTTGACTCCCCAGATTAACTGGCCTGTACCTGCATCACGGAATTCCACTCCGGCATTGGATGGCGTCTCATGAACCTGAAATACCTCAAGTCCAGGGCGGTCCGGGTCGAGGTCACTCAAATGCATGGCATCGCCATGATGAAGTCCTGTTGTATACAATCCTTTGCCGTTATCATCCACTGCCATGGCACCATAAACGATCTCGTCTTTCCCATCTCCGTCTACGTCCGCCACACTCAGATTATGATTGCCCTGCCCGGCATAACCCGAGTTACCGGAGGTATTGGAATCAAATGTCCATTGTTTGGTCAGCTGTCCATTCCGCCAGTTATAAGCCACGAGCACTGTGCGGGTGTAGTACCCACGCGCCATGACCAGACTTGGGCGCTCTCCATCCAGATAAGCAACGGCGGCAAGGAATCGGTCCACCCGATTGCCGTAGTTATCTCCCCAACTGGATACATTGCCACGAGCCGGTTCGTAGTTCACCGTGGAGAGCGCTTTGCCAGTCTGTCCATTGAAAACCGTCAGGAATTCGGGACCAGACAACACATAACCGCTAGAATTACGGTAATCCTTGCTTGCATCCCCGATGACCACGCCAGTGCCATCCTTGGTGCCATCGGCTGTTTTCATCGCAACTTCGGCTTTGCCATCACCGTCGAGATCGTACACCATGAACTGGGTGTAGTGAGCACCCGCTCGGATATTTTTGCCCAGACTAATCCGCCAGAGGCGTGTTCCGTTTAATTTGTAGGCATCGATAAACACTTCCCCGGTATAACCACTCTGGGAGTTATCCTTGGAGTTGGAAGGGTCCCACTTCACGATCAATTCATACTCACCATCACCATCCAGGTCACCTGCACTGGCATCGTTGGCACTGTAGGTGTAGGCTACTCCATCGGGCGTTGTCCCACCTGCAGGTACACTGAGCGGTACAGATAGATAGTTATTGCCCCATACGCTTGCAGCCGCTGAAGCAGCTTGCTCCGTTCCACTGACGACAGCGCGAACCGTATATTTGGAACTGCTCGTCCCGCTTGCATCCTGAAGGTTGGTGCTGTTTGTTATGGGCGATGCGTTCACCTTGGTTCCATCCCGATATACGTTAAACGATACATTCGATCCTTCCGTTCCCAGAAGCCGCCAACTGATAAACACACCTGTCCCGGTCTTCACAGCCACCACACCGCGATCCAGATATTCCATCTGCCTTGGACCCGCTGCATGTGTTACCGACGTGTTGCCAAGGCCAAGCGAAGTAATCAGTAACGCGGAACTCAACAACGATACTCCTACTGTACGTAATGTGCGCTTCCACAATGATGATCGATTCCCCATAAACAATTGCCTCCCCAATTGGTTTGGTAAGCCCGATGCCCTTGTAGCGCCATCTTTTATGTAAGCGCTTTAATATATTCATTTTAAATTAAACATATAATTCCATCTATAGGTCTAATTTAGTAATTGAATGGTTGGCATATGAAAAATGCCAAAGGATTTCTCCTTCGGTTAGCCGTTGCCCATTCTTCGAATTGCTTCAGTCGACTGGAGTCGCAATCAACTGACTCACGGATATGGGACGATTCCCATGTTCGCATAAAAAGCCTAAAAAAGCTGTAAAACCATGTGTTTCTCCATGATTTTACAGCTTATAGACCACTTTTTAGATGTAATATTCCACGTTTACTTCACCGTATTACAACTTTTATACCAGAGGAGCAATACATACCGGACGAGGCAGTTCCAGCTTGAACCCGTTATGCGTCAGACGTCCGTCTTCTTCACTGATCTGGAAACCTACGAGGTTATTGCTGTCCTGATTCGCCACGACCAGAATCCCGCCTGGCAAAATATTAAAGTTACGTGGTGTCTGCCCAATCGTGGACGTCCACTCTACAGCTTCCAACTCACCGCTCTCCTGGTCAATATGATAAAGTACGATGCTGTCATCTCCCCGATTGGATGCATACAGGAAACGTCCACATGGAGATACACGGATGTCTGCAGCCGTACCCTCTCCTTTATGCCCTTCTGGAAGTGTGGAAATGTGCTGTACCGTAGTGAACTCCCCTCTGCGCTCATCGTACAGGAATGCCGTAACCGTGTTGTCCAATTCGTTGATTACATATGCCCACTTCGAGTTGGGATGGAACACAAGATGCCTTGGCCCTGCGCCCGGTGGCTGATCCATCTCACGATGGGTAACCAGACGTCCCTCTTCCAAGCGATACACAATGATCTGATCCAGACCGAGGTCACATACGACAGCATACTGCCCGGACGGATCGGGTTGAATGGAGTGTGCATGCGGCCCTTCCTGGCGTTCTTCGTTGATTCCACTTCCCGTGTGCTCCACCCATGCACTCATCTCACCAAGCGTCCCCTGATCGCCAACCGGGTATACATTTACACTGCCGCTGCTATAGTTGGATGAGAACACCCACTGACCATCCTTGGAGACAGACACATAACATGGAGAAGCCCCTCTGGTCTGTTTTCGATCCATCAGGTGCAGCTCACTCGTTGCCGCATCTCTCCGATAGACCAACACCTCTCCCTCGTCCGTTTCACTCGCCACATACAGACAGTTTCCATCCGGGCTTAGCGCCAGATAAGACGGATTATCCACACCATCCATGTGATTGACGATTCGCATCTCTCCTGTATCCGCATTCAACGCACATAGGAATATTCCGGGTTCATCCGCTGAAGCATACGTACCTGTATAGAAAAGCGTTTCCTGTGTTTTGACTGGTTCCATATCTAAATCTCTCCCTTTTCCTGTATATTCACTGTTCTGATTCTTCCCACTGGTATGTACTTACCCAATTCACGGGCAACTGCTTCACTTCCTGTAACGTGGCTTTCTAAATCGAGAACACCTCCGGTGAGCGCTCTCATATCTGTCATTGACTCCCTTATCGCCTCTCACCATAATACAAAGTATGAGACCTAACAACAGACCACCCCTACAGCGTAAATCTGACGGATTTCGTATGCAAAAACTCATTGTGCTTCCGGACTCCCTGCTGCAAGAAACCGCAGCTTATCCGGTCACGTCCGGATTATATGTTACCGATATCGGTTACTTTCACGAAGCAGAGCATCATTACCGTGACCGTCCCAATGGTTGTGAATCACACATTCTGATGTACTGTGTCCAAGGCACAGGCTGGTATACGATGGATGGCAGCAAGACATATGATGTCAGCCCGGGAAACCTCGTTATATTACCTGCACATGTCCCTCATGTGTACGGAGCCAACGCAGCTGAACCATGGAGCATCTTCTGGATTCATCTGCGCGGGGAACACGCTTTATCCTACATAGAACCCTTGTTAACTCATCATATTACTACCATGCCACCGGCCAAGGCTCAAAAATGGCTTGAGCTGTTCCATGAATGTTACGGCGCACTTGAGACGGGTTACTCCATGCAGACGATGACGTATGCCTCCCAGATTATTGGCTATATGCTGGGCATGCTCGCTTATGGACCGGAGACGACAGGAACAGATGGTGGGATCGTGAGCAGCAAACGTGCGGCCGAACAATCCGTCCAATATATGTTGGAGCACCTGGAGAATGGAATCACCCTCAAGGAACTGGCGGCTCACGCGCGGTTGTCTGTCCCTCATTACTCTCAGTTATTCAAGCAAGCTACGGGGCATTCGCCCATCGATTATTTCCTGCGGCTGAAGATTCAGCATTCCTGCCGCTATCTGGATTTTACCGATTGGACCGTGAAGCAGATTAGTTCGGAGCTTGGGTTCAAGGACCCGTACTATTTCTCCCGTCTGTTCAGCAAAATGATGGGACGTTCACCCACGGATTATCGAAATAAATCCAAAGGTTAAAGGCAGTGCCTTCACTTAGCCCTATCTGAATGATTATGAATTCAGTTGGAAAATTGCAGCAACCTTTTGAACAGAAGGGTCGTCTATAGGGGCAAATAACTTTTATATAAAGGGATCATCCCTGGAAAAGTGAGGCGAACCTATCATGAAAAAAAATATACTTGCTACATTAACTGCGGGAGCTCTGCTCACGCTGTCTCTAAGTGCAGGCCCGATCAACGCTGCGCAGGCCCAATTCACGGATATTCAAGGTATCGCAGGAGCAGACAAAATCGAATCTCTCCATAAAGATGGATTCATCAAAGGCGTGAGTGACAGCTTGTTCAAACCTGAACTGGAGTTAAATACCGCTCAGGGCATTCAACTGATTGCGGACGGACTAAATCTGAATCTGGACACGATTCGTTTTATCAAACAGCCGCTGCCAAGTGACCACTTCTCTCATGTAAAAGATGGCGTATGGTACAGTGATGCATTTATCCGTGCGCAATATAATGGCATTCAGATGTCACAAGATATCGATCCGTCCAAACCGCTTACTCGTGAACAATTCACACTGTTCCTGATGCAAGGCATCGAGGCCAAAGGCGGTCTGCCGATGATTAATATCAAACCTGTGGACATTACCGACGAACAGGAACTTACGCCAGAGTATCAAGGTGCCATTCAGCGTTCACTCGTTCTCAAAATCAATGAACTGGATGCCGCCGGAAACTTCAATCCCAAACAAACGATTACTCGCGCCGAAGCAGCAGTGATGATGTATAACGCAATCGAGTACATGGAATCGTTCCATGCACCACAAATCCCGGAAACACCTGAGAAGTAATATTCCTTGGTGGAAGCAGTATGCCAAACAGCCGCACCTTCCCTCAACAGGAAAGTGCGGCCGTTTGTGTTATACCTATATCACTGATGCAATCATCAGATTTAACTTTCTAACTTAGAAAGAACCTTTAACAACTACCTCAGACAACGGTAAACGTCCTGACGGGCGAGCTGGCTGTGCAGCTTTACCTACTGTAATCAACAACGTTGGCACAAATCGTGCAGGAATGTTGAATGTTTCCATCAGTTTTTGTGGATTATATCCACCGATTGGACATGTATCGTAACCCAGGGAGCGTGCAGCAATCATAATATTTTGGGAAGCAAAAGATGCATTGCGGATCGCTTCATCGCGAGCGATTTGCGGGCTTTGGTAAGCACCGTTGATCTGTCCAACCAATGCGTCACGAACCTCAGCAGTCAGTGCGCCTGCTTCAACAGCTTGATCGTAGATTACGGTGTTACGGTTTGCTTCCAAATCTCCAAGAACAGCAATCGTAACCGAACTTTCCACGATCTGACTTTGACCGTAAGCAACTGGCAGCAATTTCGCTTTGTCTGCTTCGGATTCAATCACAAGGAATCTCCAGTGTTGCAGGTTCCATGAAGATGGTGCTTCCGCAGCTGCTGTCAGAATCGCATTGAGATCAGCTTCAGGCAATTCAAAACCTTTTTCGTACTTTTTGACAGCATGGCGTTCGCTAATAACGCGAAGTGTTTCATTTTTTTCAATGCCTGACATGTGTTCCACTCCCCAGAATCTAGTTTGTTTATACTTCTTTTACTTTCGCAAGGTGATCTCGAAGTTTACTCTACCAGGGATTTTCCTTCCGAAAATAACATCAGCGCAGACGATCTCTCCTCATCTGTGTTCAGGTTATGCCCGGAATCGCTTGAGAACATCAATGGATCTTTCACCGGAGCATACGCCCATGCCGTAACTTGTCCACCATGCCTGACTAAACCAAGACCCTATTCATGGAGGACCATTCGTTGTGGACTCCGTCAGGACTTCTCCTTTGCAGATAATCCCTTCAGCGATAAGTTTAACGTTTCCCCATGACCTATGCGTTCTTTCACATCCTGAATGGATATACGATCAAAATAAGCGCTGAGCGCCTCTTCGCCACCATTATAAATGTTCCCCATCACATCCTGCATATTGGAAGATACCACGCATGATGAACCGGACTCCCCTGAGCACCAGTTGGGACCGAGTGAACCACCAGCTACCAGTCTGTACAATTCTCCCAGCTTGATCTCTTCACTTGGACGGCTAAGCAAGTACCCACCATGAGCACCTTCCTTGGTCGTCAGGTAACCATGCTTGCGCAGAACACTAAGTACCTTACGGACTCTGGCCGGGTGTGTACCCACACTCTGGGACAAATCTTCACTATTGGCCATACACTCATCTCTCATCGACAGAAAAACAAGACAATGCACCGCTATGGTAAATTCACTGTTCATAACTTACTCCTTCCCGGCTTACAACACCGATGAACTCCAACTCAAGGTAAGTATAACTGTCATTATATGAATAACAGTTATGTTTGTCAACTTTCACCCAGCATGGAGATCAAACGTGATTTTTCCTGTTATACCAATACTTACAGCTCATCAACATAATTAAGCTAGGATGAACATCCCGTCTTCATTTTAATCCAAAAAGAACAAAAAAGTGAGCCTTCCGCTACGCGAAGGGCTCCAATAAGATAGACATATGAAAGGGCTTACGTGATTATTATAATCGGTATTCCCCAATTTGAAAACGCTTTTTTTGTAAAGTGCATCATTATTTTAAATTTTTTTTATTTGAATAAATTAAACAACAGGTATTGCTAAAACTAATCCCATTAGTTATTATACTAATACCATTAGTTTTAAGGAGGGTTTAACGATGCGTATTACCCGAGAATTTGATGTCGTTCAAGTTACGTTTTTCCCAAGACTCTTCCCTGTGAACGTATACCTGGTTGAAGAGGAAGATGGTTTAACCCTGATTGATGCCGGAATACCGGTCAGTCTTAAGGGGATTTTGGCAACTGCCCAGTCCCTTGGAAAACCCATTACCAAGATCATTCTGACTCACGCGCATAGCGACCATATTGGTGCGTTGGATCGTCTCACAGAGGCACTGCCCCAAGCCGAGGTCTTCATCTCCAGACGAGATGCACGTCTATTGACGGGTGATACTTCCCTTCTTCCCGGTGAGCCTCAAACCCCGGTACGCGGCGGCGTGCCTAAGCCCAAAGCGGTGCGCACCCAGCCAAACCACTTGCTGAATGACGGTGACCAGATTGGTTCACTGGTCGCCATTGCCTCACCAGGACATACGCCGGGGCATATGTCCTTCATGGATACGCGCAGCCGCGTTCTCATCGCTGGCGACGCGTACCAGCTGCAAGGCGGCCTTGCCGTATCCGGCCGCGTGCGCCCGCTCTTCCCGTTCCCCGCGCTGGCGACGTGGAACCGCGAAGCGGCTCTGGCCAGCGCGAAGCGCCTGGCGGAGCTGGAACCGTCCGTGCTGGCTGTAGGCCACGGACGGATGCTGCGCCAGCCCGCGGGCGCCATGCGCGCGGCAACCGCTGATGCACAGCAGCGGTTCAGTCTTGCTGGGGGGCAGCTATGAGCCCCCGGCAAGGGCTGGATCGCGGCGCTCTGCTCAGCGCCGCCACCCAGCTTGCTGACAGCGACGGCTTTCAGGCGCTGACACTGGCCGCGTTGGCACAGCGGCTGGATGTGCGCTCGCCGTCGCTCTACAACCACATCAGCGGACTTCCCGGGCTTCGCCAGGAAATGGCGCTGATGTCCGTGCAACAGCTTAGCCGCGCATTAACCGCGGCTATCGCTGACCGAACTGGCGATGATGCCATTCAGGCCATCGCTGCGGCATACATTGGCTTCGTTCGCGAGCACCCCGGGCTCTACGAAGCCTCATTTCATGCCCCGGACCGCGAGGAGCCACAGCTCGCCGCGGCCAGCACAGCCACGCTGGAGTTGCTGCTGCACAGCTTGCAGCCCTACCCGCTCACCGAAGCGGAAGCATTGCACGCCGTTCGTGGTTTGCGCAGCCTCTGCCATGGATTTGCCTCCATTGAGGCACAGGGCGGCTTCGGCATGGACTTTGATCCGGACGAAAGTCTGCGTCTGACCGTATCCGCCTTCCTGCACGGACTCCGGCATCTTCACCAGGACTAGTTAAGCCACGCATTGCATCATGAAAAAGGACTGCAGAGGATCTGCAGTCCTTTTTCATTGCCGTGTACTGGGTACATCCCATAGATAGATTTTGACAGTAATAATGTTATAGTTGCGCCAATGACTTTTAACACATTAACATCCACTTTGAATTCATCTTTCATCCGCTTGTGTTCTTTATAATTTCTTTCTTTACAATTTCATTTAATACAGAGAAAAGTGGCGCCTCGGTTGCACGATGCCATGATCGGTGCCCTCTGACCAAAATCTAACGAACCGAGGACACTCTATAGCGGCAATTAGAGCGAATAACAACAACTAACGAACTCCACACGTCCTATTTCGCAGAAAACTGGCTGCGGGACAGGAATAATGAGTATATTCCGTCATTTAACGTGTCTGTGATTCGTTACATTTACCAACGTACCAAATTAGGACATATAAGATGTGCTGAGTTCGTTAGAACGTGCTACGTACGGTGCTTCAAATCACATTGCCATAGCGGCACACATCCAGACACACATTGTGTTATGGAGCTAAATACGGAGCGTTCATGCTCCAAATTGCGTTGATCATGCGGATGCGGATACATGGCTAGATAAGGATCTTACCTTGCTCGTAATGCACATGGTAGTACATGTTTTATTACTATTCATGCATAGATCACGCTATAGTTCAGTGCACACATTGGGGCGATACTCGATAAGGATCTTACTCTGATCATAATGCACATAGTAGTACATGTTTTATTACTATTCATGTATAGATCACGCTATAGTTCAGTACACACATTGGGGCGATTCTAGATACGAAGCTTACCTTGCTCGTAATGCACATGGTAGTACATGCTTTATTAGTATTCATGTATAGATCACGCTACAGTTCAGTACACACATTGGGGCGATTCTAGATACGGAGCTTACCCTGGTCGTGATGCACACTTTAGTACTTATTTTAATACGTGTCCTAATACGAATCATTTAATAGATCTCACTACATGTACGCCGCAGCGGGACAATTTTTGTTTTGGATCTAGCTACAACTCCCATTGTTCAGGGCGGTAAGAGTCTGAAACATATTCGATCTACCCAGTCCCAGTCCCATTTCACCTGGCCATCTGATCCTTACTTGATCCGCCCTGTCTCTCAACCGCACTTTTGCCTTTCACATCTACGCACTTCTCTAATATGTACATCTCCCGTTCCTCTCGCAAGGTGGAATGGACTTTGGCTTCCCTTTTTCCATCGAAACGGTTCTCGATAATCTATCTATGGCCATTGCTGCCGTCCATCCTGCACTTCATTCAAAATATGCTTCATCACGGGCACGTACACTTTCCAGTAGAACATGTCCGGAATATCTTTTTGATCTGGCGTAAGCTTGGACCGGACGACCTCCCATCCACGGATTCGGCGCCAGAAGGAATAATGCTTCATCTCTCCAAAGGACCCTGCCATGTAATACGACCGATTATAGTCGTCGTACCGGACCAGTGCAGCAAATTCCGCAGGAATTCCTGCATCCACCAGCTTCTGCTCACCTGTCTCCGTCAGATCCGTCTTATACCAGGCCAGTATGGAGTTCTTCTCTTGCGGCACAATGATATCGAACCAGCCACTATAATGTATATCCTGGGTTATGCCGCTCCAATCACTGCCTTCCGGTGTAAATGCAATCTGTATATTGCCTGTCTTCACATCCGGACCTTTCGCCAGTACCATGACCTGTCCATCCATATGGATCAGCAGCATACCCGCTCCGTGATAAGACCATTTCTTCTTCTCTTGTTGCTCATAGTTCGTCCGAATCCAACGGGGTACTTCTTCTATACTTTGCAGATTAGATACCGATTTCCCTTGCCATCCACTGCTGTCCACACCCAAGATGGGGTATAGTTGCTCTCTTGTCATCTTGGAAGCCGTATTTGCCAATGCACTGTATTCGGCAACAATCGTTACCCCTTTATACGCAGCCTCGCGGATTTTCTGCACATCATATATCGTTAATCCTTCATAGATTCCGCCTTGTTTCCCTTCACTCTTGTGTGCAGACAGACTACTCCGATTCGCCGTCAGATAGATCAGATCCGTATCTGTCACCTCATCAGGCAGCAGTTGCTTCATCCGTGGAAGCCCGTTCTGAAGATCATAACCGTAATAATCCTCTTCATACGAGTAGTATTCCCCTGTGTGCTGTACAATCTTCTGTTGATTCAGAAGCCAAACCAACCCCTTGTGCCCCTGATAGGACAAGTCCGGTCTGCTCTTGTCAATAATCATGATGTTCAGTGAAACCGGGGCCTGGGATTGCCACATAATCCATGGGACAACCAGCACCACCGATACCACTGTAAAACAAGCCAACGTCCACATCGTGGCTGGCCTGTAACTTTTTTTCATGAAGCGTATTCCTCCTTGCTCTGTTCCAAGGTATTGTCAGGATCGATCGTTAGATTACCCTAATCCATGTCTGCTGTCCTTTTCCTCTGCCTTCCGCAATCCCATAGCCTGCAACATGCCATATATACGGGATATGTTATTCAGCGGTCTGAACCAGAACGTCTCCGTACATGCATACAACAGCAGACGTGTCACCTCTCGGGACGTATATACCTTGCGTGAACACCATATTTCGAACATCACCACACTTGCGGACAACAAGGAACCATAGAGGGTCAGTAGCAGAACGAGAATGATGCATAGGTTAATATCCACCCACTGTAGCCCTATGCCTGCAATGAACAGCACGATCGCTCCCAGTTCCAACACAGGCCCCAACAATTCGATCAAAATAAAATACGGGATGGATACCATCCCCATCCAGCCATAGGCCGGATTGAAGATCATGCTCCGCTGAGTCCATAGACTGCTTGCAAGCTGCATGTGCCAACCGATACGCTGTCTGCACAGCTGATGCCATGTACCGGGTACTTCTACCCTGCAGATCGGATCGGGAATATATATAATACGGCCACGTTCCCGAATCTGCTTCATATGTTTCTGTAACCGCATCACCAGTTCCATGTGAGCGACCTGGTCATCGCGCTTGTAACCTCCAACTTCCAACACCCGGTTCTTTTTGAATATACCGAATACTTCAGACGTAAATAAAAGCACATTAATATTATAACGAACAAGGCCCACACCGCTAATCAGAAAAGCACGCACGTATTCAATGGTCTGCATTACAAACAACGTACTGCCCGTCCTTCTTGCGCCGTTGTCGGTTAAATCCGTTTGATTCGTATTTCTGGAGGCCATGAGATCTACTCGTCCACTACAAGCAACGACCTCTTCTCCTGGGAGAGCATCCATAACGGGCTTCATAATCTTCACCAATGCATCCCGTTCCAGAACTGTCCTGGGTCCAACAGAGGCGATATAAGGATATTGCGAGATATTCAGACCGGCATTCAGGGAGTCCATTCGTCCCCCATAAGCCTTGTCGATCACAACCAGACGATGATGTAATCTGGATTGGTAGACACATTTAATCTGAGCCGTCTCCTGACCGAGTCCCGAATAATGAACTTTACTCCGAATGGGCATCAGATCATAGGTTTCTTTTAGACGCCGCATGGTCTCATCCTCTGATCCATCATTAATGATAATAACCTCATAACGTGCATACTGAATATCCAACAGACAGCTGATTCGCTGTACGATCGTATCCTCGCTATTCCGCACCGGAACAAGCAGGGATACCGCAGGAGCCAGTTCTTCATCCAACATCTCATGATATTGCAGCGGGTCCAGATCCCTCTGGCGGATCAATGTGCGAGCGGCAGCAACGACCAGAACACTACACGTCACAATCGCTAACACCAGATAGATAAATATCCCCTCGTAACATGCCAAAACAAAACTCCGCAGCATCTCAATCCATCTTTCGTCCATACTGCATCCTTTCCAGCGTTTCCTCCGCTATCTGCCTTGCATATTTATCCGGATGGTTTACAGCCGTATCCCGGAGCTCTTCAAGTCCCTGCTCGTACCGGGCAAGAGAGTTCGCCGCTTCCTGTCGGATCTGAAAAGAAGGATCACCCATCATTACCTTCAGTCTAGGAATAAAAGCATCCGCATGAACAGTACCCATAAGCTGGGTCACTGTTAGTCTTTCAAAGCGTTGCCTCTCCTCACCAGATTCGTTCCATACCAGCAATAGCCCCTTCAGCAAATCTTCACGACCTCTGCTCACTTGAGCCAATGCCTGATACGCATGGGTACGGAGCAATGCATCCTCTCCAAGAATGAGCTTCTCCAGTAGGACAACAGCACCCTCCGTCTGATCATCTCGAATACGAATGGCATGGACGATATTAGACTGGACCTGGTAAGGTACATCCTTGAAATGATCCTTTAGACGAGTCCAGGATGAATCGGTAAGCAACAGCAGAATCTGCAGATACTGTGAATCGGACCATACATATTGCTCACGCATCAATTCCTTCACGATTCTGAAATAACCGGTTCTGGCATATATGCGCAATATGATGAAGCGTTCAAGCGGCGTACAGGAAGTAACCCGCAGCATATCCTCTAACCTGGGCAGAAGCTCTATCATATGAAACTGTTCAATATATAACAACGTGTTGACCCGTTCACTCCACTTTCCCGTCTTCAGAACCGACCGGTATGAACTTCCAAAGACTTGCCAGGATAACAGACGAATTCGCAGAGTCTCGTGCTCTTCCGGACCTTGAGCAAGCCGTTGCAATAACAGCTGCTGCAAAACACTCTGTTGATCTCCACTCATGTTCAGTAAGTCAGCTTTCACTTCTCCTTGGCCCAGATACTGCTGTAACACTGAATCTTCGGAAAGTAATTCCTGCATCAGTACCGTCTTAACCTTTTCCCTGTGCCTACTGCTATATTTCATCCATAAGATGTAACCGTAGATAACCAGCAAAAAAGCTAGTACACTTGCACATATGAGGCTGACCACATGTACTAACCAATCTGTATTGCCTACAAGCCACCCTCTATGATGTGAGCCGATAAGCTTGATATACATCCATTGTTGTCCAATCATTGCATGATTTCCCCTTAATCGAATAAACAGCCTTACAACGGGCACAATAATACAAAATTTTCAAATACACCCTGTGAATACATATCGGGTATATGATACACTAAGCTTTCTATCGGCTTTCTGCGTTTGTGATATAATAGGAACTGAAAATTCCGGCAATTCGTATTGGGTTCCGGATCTCCGGATAACATATTATTCCAGAAAGAGGGAGTTCTACGTGGCTCAAATCAGTCCGTACTACCTGCAAATCGGAGCAACCGTGGGCATGCTTGTCATGGCACTGCTTGCCATCTTCATCCGCATGAAAGCCAGTCACAGACCGGTGACCATTCGTAAAATCCTTATTCCTCCGCTCGGCATGAGCACAGGATTTCTCATGTTTGTTGTACCGGCAACACATGTTCCTCTACTCTGGGCATTCTTTGCGTTTTTGGTGGGCTGGTTCCTCTTCTCCTATCCCCTCATTCGCAGTACACGGTTTGAACGAGTAGGTGAAGAAATTTTTGCCACACGTTCTCGCAGCTTTGCTTTTATCTTGCTTGGATTGCTGGCCGTACGCCTGATCCTGCATGAAGTCATTCAGCGATATGTAAGTATTCCGCAAACAGGCGGATTGTTCTTCCTGCTGGCTTTTGGCATGATTGTACGCTGGCGTGTATATATGTACAAACACTACAAAGAAGTGCTGGTCGCCGAACACTAGTCGCCCTACATAGACCACGCACAGATTTACAGATAAAAAAGACACGTTCTGCTGCACCCTCGGTGTGCAGAACGTGTCTTTTCGTTTTCAACCTAATTGTACATGTAAACCATTCAATATCTATTCAGGATCTGCAACCTTAACCAGTTGCTTGCCCAGATTATCTCCCGAGAAGAGACCCATGAATGCTTCCGGTGTCTGTTCGAACCCGTCCACAATGTTTTCTTCATACTGGATATGACCTTCCTTGATCCATTTCGCCAACTTGGCGCGGCCTTCCTTGAAGGATTTCGTATAGTCACCCAGCAGGAAACCTTTCATTAATGCTGTATTTGTTAACAGCAACGTCTGTGGTCGCATCCCGATATCCGGCTTCTCCAGATTATAGGACGAGATCTGACCGCATAACGGAATACGTGCATTCCGATTGATGTGGCGCAAGACTGCATCCGAGATGTCCCCGCCCACATTGTCAAAGTAGACATCTACACCGTCCGGGCAAGCCCGTTCAATGGCCGCTGACATATCCTGCTCCTTTTTGTAATTCAACACCACATCGAAGCCCAGCTTTTCTTTCAAATAAGCGCATTTCTCATCAGAGCCTGCAATACCAACCACGCGTGCTCCCACAATTTTACCAATCTGACCTGCAATCATGCCTACCGCTCCGGCTGCTCCCGATACAACAACCGTTTCGCCGTCCTTCGGTTTGCCGATATCCTCCATACCAAAATAAGCCGTCAGACCCGTCAGGCCCAGCGCACCCAGGTAAGCCGTGATTGGTGCTTCTTCAGTATCAATTAGCGAAAGGTCAGCCGTATTCACTGCGGCATATTGCTGCCAGCCCCACATACCGGATACGAGGTCACCTTTGCGCAGATTCGGTTCCGAAGATTCCACAACCTGTCCAATGGCTCCACCCTTAATCACTTCATTTAACGCGTACGGTGCAGCATAGGATTTTGTATCTTTCATGCGGCCCCGCATGTATGGATCAACCGACAAATATAATGTACGTACCAGGACTTGCCCAGCTTCCGGTTCAGGAAGAGGTGCATCAATGAATTTGAAATTCTCTCTGGATGGGGCACCTTCGGGACGAGAAGCAAGTACGATCTGTTTATTTAAAGACACCAAAATTACCTCCTTGTTGCCAAGTGGACGCAAGGTTAACCCTTGTCAGCTGAGATCACTTACCACTGGCTCTGTGTTATCACTTCTTAATAGTTTAAACCGAAACAGGCGGTTCACAAACGTGGGCCGCCTTGAAATATGCAAATATCGTCACATTGTAGCTGCTTTTGGCTATTATTGTGCTGTCAAAATCACTGGACCATCCGCCGTAATCGCAATCGTATGTTCATACTGGGCAGACAGACTTCCATCCAAAGTACGAGCAGTCCATCCATCTGAATCCAGCTTACTTCGGAACGTACCAATATTCAGCATCGGTTCGATCGTAATAACCATGCCTTCCTTGAGACGCGGACCCCGATGAGGCGGACCGTAGTGAGGGACTTGTGGTTCCTCATGCATCTTCTCACCAATGCCGTGTCCGATAAACTCACGCACAACCGATAGGCCTTCACCTTCTGCATACACTTGAATCGCATTGGAGATATCTCCGATCCGGTTGCCCACCACGGCAAGTTCAATGCCTTTGTACAGAGAGTTTTTCGTTACATCCAGCAGATGTTGTGCTTCCGGAGTCACTTCACCTACGGCATATGACCAAGCCGAATCCGCCAGCCAGCCATTCAGATTAACGACCATGTCGATTGTAACGATATCGCCGTCTTTCAGTGCATATTTTCCCGGAAACCCGTGACAGATCACATCATTAACCGACGCACATGTCGCATATTGGTACCCGTTATATCCCTTTTGTTCCGGCGTAGCGCCATTTTTCTTCATAAAAGCTTCTGCAAACTGGTCGATCTCCTGTGTCGTAATGCCTGGACGAATCATCTTTGCAATTTCTCTATGGCATGCGGCGAGAATTTCTCCGGCTTTTTTCATATATTCAATCTGTTCTTTGGTCTTTATTGTAATCATAACAACTGCTCCTGTCCGTTAAAATCTTATCCTGTCCTCTATTGTAACGCTAAACGCTCAAAATAAAAAATTCCGCGCAATCAGCAACATCCTATTATACGCCAAGCTCCTGTCCATTGAATACAATTATCCATGAAAAAATCGAAACCCCTCCATATCTGGCCACGTATATGCTTAAAACAGTTGAAGTCGAAAGGGTGAAAGCTCATGTTCAAAAAGATTATCGGCAAACTTATCGATTCCAAATCTTCATCTCACCGCAAACGTCATAGCTCCTCCGACAGGCGCTCATATAAACGTCACAGTAGTTCCTCAGGCAAGCGTTCCTACAAGCGCTATTCTTCTTCGGATGTGAAATACCGGGATAGCCGTAGTGGCTCCGGGTATTACAAAAGCAGAAAATACAGCTCCAGCTAAGCTGCTAACACAACTGGTTTTAAAGAGCAATGATCACACCAGCTTATTAGACGCTACAATAAATGAATATGTAATAAAGGGGTGTTCGCCAGCCGTACTTACGGCCAGCAGAACACCCCTTTATTGTTTCTATATAAGTATGTATCAATTTTGCTGATTTTGATGTCTTAATGCTTCAATATAGCAAATTCGCTTATTCAGAGAGAACGAATAATACACTTTAAATTTATCAACTAATATCCGGTACGTCCCTTGCCAGGATGGTTCCTGAGCTGGCATGGATTCCGCCATGACAGCCACCTTCAATTCAATTCTTCGAACTAGTTCAATCTTATAGAGCTTTGTCTCTTCCTGAGTGAAACGAACACTTCTGATTTGAGCGAGAGCCTGTCTTGCTGAAGGTGTCCACTGGATCAACATCTATAAATTCCCTTTTTCAATTGCGTCAATTATATCATCTGTAGAGTAGACCCTACCCGAAGAAATATCTTTTTTGGCTTGCATAATTAGAGTTTTGAGTTCCAGATCACTTTCTATTTCTTCCTGAACCACGTTTTCCAGCGGCTTGATTAAATAATGCTTACCTTCAATATCCACAATGGTGTCTTTTTTGCTATGAAACCATGTTTTGAATAATTCGGCATGATCGCCTTCCAGTTTTTTAAGCATAAGATGAATCGCCTCCTTCAACGTGTAATTGTTATCCATTATATCATTTAACCCACTGTTTTGATACGTTTTGCATTTTCAGCAAAAAAAGGAAAAAAACCCCTGCAGATATAATACGAAGAGGTCACAGATAACAAATATAGGTCCGCCTATAAAGCTTATTCATTGTAATTTCAGCAACACATTCTCAATTTCTGCCTGTAACTCCATCGCTCCGCCTTCATAACCTGGACGGAGTCCAAGGAGTCGCTCCAGCATCTGGTGCAATTCCGGCGTAAGCTTCAGTTCCTCCTGCCAGCTGGCGGGTTCACGGCCCTTCTCTGGCTCATAAGCCGAATACATCATAAAGAGAAGAAAGTGGCCGATATCCTGCAAATCATGATCCGGTGTAGCCGGCTCATCTTCAGGCTCAGGGACTTCACGCATACGTCGCTTTAGCTCCGGCAACAACGGCTCCCCCAAGCGTCTCGCCAGGCCAAAGTCAATCAGATGCACCGTCCCTCCACGTAAAATGACATTGGGAATCCGCACATCTCCATGAATATATCCCTGCTCATGCACATGAGCCACCGGAGCCAGCAGTTGACCTGCCAATTCCAGACATTCCCGCTCCGTATATCGAAGACCTTGCTCAAATATGCAATCTTCCAGCGTCTGTCCACGAATATACTCGGTAACGATATAACTTCGTCTCCCGGATGTGAACACATCCAATAGATCAGGGATCGCTGGATGATGCAGACGTCTCATCACGTCCGCCTCCCGCTCCAACAGGTGCGCAGAGAGTCTGCCCTTGCTAGGCTTGGACTCCTTCAATGCCACTTCCCTGCCGTTCTGGTCATCTGTACACAGGTATGTCAGCCCATAACTCCCCATACCCAGCAATTCCTGTATTGTATAACGCTCAGCAATGGTCGTGCCTTCCCGCCGAGGACGATCCGTCCATAGTCCAAGCAATCTTTGCCAACTTCGTCGCAGCTCCACAGATCCTCCCACGCCAGCTTCCTGATCCACTCAGTCTTTATCTATACTGAGCAGTTCGTTGCCAGTCTTCATGTTGTATGGAGCTTATTATATCAGGCCCATAATGCAAAATCACGATAGGTAAATGCCTGTTGCTCAAGCTTCCTTATGCTTCTTGGGCAGGAACCCGAACAACATACGCAGGGATACTCCTTTGGGTTTGCGTTTTCTTCCCTGGAAACTGCGCAGATTGGTTACGAGTTCACGATCCCGCTCCTCTTCCAGCTTCTCGTTCATCCATAGACGCTGTTTTTCCATCTGTTCCTGAAGAGCCATATGTGTATCAGCCAGATGCTGAAGGGTCAGCTCCAGTTCATCGACCCGCTGTTGTAGCAGCTGTACCCGATCATCCTGTTGTTGTTCCACTGCACCGTAAGTCACCTCACTTACCAGTTGCCCCAGACCTTCATAGGATCTCAGATTACCCATTATTTCAGGTTCTTGAGGGAGTACAGATGACATGACTGTCGCTGCACATTCCGTCTCTGACAGACCTTCAATTCCCACCACCGGGACATCTACTTCTACTACAGCTACAGGTACTTCTGGAGCCAATACAGTCACCACTGCATCAGCCAGGGGTAGATTATGCTCTCTGAGTTCAGTCATCAGGCGTTCAATGCACTCGATGTCGTCGGACTTGAATAGTCTGGATTTGTTGGCGGACCGTTCGAACCGATATCCCTGTTCTTCCAATGCCGCCGCATATTTACGAAGAGTACTGGCACCTATGCCCAGGCTCTTGGCCGTTTCCGTCGTTGCTCCTGCTTCTTCAATCATCATTAATTCCCTCCCGGAATGAAGTCTTTTGGGAATCAATTTCATAATACCTTTAGTGAGTTATGAAATTGATTCTTGGATAAAAACATTATGGCTTCAGCGTTCCTTTATGGAACCGTCATCGGATCGGGGCAACCTGTCTCATGGATCAAGTATGCTTATCTTTTGCTTGTCCGTATGTATTCGTCAGCTTCTCGGCAGATCCCTTTGGCGGTTTTGTTCTGTTTCTGCGGATTCCTAAGAAGTTTTGTCAGGTATATGATCCGCACAAATAACCCCCAATCCGACAACAAGCATGAATGCTGTCATGTCGAATGACACTGGTGCAAACGCCGTCAAATCGTATGATTATGAATTAATCATGTCATTTTTGTTAACTCCGTTACTCCAATACGCTCCCGCGATAGCGGATATCATTGCTGCACAGCTTTTCCATGTGTTATCTTATGTAACGTAGAAGTGGATTCCAGCATAAAATAAAGGACTATACTTAACATAGGACGCATTAGTAATGGATAAATATCAATCTAAATGGGGGCTGAACGGCAGTGTTAGGCAAATCAGGCAAAGTAGCGGTGATCGGGGCGGGTCTTGTCGGTTCGAGTTGTGCGTATTCCATGATTAATCAATCGATATGCAGGGAAATTATGATGGTGGACCGGACGTATGACCGTGCTGTAGCACAGGCACTGGATTTTTCCCATTGTATGGACTTCACACATAACCGCACCAAGGTATATGCAGGCACGTACGCCGATTGTGGCAATATGGATGTGATTATCTTAACTGCCGGGGCGAATCCCAAGCCAGGACAAACACGGCTGGATATTCTGGAGGAAGCAGAGTCGATTGCCAAAGACATCGTGGTCCCGATCATGAACAGTGGATTTAACGGGATTTTTGTCGTCGCTGCTAATCCGGTTGACATAGTAACTTATATGGTATGGAAATTATCCGGCCTCCCGCGCGAACACGTCATCGGTACAGGCACGTCCATTGATTCTTCACGACTCAAAACACTGCTGTCTGAAGTCTTCTCCATCGATCCACGCAGTGTGCATGGTTATGCTCTCGGGGAGCATGGAGAATCACAGTTCGTGGCCTGGTCGCATGTGACCATCGGTGGCAAACCGATTATGCATATCATGGATCAGCACAAGGAGCGCTTCAAACATCTGGATCTGGAGGATATTGCACGCAAAACAAAGGATGCCGGCTGGGAAATCTTTACCCGTAAAGGTTCTACCCAATTCGGAATCGGCAATGCCCTCGCGCATATCACTCGTTCCATCCTCAATGACGAACACAAGATCATCGCCGTATCGGCTATTCTGGACGGAGAGTACGAGCAACATAACGTATGCGTCGGTGTTCCTGCAATCATCGGTGGCAATGGTATTCAAGAGATTATCGAATTGAATCTGGATGCAACGGAACGTGAGAAATTCAACAATTCCTGTGAAATCCTATCAGGTAACATCAATCGTCTGACATTGGTATAAGCCATTCGTATACAACTCCACTGTGTATGCTTCAGTTCAACTTCAAAAGTCTGCCAACACAAACATGCCAATAACATTCCATGTGAGGAGTCTTATTGGCATGTTTGTGTTTATTATTTTTCACAGCCAGATGAATCAATTTCATAATTGATTTGAGTAGTTGTTCAATTCGGTGCAAGCTGAGGTTCGTCCCTTGGCCCCCACTGTTGTAACACCCGCTTCAACTCACTCAGCATAACCGGTTTGCTAATAAAGTCACGCATACCAATCTCCAGACAAGCTTCCTTATCTTCACGTTTGGCATTGCTTGTAACTGCGATGATTGGAGGTATGCGATCCTGTGGAATTAGGCGGTGTAACAGGTCTGTCGCCTTCAGTCCATCCATCACAGGCATATGAATATCCATCAGGACAATATCATAAGCATTCTGAGAGATGGCATCAATTGCCTCCACACCATTAGTACATACATCTGCGTGGTATCCGAGCTTCTCCAGATATTCTCGCAAAATCTTCCGGTTCACCGGATGATCCTCCGCCACCAGAATACGCATGGCCACCTTATCACTTTGACGTGTGCGATCATGATGGAACTGACTTGCTGTCTGTTCTGCTGAAGCATCTACACTCGCCGCAGGAACAGCAAACCGGAAGGTTGAGCCTTCCCCTTCTATGCTCTCGACACTGATACTACCTCCCATGATCTCCACGAGTCGCTTGGAGATGACCAGTCCCAGTCCGGTACCACCATACTTCCGGTTAATCACCGGATGCAGTTGAGAGAAGGACTGAAACAACTGATCCAGCTTGTCAGCCGGGATGCCAATTCCCGTATCTTGCACCGCAAAATCAAGAACACTGTCTTCAGGCTTTCTACCCTTGATAATATCCACGGCAACCTCAATGCTTCCCTGATCTGTGAACTTGAGCGCATTGCCAACCAAGTTCACCAGAATCTGCCGGATACGTATGGCGTCACCGACCATGAACTCAGGAATGCTTGGATTGAGACGATATCTGATCTCCAGATGTTTCTCATCTGCAAGCGGTTTAAACAGTTCGGCAACCTGTTCCAACATCTTGCGTAATGCAAATGGTTCATAAGCCAGTGCCATTTTCCCCGATTCCAGCTTACTGAAGTCCAAAATATCATTAAGGATGTTCAGCAGAGCATCGCCGCTGTCTCGAATAATCTCGGCATATTCACGCTGTTCTTCCGATAAATCGGTACCGATCAACAATTCTGTCATCCCCACGATCCCGTTCATCGGTGTCCGGATCTCATGGCTAACCATCGACAGAAATTCCGACTTGGCCTGAGCTGCCAGCTCAGCTGTCTCTTTGGCACGTACAATTTCACGTTCGCCAGTCACATCATTAAATACAACCACCGCGCCCTGAATCTGTCCCTGTTCAATAATCGGCGTCACCTGATACTGCACCAGAAAGCTGCTGCCATCTTTACGCCAGAACACATCTTCCTTGATTGAACGTATCTGTCCATCCAACACGGTCATGTGGATCGGGCATTCTTCTTGTGGCAAATGACTTCCGTCTGCACGGGTGTGATGGATGATGGGATGTGAGTTTTTGCCAATGAATTCTTTCGCCTCATAACCGAACATCGAAGCTGCTGCTGGATTCATAAACATGGTGATTCCATCCGCATCCAAACCAAATATTCCTTCTGTAACCGTGTTGAGAATCAGCTCATGTTGCTTGCTGAGCTCCTGAATCCGTTCCGTGTATTCCTTGCGCTCGGTAATATCGGACACGATCCCATAGACGCCCACCATTTCCTTATCCACAATAATGGGCACATTCGTAACAGATACTTCAATCTTCCGACCACTTGAATTGACGACTCGGGTCTCATAATATTGCGGTTCGCCTTGCTTCACCATGTCAAAATAATGTTTGCCATGTTGCACTTCGCATTTATCCAGATTGGATAAAAAAGATTGGCCAATAAGCTTATTGCGCGGAATATCCAACATTTGCACCAGTTTGCTGTTCACTGCGCTGTATTTACCTTCCAGATTCAATGAATACACAGCTGCCGGGTTATGTTCGAACAACGATCTGTATCGCTGACGGCTTTCCCGAAGACGTCTTTCCGCATCCTTATGCTGGGTGATATCCCTGCTGATGCTTACAATCTGGACACTCTCGCCACGCTCTCCAGCCACAGGTTTCGCCAATGTCTCCATCCAGATATAATGTCCCTTCTTGTGCAACACACGCATCTTGCAGCCATTGCCGATCTTGGAAAGATCCATAGGGTCCGGATAATCTCCCGAATAACAATAATCCTTGAAGGACTTACCTATGACTTCCTCCGGCTTATAACCCAGTAAGGTGTACACGGAAGGGGAAACGTATAACAACTCGCCATCCGTAGCACAAGTTGTAATCAGATCTTGTGCATGGTCAGCCAGCACCTGATATTTCTCCTGTGCCTCCTTAAGTTCACGTTGCACTTCCAGGATATTGGTAACATCTTTGGCAATGCCATAGATTCCTACAACTTCTTTTCCCTCCGTTATAGGCACATACGTTATCTCTGCCTGTTTCAGGGAACCATCTTTATGATAAAAAGTTATGGAATTACTGACTGAACGTCCAGCCAGTACCTCTTTAATATATTCTTTGCGTGAATCTTCACTGTCCGGAGGACAGAGTTGAGTCCGTTTCAAACGAATCAAGCCATCCAGTGTATACCCTGACATCCGCTCAACCGAGGGATTAGCATCAATATAGTTTCCATGGATGTCCATCACATAAATGGCATCCGGGTGGTTAAAAAACAATGATTGGTAAGAACTTCCCTCAGAAATAATGCGCTTCAGGGTTTCCGTTTTATTAATATCCAAGGCTTACCCCTCTTTTCTCAGCCAATATCTTCATCTAACAGCAGGGATTAATTATCCCTTACAGAAATGGGCCTACCCTCGAATAACCATGTAAGCCTGCCTAGAAACAGCTTTTTTTATTTTACCAGATTCTCGTCTCATTTTGCTTGCAATCTATGATTCAATTCACATGATGTGTGAGGTAATACTTGGATTTTTAATATTACTCAGGAGACGTCTTCAAGGAAAGACAAGTTATACAAGGATCAATGTAAGCCTCTAATAAGCTTGAAATTCAATTCCAAGTCAGCCGATTCTGACGAATGGCTAAACGATTTTCTAAAGAACTCAGGACATCTTATTTGGCGTACATATGCCCTTTTTAAATTTTAAGGAACATCAGACACGTTAATCCCCATAATCTCCTGTCATAAACACTGCAAACGGTTGTTTCATTGGATATAACATGTCTCAGGTTCCTTAGAGCTCTGAGATCACTTCAAATCCCTGATTAAGACTCCTCAGATTCGTTAGCGAGCTGACTATTCATGATGGGTGGGTCAGACATTAGAAAAAATCCTCCTGAAGCCTACATACAATAGAGCTTGCATGTTTTGCTTAAAGAGGATTTGGATCTACGATAACCAAGGGTGTAACAGATTATTCAGATTTCTTTTTTTGCAAAATACATCATGCCGATTCCAATGAAAATAACAGCACTGCCTCCAACAACCGCCAGCATTGTGACCAGTGGAACATTGTAGGCTCCGAAACCTGCACCGTCCACGGGTGTCATCAGAATCATTGGTTGTGCCCATGGATAATACGGCCCAAATGTCGCCGAGTTTACAATGAGAATATTCGGTATGGTCAGTGCAAAATTCAGTGCGAGCGGTGCGGCAAAGCTGCTCCACACCAATGAAACGAACATCTGCAGGGCAGCCAAGGGTACACAGGCCAGCAATCCAAGCAGCAGTTTGCCTACCAAGAATCCCCAAGGTACTGGCATCGTAATACCGTGAAACATGCCTGCCAGCAGAATGGACATCAGCAATAATGCTTGCGTACCCGCCAGAAGCATGAGTACAATCGTCAGTTTACCTGCATATACACCTGAACGTGTGAGCGGCAAAACCAGCATCTGCTTCCACCCTCCACCTGCATGTTCAAAACGGCAGACAAAGGACGTAAACACACCAGTCAGCATCGGTAACAATAACAATCCGTGCAGGAAAACCATCGTGGTCATCAATACTTGCCAATTCCCCGATGGCGTGGACAACAGTCCGATGAGCAACGCAATGAGTGGACTCAGAAGAATCAGGAGCCATATGGGCGATTTGCTCATTTTCAATCGTTCAGCGGACAAGATTCGGAAGTACGTTGTCGCAAAGCTCATATCAGGCCACATCCTTCCGGCTAAAATGCACCATACCCAGCAACAGGATTAATAACCCTAGACCTGCCCCCATGCCTGCATACAGGTATGGATTAGGCCCATTCCAGGCCATCTGTGCCCATGCGAGCGGAAAGATTGGTGAGATACTGAGTGAGAACATACCCGTTATCGCGAGAACGATGCCCAGGGTGACGGGAAGCGCCTGATTTTTGTTAACCATCGTGAGCCACAACTCCAGTGACAACACCGGAAGTGCACCAGCCAAAGGCAATAGCCCCAGCTTGATCGCATGTGTCCAAGGTATTTCGCTGGCATGGAATCCGAGGATCAGACCCAGACCCACAATTCCTGCGGTTAGCAGCAGGCAGGAGATCACCAGCAGCACACAAGCAAGCAGGAACTTGGCTAAATACACGGCTGGTCTGGGAATGGGCATCGCGAGCAACTGTTTCCACGATCCCTGTTCATGCTCAACATTAGCGATCATGGAGCTGAGAATGGTTGCTCCCAGCATCAGAGACAAGGGCACAAAGACAACCACATTGCCGAGCAATCCGCCCCACAGGTTATCTGCATATTGCTCTTTCAGATAGTCCAACCGTAAGCCAAAATTAAGCGCCTGCATAGCTGTCAATCCAAGAGGGGCCAGAAAGACAAGAAACCAGATCCCTTTCCCCCGAATCTTGAGCCAGTCTGACGATAATGCACGCCCGGTCATATGGAAGCCCCCTCGCCAATGACCCGCATGAACAGATCTTCCAGCGACTGACGCTGTTCCTCTACACGATACACATCATGATCCTGTTCAATTAATCGGCGCACAAGCAGTGCCACTGAACTGTTATCCATATAAGGGAACGTTAATGCAGCACCTTGTTGATGACCAAATTGTCCCTGTTCTTTTGCCAGCTTCATAGCCTCTTCCGGCTCGGAAACCGTTAACCGGATAGAACTACCCGTCTGACTATGCAGACTTGCGATAGTATCCTGAAGCACCATCTTGCCTTCACGGATAATACCAACGCGACTTGCCATCTGTTCGACTTCACTCAGCAAGTGGCTGGAAACCAGAACGGTAATGCCGTGTTCCAGAGGCATGCGTTTGATCAGTTCCCGAATCTCCTGAATACCGGCAGGATCAAGCCCATTCGTTGGTTCGTCCAGAATCAGCAGCTCTGGTTCACCCAGCAAAGCGCTGGCAATACCCAGACGTTGCTTCATCCCAAGGGAATACCCCTTTACTGAACGTTTGGCATCCTTGGTCAGATCTACAATGGACAGCACTTCAGCAATTCTGGATTTTGGTACATTGATGATGCGGCGCAAAGTTTCCAGATTCTCTACTGCGTTCAGATGTCCGTAATAGGACGGGTATTCGACCAAGGAGCCCACACGGCGCAAAATATCCATGCGATCCTTGCGGATGTCCTTGTCGAAGACACGGATCACGCCTTTGGTTGGTTTAATCAAGCCGAGAAGCATGCGAATCGTTGTTGTTTTGCCGGCGCCGTTGGGACCGAGGAAGCCGTAGATATCTCCCTTTTTAATATGCAGATCAAGTTCACGGACCGCTGCACGGTCCCGGTATGTTTTCCATAAATTCGCTGTTTGAATAATATTTTCACTCACTGTATGATCACCTCGGAACTATCGTAACCTTCCAAGGTTAAAGCCAAAGTAGTCTCTAGTTTAAGTTTAGTTTAAAAAAGCTATTTCAGCTGTTTGTTGTTTCCCTGTTTCCCTTACCACTGTAGATATATGTCTGGACACCCGTATCGGAACTGTCTACCCGCTTGCGCAGACCCATCTCACGAATCAACAGGTCTACAATGGATAAGCCTAGACCTGTGCCTTTTGTGTCGGAATTCGGTTGCATTCCCGGACCCCGATCCTGAATAACGATGGCCGTCTCACCCTGAATCTCCTGAGTAGATATACCAATATATTTCCCGTTGGCGGCATGACGGATCACGTTTTGGAACAAATTATCAAGAATACGGCGCATGCCCTGTTCATCCATATGCCAAATCAACGGTTCCTCTGGCAGGTCAATATCAATATCGAATTGCTCTTTCTCCCAGACCGGGTACCAGGCGGCCGCCGTTTCCCTGACGATCCGCAGTATATCTTTCTCTTCCAGCTTCAGTGTATATTTTCCACTCGTGAGCAAATTGTAGGATAACATGTTGTCAATGAGCCCGCCGAGGTCCTCCATCTTTGCTTCCATGCGATGTAATGAACGGTCACCTTGCTCACTCAGCTCTTCCTTGTGCAAGGCATGCATATGTCCACGAATCACCGTTAGCGGGGTACGCAGATCGTGGGAAAGCCCCGCAATGAGACGTTTGCGCAATTGTTCCTCCTCGCGTTCACGGTGACGGCTGTCGGACAGTTGATGCACCATCTGATTGAAGGCTTCTTCCAGTTGACCGATCTCGTCTGACTGGCGGATATCTACCGGAAGCGGGAGGCCTTCCTTGCCTGTGGTCATCATGGCTGTCTGCAAACGAATAAGTCGTTTGCGAATGCGTGCGAAGAAGAGGATCGACATCATGATGAAGCTCAGAAAGATGATGGTCATTACAATGCCGAGATACAAAAGTTCCAGCAGCCCGTTACTGTGATTCATTTGCAGAAGTGATCTCGGCACTTCAATGATCATGAAGCCCTGTCCTCTGTCCTTTTCACCCCCGCCAATATATGAAACTACGGTCAACGGATCGCGAAAGGAAGCTTCTTTCATGAATTGCACGGTATTGTTCGCATTCCATTCGGCTGGAATTCGGGTCTCTGCCGTTTGCCCGGAATCCAGTGACCATCTCAATGTCGTGTCTGTCCTGCCATCCGGCGACGTGGATTTCAGAAGCGTTACATCTTCACTACCGAGAATAAAGAGGGTCTCACCGCTCGCTTTCACACGATACATGGAAGATTTGGGATACGAGCCATGTAATTGCTCCAACCGGGCCTTAATCTCTTCATCCGAAGCACCATCCAGGTTCTCCGCTTCAAGCGACCAGAAATTACTGATCTGGGTAACGTCACCATAAGGTGCCGCTTGATTCATATTCGTGTTATTCACTACAACAACATATATGATGGACATGATCGGAAGAATGACGGGGACAAATAATACAGCCGCCAAGATCAGGATGATGTATCTGGACATCAAGGACCGCCCAAAGCGAAGCTTACGCCGCCCGGATTGCTTTTGCTCCATGCTTCGTTCTCCCTTCCGTTCTCCCTTCATGATCTTCCGTTCTCTGAACCACCGAATCATGGCTTCTTCACACGATATCCCACACCACGGACTGTCTGAATAACTACTGGATTGGCCGGATCAAGCTCCAGCTTTTCGCGCAGATGTCGAATATGTACCATTAAAGTTTTGTCCCCATCCAGATAGGGCTCGTTCCAGACGGCTTCATAGATCTGCTCTTTGGTTCGAATCATGCCCATATGTCGTAGCAGGTAGGCGAAGATGTGGAACTGTTTTCCCGATAAAATAATCTCATCTCCCGTCTCCTCATTGACGATCCGGTTGTCCTTCTCATAGATGGAGAGATGATCCAGCTTCAGGGCTGTATCCGATGAGACCGCTGTTCCTGCCTTACGCAGTTGTACTTCAATCCGGGCAGCCAGTTCATCGGGGTGAAATGGTTTGGTCACATAGTCATCGGCAAAATCAAGACCGTGCAACTTATCGTCAATGGACGTTCTGGCCGAGAGCATGACAATGGGCACGGCGGGATGTTCTTTTTTCAGTCGCTGGCCCACCGTAAATCCATCCAGCCCAGGCAGCATGACATCAAGAATAATGAGTGAACAACCGACAGCAGCCTCCGCTGCACCTTCACCACTGCCGAGCCATACCACCTCATAACCGCGCTCCTCCAGATCGGCTCTGACCCAAGTCGCAATTTCCGTATCATCTTCAATATATAACAGTTTGGTTTTCATCCGAATATTCGTTTCCTTTCTGCCCCCATTGGGTTAATGATATATCTGAGCATCATCATGTAAAAGCTGTCTATAACATATGAATTCATGTCTTATTGAAACAATGTTCAAGCCTTTACGTTACCACACATGCTAATTATAGCTTATCCATTAACGTGGGGAATGTCATATTAATCAAGTCTACCAAGTACATACAAGTTCTACACCTGACGGGAGGAATTTCATTATGCTGCTGGAAGCCATCTATCATCAACCGAAACGAAACTGGGCCTATGCCTATGACCAAGATACAATCCATCTGCGCCTGCGTGCCAAAAAGAATGATCTGACCGAGGTACATGCCCTGACCGGGGATAAATATGCGTGGGATGCAACCAAAGCGCTGGTTCCCTTAACCAAGTTTACCTCTGACTCCATGTTCGATTATTACGAGGGTGAGGTGAAACCTCCCTACCACCGACTGAAGTACTCTTTTCTGCTCAAAAACGGAGACGAACAGATCTGGATGACCGAGACGGACTTCCAGGAAAAAGAACCAGACGACCCGGGCCGTATGTTCCAGTTCCCTTATATTCATGCCGGAGCTGTATTCACACCCCCTGCATGGGTTAAGGACGCGGTGTTTTATCAGATTTTCCCTGAACGATTCGCCAACGGCAACCCGGATATTAGTCCGGAAAAGGTAGAGCCGTGGGGTGGTGAGCCGACACCTTTCAATTTCTTCGGCGGTGACCTTCAGGGCGTGATCGACCATCTGGATTACATCAGCGATCTTGGCATTAATGCGATCTACTTCACACCCATCTTTGAAGCCACTACCAATCATAAATATGATACAGAAGACTACCTGCGGGTAGACCGGCACTTTGGTGACGCAGATACCGTGAAACGACTGGTGGAGCTGTGCCACGCACGTGGAATTCGCGTACTTCTGGATGCTGTGTTCAACCATTCCGGGAAGACATTTGCGCCGTTTGTAGATGTGCAGAAGAACGGAGAACAATCCAAATACAAGGACTGGTTCCATGTACACGAATACCCGCTGGACGTGAAGGACGGCATTCCAACGTATGAGACCTTCGGATTCGAAGCGCATATGCCAAAGCTGAATACGGAGAATTCCGAGGTTAAGGCTTATCTGCTGGAGGTTGCCGAGTACTGGATTAAGGAAGTGGGCGCGGACGGATGGCGGCTGGATGTGGCAGACGAAGTGGATGATGCATTCTGGCGTGATTTCCGCCGTGTAGTCAAAGCGGCTAATCCGGATGCCTATATTCTGGGCGAAGTATGGAACGAGTCTTCTTCCTGGCTGCAAGGCGACCAGTTCGACGCGTCCATGAACTATCCGTTTACCGATGCCGTGAATGCTTTCTTTGTGAAAAATACGATGCACGCCGAACAGTTCGCAAACTCCATCGGGCGACAGTTATCCCGTTATCCGCTTCAGGCCAGCGAAGTGGCGTTTAACTTGCTGGACAGCCACGATACCCCGCGGCTGCTCACGCTGTGTGAAGGCGACCAGCGCAAGATGAAGCTGGCTGCGTTATTCCAGTTCAGTTATATGGGCGCGCCGTGCATCTATTACGGAGACGAGATTGGCATGGACGGCGAACATGATCCGGGTTGCCGTAAATGCATGGAATGGGATGAAGCGAAGCAAGACCGAGAGCTGTTTAACTTTTATCAGAAACTAATCTCCCTGCGTCATGCGCATCCTGCCCTGCGTGCAGAAGGCACCGTTCGTTTCTTACAGGCTCGTCCCGATGGCAGCCAACTGGTATTTGAGCGACAAAATGAGGAGGAACGCATTCTGGTTCTGTTCAATCGATCAGAAGAGACAGCTATTGTCGAGCTTGAGGCCGGTGACGAGGAATGGACCGAGTTATTCGGCGGAAACCATCGCACCGCCAAGGAAGATGGCGTACTCGCCATTGAACTGCCCGCGTATGGATATGCTGTACTGAGTACTAGTCTCACATAAACACCAAGCTATATTTGCTTTTATACAAGACCGGACATGGGTCCACTTCATCGGAATATAAAAAACCAAATAGGCGCTCACAGACCTGTTCCGGATCTGATGAGTGCCTATTTGATTTTGACGTAATTCATTATGACCATGGATTACTCTGGCTGAACCAGCTGTTCCTTGAGCAACTGGATGGTGGCCTCATATTGTACAAGCCCCACTTGCAGACACAGACGCTGTGCAGGCGAAATACGTTCGCCGAATTCTTCCATCTGGCGCTGAAGTTCAGCGTATAACATTTCCTTTCGCTTCAACTGGCTGGATATCCAACCCGTTACGGTATCTTCATCCGCCAACTCTCCGAAATACAACCGCATCAGAAAATCAGAACGAAATACCTCAGCTTCCAAAGGACTCATTAAATAGGCGTGAAATTGCGCTGCTCCTTCAGGGGTCAATGAATACACGTTCTTATCAGGTTTCCCTTCCTGCTTAACCGATTCCTTAGTCAGCAATCCTGACTTTTCCATCTTCGCAAGTGTAGGATATATGGTGCCAAAGCTGGCATCAAAGAAAAATGAAAAATATTGTTCAAAGTACTGCTTGATCTCGTATCCGGAACTTGGCTGATTGTGCAGTATTCCGAGGATGACATGCTGCGTGTTCATCGGTGTACCGCTCCTTTCCATTCCCCTTAACGTATCACAATCAGTACCCCTTGTTCAATGTTCAGATGACGAAACGGTTGCTTTCAGAGCAACAGGCACAGCAGCAGTCTGGTCCTCCTTATGAGCTTCAGAACGTACCGGGCCGGAGCGTCTGATCCAGATGCTAAGGGCACCCAGAGTCAACGTTGCTCCCCCTATTACTGCAAGGAACAATACATCCCTGCCAATCCCGTTGCCCCCAAGCACAAGGTTCGTCATGCCTTCTACCGCATAGGTCGCCGGCAGATAATGACCGATCCCTTGGTAGAACTCAGACATTACATCGCGTGGAATCGTTGAGCCCGAGGACAACATCAGCAGAGGCAACAGCGCACTGTTTAACCAAGCCCCAGCATTGCCAAGCAACAACAAGCTCAACTGAGCCATGAGTATAAAAGATATGGTGACCAGCAACTGGAAAAGCCATAACATGAACCAACCATCTGCTGACGATACCCCCATAACGTGCATCATCCCCGACCCAACGAGCGAGACAATAAATGCAGCACCAACATTAACGATGTTGCGCGCCCAGAAACGCTCCCATTTCCCTGCCCTGTTACTCAGTTCACCAGATACTTTCTGCAGATTCATGCCAAGCAACATCGCTCCAGTAAACGTAGCCGTTACAATCAACATCGGTACCATGGAAAAAGAAAAATTATCAACAGGATTCAGTCGCTCCACTTCTGCCTCCACGCGTGAAGACAACCCAAGCGCCAGCGCATCGGACTGATCAGCAGTCATACCGGACTGATTCAGCACTCCGCGAATGCCATTCTCTTGTACTTCACGGTTCAACGTCGCTGTAACTTGTGCGGCTACGTTCTGCATCACACTTTTCACGGTAGCCACGTTTGATTCGTTCATCACATACTTCACTGTCATCAGTTTTGACAAGTCTTCTGCCTGTTGCATGAAACCTGATGGAATCTCAATAATCATGTACACATTCCGATCCGTTAACATCTGTCGTGCTTCTTGCATCGATTCAGATGGTTTGATCTCGAAATTCAGACCTGCCGCCAAAGACTTAGCCACTGGTTCAGCCGCTACCCCATCTTCATTCACGATGGTGACAGCCAATTGAGTCATTCTTTCGTTAACCTGGTCGTATCCGCTAAGCCAGATGATGTTAAAAAAAACCTGAAACAGCACAGCCGTAATTAAACCTACAATGGTGGCTCCGTTTTTCAAAAACAGTAGACTCGTCTGGAAAATACCTTTCATTCTATCCATCTCCTTTAGTTTTGTTTCGCTCTTTTATATATCTTATTGATATATGACAGTTGTTAATATATCTAATCGATATATAGATCGTCAATGTTTTTTTGTTTTTCTTCGTTGGAAAAAGACAAAAAAAGCCGATACATCTCTTCACCAGGAAGATTTGTACCGGCTTTTCATATCAATCCGATTTATGCCTTAGTTTCTACGTCATTTTCAGCAGGGGACTCAGCCTCAGGCTCGGCACGCTTTGCCTTTGGTTTAGCCAACTTCTGCATCATTTTGCGGCCGGTAGGTGTCTGGGCCAGTCCACCTTGGGCTGTCTCCCGGTGACGGCTCGGCATCGCACTGCCTACTTCCAGCATGACATCGATGACTTCGTCTGACGGAATGGCACTACGCACTCCGGCCAGGGCCATGTCAGCCGCAGCCAGCGCCGTAACTGCACCCAGTCCATTACGGACGATGCACGGGATTTCAACAAGGCCTGCGACCGGATCGCAGATAAGGCCCAGTGTATTTTTTAACGCCAAACCAACGGCATGAACGACCTGTTCCGGTGTACCTCCACGCAGTTCAACCATGGCACCCGCAGCCATGCCGATAGCGGAACCCACTTCCGCCTGACAGCCACCCTCGGCTCCGGAGATAAATGAATTGTTCGCGATAACATAACCAATCGCTCCCGCACAGAACAACCCGTTCACCAAATGTTCGTCCGTCCAGCCAAATCGCTCCTGTGAGCTAATAAAAACACCGGGGATGATGCCGCAGGAACCAGCTGTTGGTGTTGCCACGATCCGACCCATGGAGGCATTCACTTCAGATACACACAGGGCATACGCCATGGCAAGTGCGGAAGCATCTCCCGAGCAAGTCTCGCCCTTGCGAATGTACTCAGCCATTTTTTTGCCGTCTCCACCTGTTAATCCACTGCGTGATGTCGTATCTTCCGTTAGCCCTTTTCGTACCGCTTCCTTCATCACCTGATAATATTCAGACATCTGCTTCACAACATCCGCTTCCGGTGTATTGGTCTCCTGAACCTGCTCCTCGATCATCAGCTGAGCAATGGTTTTGGATTCTGCTGTACAGATCGTATTCAGCTCGTGCAAATGTTTAAACCGCATCCGAATCAACTCCTCTCTTCAAATCGATAACACGAATGTCCAGCACATGGTCCAGCTCTTTTAGACGCTTGAGCATATCAGGATTAGGCACACCATCCATTTCCATCGCGGTAAGTGCTTCGCCATCACGGGCTTTCCGGTCCACCTGCATATACCCGATGTTAACCCCGGATGAACTGATCGTGGACGTTACCGATGCAAGCACCCCTGCTTTGTCCGCATGTCGCAGAACGAGTGTTGGAAACTCACCACTAATCTGAACACGAAAATCATTCATCGAATGCACGGATACGCTTCCACCACCAATGGATGCACCGATTAAGGAGCAGGCACGTTCTCCATGCCACAACTCAATTTTGACCGTATTTGGATGAGGAGCAGGCAGGCCACTTGTATAAAACTCAACCTCCATGCCCGCTTCCTCTGCGTATTGCTCTGCATCCGGGATACGCGGATCGTCTGTGACATAATCCAGCAGACCGCCGATCAGTGCCAGATCTGTTCCGTGCCCCTGATACGTATCTGCAAATGAACCGTACAGGGTCAGCCGGGCACGATCTGGCGTACATCCTAGCCACTGACGAGCAATTCTTCCTAACCTTGCCGCACCAGCTGTATGTGAACTTGAAGGCCCCGTCATCGACGGACCAATAATTGAGAAAACATCTTTAAATCGCACCTTGTAACCCTCCATTATTAATCATGATTCATATTTGTAAAATGTATTCGTCATTTCGATCCCGGAGTTCCATCCACAATGTCCCTTATTTTGGATATGATGACATCAAAAAAGGACAGAAGAAGGCCCCAGGCCCTCTCTCTGTCCTCGATACCTGAGAGTTTCACGATCAGCAGTGTCTCACGACAAGGTGCATTGCCTGCGATTACAGACAAGTTCACCGGTCTGACTGATCATATACCCCTTGGGTGGCGCAATTCGCGCACTCTCCAGAGTTGCGTCCAACGATGGTACATTTACCTGAGAGATTAACCACTGCGCCGGGTGCGCAGCAGCTTGCTCCTTCGGTGCCTGAACACTAGCCATATTGCTCGGCTAACTCAGGTCTCTCCCGCTCGTTATCATCCGCTGTATTATCTTAATTCGATTCGAATTGGTATATTTCTAAATTTTTTATCAAGTATACCCATAGAGTAATGTACAATATCATATATGTCAACAAAAGTAACGTGTAATTATCATAAGTTCGATGTCTATTTTAACTGAAACGAATAGCATTCACATTTCTCACTTCCGCTGAGGCACTCGTGACGTTGCTAGTTGTCGTAAATTGGATACTTATCGTGTATGCATTAGTCGTTGTAGTCGGGGATGTATCCACGTAAGTGTTGGAGGAAAGAAACCTCAACGTTCCCGAAGCATTACCGGTTCGTGAGAGCTGCAATTGATTAATTAACACTCCGTTACGTCTCAGATTAATGTTATACGCAATACTCCAGTTAGACCCTACAACTATTGCTACTTGTGTACTATTATCGATTTTCACGCGTTGACCTGCTACTACAGGTACATTAAGTGTCTGAATCGTCGTTTCAGCTACTAATGAAAGACCCAACGCCGTGGTCTGGCTATCAGCAAACAAGGAAGAATCCGCAGGGGCAGAAGCTGCTGTCGATCCAGTAGCTCCTGTAGCCCCAGTGACTCCGGTCGCTCCCGTTGCTCCCGTTACACCAGCCGTCCCGGTTGTTCCCGTCGCACCTGTCGCACCTGTAGCCCCAGTGACTCCGGTCGTTCCCGTTGCTCCCGTTACTCCGGCTGTCCCGGTTGTTCCGGTTACGCCTGTCGCACCTGTAGCCCCAGTGACTCCGGTCGCTCCCGTTGCTCCCGTTACACCAGCCGTCCCGGTTGTTCCGGTTACGCCTGTTGCACCTGTAACCCCTGTGGCTCCGGTCGCTCCCGTTGCTCCCGTTACTCC
>NZ_ASPU01000011.1:0-211396 GCF_000517905.1 Paenibacillus sp. FSL H7-689
CCCCCCCCCCCCGCCGATGGCCCAGGCACCGCCGCTGCGGCTGCGCGCTGCGCTGGCGGTGCCTCTGGCGTCTGTGGCTGCGCAGCCACAGACGTTGACGTGCCCGCATGCGAACCGGGAGCTTCGCCCGGTTCTGGCACCGCGGGCACGTGCGGGCCCTTCACCTCCGGCAATAGTCCGGAGGGGAGGGGGCCCGCATGGGGCAGCAGGCTGCGCAGCCCTGCTGCCTCTGCGGCGGCGCTGCGCTGGAGCGCCGTGTAGCGCGCCGCCGCCGCGGATTGCGCCAGCAGCGCTGCGCGGCTGGCGTCCAACGCCTGAAGCGCGGCTTCGCCTCGCGCTGCCAGCGCTTCCAGCATGCGGTCGGCCAGCATCATGGCCGACCTGCGATAGCGGGCCTCAATCTCGCCCCGCACATCTTTACTGAACTGAATCACATACTCTGGAGATACCTCTGCACTGGCACTGCGTTTCATCTCCAATAGTGCTTCATCTACAGCAGGCAGCTCCGTATTAAGCGCCTGCTCCCACTCCGCTCCCCATAGCTGATGGGATTCACCGAGCTGTCTAAGCATCGTACGAATATGTACCTCAACTTGTCCGGAAGCCTGATCCTGTAACAGTCTGACCAGCTCAGAAGCACGGCGTTGTTTCTCCTGCTCGGTTTTGCCACCAGAGAACAATAAGCCTACCCTGAAACCTGGTTTGCAGCTCTCCAAATAGGCGGCAGCCGACGCACGAATATCCGCAGGTGTAAGATTTGCATTTGCCAGAAGAGGTTCCAGCTCTGCCCGGAATTTCTCGCGCACTCGCGAAGGCCCGGTACGAATGTCTGCTGCTTGTTGATCAAGAAGCTCCAACTCTCGTTCCAAACGTTCAATTCCTTCCTTGCCACCAATCTCATCCAGCAGGGAATTCTCTTCGTCTTCACGTTTCTCCGCTTCTCTCGTCAGATGTTGCTCCGTTACATGACTGGCCGAACTTGCCAAACTGTGCGTAATTAACGCTTCCTTCTCTTGCATCATGTGTCCAATGAGTTCCGGAAGCACATCCCACTGGTTGTAGCGATGCTGCTTGTCGCGGAGGGAAGTAAACAACAGTCCGTCATATCTGACTTCCCAGGCCGCAAATATAGCTTCGACACCTTCGGTATATTGGTCAAAAGAGAGCTCACGCTCCCGATGCTTGTCGATCTGGTTCACGATCAAAAACAGCGGTTTGCCCCAATCCGACAGACTCTTGGCAAATGAAAGGTTTGTCTCGGACTGGACATGATTATAATCCATGACATAGAAGACCACATCGGCCAGATGAAGCGCTGAGTGGGTTGCGAGACTATGTCCGCGATCTGTTGAATCCACACCTGGTGTATCCAGCAGGACAGCATCATCTTTCAGCAGAGGAATATCATCCCATACCTCAATCGAGCTGTAAGCTCCACCATTTTTGCAATACGCCTCCAATTCCTCTGGAGAAACTTCAAGTGTCCCTGCTCCATTGTCAGCGCTTACGTTTGGAGTAGTATAAATAAGCGCTCTTGGCTTACCATTACGTATGGATACCACATTCGCACTTGTTGGCACGGGACTTGAAGGCAGCACCCGCTTACCGCATAAACTGTTGATGAGACTCGATTTGCCTGCAGAGAAATGACCACAGAACGCAATCGTCAGATGTTTCATTTCCGCCTTGCTGATTAAATCCGTTATAGCCTGTACAGCCGTATGGTCCCCTGTCTGCTCCATCGCTTCACGCAGCGGAAGCAGAGGTTTGGCCATTTCTTTTGGGTAATCTGTTCTGGACATGACTGGCCTTCCCCCTGGCTCCTCTAATTTGACATCCGTTTCGACGTCTATCTCTTTTACAACATTTATTTTAACATTATCAAGTTTGAATTTGAACGATTGGAATTAAATATACATAAATGAACGTATAAGTCCTATAATCTAAAAAAAATAAAACCGAACAAGTCGGTTTTATCTGTAATACGTTTTATACTCGGTATTTAGCAAATGCTTACGCCAAGTGTCTGTTGCATGAATGCGATGCGATCATCTTAACCACAACGATCATCATGACATTAATACAACAGAACCAATAGTGTAATCACTTCTTATGAAACTGCGTTCTCCATGGAAGGCAGCAAGATTTCAAATACTTGTCCATGTTGCAGAATTGTAATGTCTCTGCCTTTGTCTCTCATAACAACAACTTCTGGTTTAACGGACATACGCTCCAGATAATGTTCAGGTACGTCGCCAGAGTGGCTTACTGTGATGCCTTCTACTTCTTTTTCTTCATTTTCAGCCATTTCCTGTTCAACGATTTGTTCAAAGATATCGGAGAAGGCCTCAAAATTGTCAGTGTACACGGAAATGCATTTCATGATTATTCATCCTTTTCTGCTCATTAATTTATTTTTCGTTTTCGGGTGGTGACACGTTCCTTATCTTTCCTGATTTGGGACGTTTTCATACGTTTTTTCCCTTCCCTGCATATGTCCAGCAATGGACAGATATGACACGCAGGGTTCTGTGCCTTGCAATGGTAGCGTCCAAAAAATATAAACCGGTGGTGAGTTAAAGTCCACTCGTCCCGGGGTACGCGCTTCATTAGTTTCTTTTCGACTTCAAGTACGGAGTCATCCCAACCTGCAAGCGCCAGCCGCTTGGATACACGTTCAACATGAGTATCTACCGCAATTGCCGGTACTCCAAACGCATTGGAAACAACTACATTCGCGGTTTTCCGCCCGACACCTGGTAGCGTCACAAGCTGATCATGTTCCTGCGGTACATCACCGCCATACTGCTCTATTAAAATTCGGCACATGTTCTGAATATGCTTGGCCTTGTTCCGGTACAAACCGATTCGCCGAATATCCTGTTCCAACTCTTCGAGAGGAACTGCCAGATAATCTGCTGGGCTTCTGTACTTTTGGAACAAATCTGCAGTTACCTTGTTCACCGTTTCATCGGTGCACTGGGCAGACAAAAGGACAGCTACCGTCAATTCAAATGCATTGCTGTGATTTAATTCGCAATGTGCATCAGGAAACATTGCTTCCATAGTTTCGAGTATATGTCTAACCGTCGCTGCATTCATGAAGAGCTACCTCCCACAAAATGACTCCACTCTGCGGAGCCTTACTTCGAAGCTTCATCCGAGTACTTTGCGGGGACCTCAAAAAGCTTGCAAAAAAAACGTCTTGATGCGGGAAAGATCCCGTATCAAGACGGTCATTCTTTTGATCCTCGAAAAGAAACGATTACTGTTTTTGAATCTCCAGAATAACATTGTTCAGGAGATACAATACAATATTATCATTATCTCTGAGAGATTGCACGCTTAAAGTATTGTCACCCTGGTGAACAAATACACTTGATCCGAGTGCAAAACGATAGTTTGTATCTGCTGTCGTTTCCCGTTTAACCAAAATCTGGTTACCCACGCCATCATAAGACCAGAATTGTTTGCTCATAACAGTTAGTACTCTGAAGCGTGTGGAATTATCCGTATCTTTTGTCATTTCCACACGATCTCCGACCGTAAGACTAGTCAATGAAGTTAATGTGGAGCCAGATTTTACGACTTTAACAGAACCGCTAACAGGCACGGTTTCAGTCTGGCCGTTAAACTGTTTGAGCGTTACAGATGAAGCATCCACCGCTGTAACTTCAGCCAGCGTACGCTTCACGACTTGAACCGCTTTTGGCGTAGCTCCTTCAAACGTTACATTGATCAGGTTGCCTGCTGTCAGTTGTGAAGGCGTGATCGTCTGACCACTCTCTCCTGTCAGTACCGCTTGATCCACGTAGAACTGACTTGTCAACAGATCGGATTTTACTCGAATACGACTATTTGCTTCCAAGGCAACCACTTCGAATTGAGCCACAGTGTTCAGTGCAACCTTCTGCACTACATCCTGATTTGCTCCAAGCGTTACGGTCACTTTGTCACCAATCTTCAAATCTCCCAGACTTGCGCCCGATTTGTTATAGATCTCAACCGTAGGTGCTGTAGTATAAGGCACTGTAATCGTCTGATTACCAGACAACACACTGATTTTTCTGCCCGTTGTGTCAATGTTGCTGATCGTACCTTCATACTTGTAAATCACTTTAACGGACAACGCACGTGTTCCCACATAGGTCAGATCCAATTTGCGACCATCATTTAAAATCGACTCCAGACCAGCGAGTGTAGGTTTGGTCGTATTGTAATCCAGTTTGGTTTTCTCATCCAATGTAAATACAAACGGTTTTTTGTTGTTGTCCAACACGGTAAGTACCTTTGTTTTGCTGTTGTAAGATACAACCGTTACTCCGTTCATAGGTTCCATTTGACGTCCAATCACCTGAATACGCGTTACCTGGTCGTCAGAGTTCAATGTCAACTCCACCTGATCCCCGTTCGTTGCATCCGTGATGAGATCATTCAGCGTTGCATCCTGAATGCCATTGATAATAACTTCCGGCTTTTCAGTCAGCAGTTTCGCCTCAAGGGAACCCCCTTCACGTTTGAACGTTAACGTGGACTGGTTACCACCGATCTCAACCAATGTTCCGCGCACAGATTGCTCCACACCTTGAGACAATGTAATAGTTTGCAAAACGCTGTCCTTTACGGTGTATTTCACGGCACTGCCGGCTTTGAGATCAGCCACTGACATGATACGGTTTTGATATGTGATAAGCAGATTGTCATTGTATGCAAACTGTTCTGTAGCACCCGCTGCATTGACAAGTTTGATCGTTTTGCCAGAAGTGGATACTTCAGCAATTACGCCATTGTCACTCTTGTTAACAATGCCGGATTTCACACGAATAGCAACTGTTTTTTTGTCAGTCGAGAACGTCTCACGCTGTACTTCGATGATGCTATCTGCCGTAATATCGGACAGTTTGATTGCATTACCATTCTGATCGATGAATGCAGTTGCCTCATCATAACTGTACGTTTCGTAATTCTCGCCCACAAAGATACCAATTTTATTACCAGACAATGAACGTGCAAATGTACCTTCAACACTTTCCACCTGCGGTGTAGCATCAACAACTTCTACATAGGAAGCCCCACCTGCAGAACCTACAACCATAACTTTTGTATACAGCTTCACATCTGTGGCGGAAGCACGAGTTTCACTGTCTTTCGTAAAGTAAGGCGTACTGCTGTTCACTGCGAAGTTAACGGCTTTGCCGTCCACAACCAGCGTGATCTGCCCATCTTTCAATCCTGTCACATAACCCGTGGATGTGTTCGGGTACGTTGTATCCGTTAACGATTCACCACGACTGAAGAAGGTAGCCAGTTGAGCACGGGTTACGGAACCACTTGGATTGAATTTGTTGCCTTCCACACCTTTGGCCAGATCCAGGCTAACAGCCAGATTGACATAACCTTTACCACTTTCGGAAATACTTGCATTATCAGCAAATCCGGTAGATTGATTGTTTTGTGCCTTTGCTTCAGCATCCTTGTCCAATGAACGGATTAACAATTTGGTAATCCATTCCCGTGAAGCTGGTTTTTGACCCCAGGAGGTCTTGGATACATCCACCGTTGATTCTTCCGTTTTGTCAATCAGTCCCAGTTGAAGTGCCAGCGCGACATATGGCTTGAAATAATTTCCCACTTCCATGTTTGTCGGTAATGCCGCAGCCGTGTCGGTATTCAACTGGCCCTCTTGATTCATAAAACGAATTGCCATCGTTACAGCTTCTTGCTGTGTTACCGCGTCTCCTGGACGGAACAGGCCGTTGTTACCGAGAAGAATACCTTGATATGCCAGTTTGTACACATGTTTCTCAGCCCAGTATCCGACCTTGATGTCACTGAACAAACCAGTTGGTGCAGCCGTATTTGTTATTGCAGCAGTCTGACCCTGCCCCGTTTCTGTTGATTCTGCTGCCATGGCAGCTCCGCCGGCGCTAAGGGCCATCATGCCTGCAAGCACGGCTGATACTACTTTTTTAGAGTGTGATGTATGGTTATATTTAAAAGTCACCTATGATTCCCCTCTCTCATGTAAAACGACCCATATTCCGTGGATTCACGGTACAACAGTATGCTGTACCGCCTATTCGGATCTTGTCATTGGATGTTCAAGATCCACATGGCCCATCAGACTCTCCGTCTGCTGACCATCCACCAGTAAATCAAGTGATTTTACTTCATCAAACTGGAAGAACGTTTGTTTTAGAGCATCCAGCGCATAAGATTCTCCACCTGCTCCAAGACGTGCCGTATCTGGCATATGAATATCCAGCGCAAGAGCGCCATCCTTGAACTGAACAGACTTCAATTCAATTTCTTTAGACCACAGCGGAACAAGTTTAGCGTCTTTGCTCTGTTGCAGTGATTCAAAGGCAGCTTTATATTTGGCATCATCCGATGCGTATGAAATCTCTGCCGAAGCTTTGTGCAACTCCAGTTCTTCTTCATCCGTATAGAATACAGTGATCGTTTTCTTTTCATTACTTTCGGAAGTTGCCGGCTTCTCCGTAGACGTTTCGCTTGGCGGAGTAGTTGTAGTCGCTTCCTCTGAGCTGCCTTCCTCCGTGGATTCTGTAGGCGTTGTATTCTCTTCAGGCTCAGCAGTTACCGGTTCGGTAATTGTTTCACCTTCAACCTCGGTCACATTGTTTTCAGTTCCTGCGCCTTGCGTCTGATTCGGAGCAGCTGTTGGCTTGCTTCCACATCCAGCAGCAACTGCCATAACCGTTACCAGCAAGGCTGCAATCCATATTTTCTTGTTCATTCTAACTCCGCCTCCTCAACATAAGGGCTTGTCCCTTATTTAATTCCCAGATACTCCTTGATTCCTGCAACAATCCCTTTGGCAACACTGTTCTGGAAACTCTCAGTGAACAGGGCTGCTTCGTCGCTCTTATTGCTAAGGAATCCACCTTCCAGCAGAACTGCTGGCATTGTCGTTTCACGGGTCACATGGAGACTTGCCGTTTTCACTCCACGATCTTTCAGTCCGGAAGACTGTAAAAGATACTTGTGCATCACTGTAGCAAGTGCTTTGCTGTTGGAGCGTGTATAGAATGTCTCTACACCGTTCGCAGCAGCAGGGCCACTGTTAGCATGAATGGAGATGAAGATATCCGCTTTTATGTCTTGCGCAATCTTCACACGTTCTTTCAATGCCAAAAATGTATCATCGCTGCGCGTTAACACAACGTCAATTTTGGATTCTTTTTTCAACAAGGCTTCCACTTTCAGAGCCATTGCCAAATTGAAGTCTTTTTCGCGTTTACCAGTTACACCGATTGCCCCAGGATCATGATCTCCGTGACCTGCATCGATAACGACAACTTTTTTGCCATTATTACCAACTGGAGGAGCAGGTGTACCACTTTGATTGTCGAGGTTAATCATAACCAGTCCGGAATCATTTTGCACACTGTACCCTTTTGAACTGGACAGATCGATTACAAAACGAATTGTAGATGGACTGTTGCTGTATAACGAGTAACGAATCTTCGACACATCCGGATAACCGCTAACGACGAGTTGTCCATTCTGGTTGCTGTCTAGAGCCTGTCCTTCACTGAACGAATCAGCAAATGCGGTATTCGGCAAGTCTATAACGATTCGATCTGGTCCTGTCATCGTGAAGACGTTCGGCTTCGTACTTCCGCTTGTTGCAATCATGAAGCGGTTGTCGCTAAAGCTGATGCCGTTCACCAGTACAAGACCTTCTTGATCCGATCCTCCGCCTTCATTGCCAGAGTTCGGAGGTGTGGTTGTCCCGTTTCCGGAACCTGAATTCTGGGTAACTAATGTTACCGTCTTCGTGGTATTGTTCCAACCCACCTTAAGACCCATTTCCTCACCAATAAATCGGAGAGGTACGAGCGTAGTACCATTTTTCACGAGTGGCGGGGCATCCAAGTTTACGTTACTGCCGTTCACCGTTGCCGTCTTCTGTCCAACAATCATCTGCATGGCAGTGTTGTCTTTGCTAATAGTCACTGTTTGCGTTTGCTGCTTCCACTCCACGCTATATCCAAGATTTTCGGACACAACCCGGATCGGAACCATCACCTTGCTGTTGATAATTTCCGCTTTTGTATCCGATGGCTGTACGATTTCTTTTCCGTCTAGGATAATTTTCGTGTCTGTTGCTGCGTGACTATAGCCCGGGAATACGAGCCCAAAGACAAATAACAGTACCAAAAAACCGAACTTCTTCATCCTTCACCCCTACCATTCTCATATTTTTTTGCCGCATGTTGTCATTTTCCAACTCCGACTGACCGCTTGGGCATTACCAGACACCTATTAGACGCCCCTCGCTCTCAAAAGTTGCGAATATATTCCAACATAACAGAAAAAAAACGTTGTCAGATCAAGCTTTTTTTACATTTTAATGTCTTCTTTTTTCCTTATTTATCAAATATACATCTCTAAACAACGTGATACCCTAACCTTCATATTTGCGCACAATTCAATTTACAGTCCCAAAAATTCAACAATTCCGTCCACAATCGCCTGTGCACATTTGTCCTGGTATTCTTCCGTGAGCATGACTGCTTCATCTGTAGGGTTACTTAAAAAACCAAGTTCAAGTAACACAGCAGGCATGGTTGTTTCACGCGTCACATGCAGACTAGCCGTTTTAACCCCACGATCCTTGAGTCCTGTTACCGGTAACACATATTTGTGAAGAGTGTCAGCCAAAGTTTTGCTTTCTTTACGACTGTAGAGCGTTTCAATGCCGTTTGGTACCGGTGTAGTGAATTTGTTTCCATGAATGGATACAAAAACATCTGCCTGATTCAATTCAGCAATATCCACACGCTGTTTGAGCGAAAGTTCTGTATCATCCTGGCGTGTAATGACCGTTTGAATATTTGAGTATTTTTGAAGGGTTGCCTGTACCTTCAGTCCTACAGCCAGATTGAAATCCTTCTCATAAGCTCCTGACAAACTCACTGCACCCGATTGACGACCACCATGTCCCGGATCAATGACCACAATCGTTTTGCCATCATTGGTAGGTACTGCCGGTTGGCTTGTCGGTTCTCCACTCGTGGCTGTCAGGTCAACGAGCAAGACATTGTTATCTCCAACAGACCATTTGGCTGTAGCCGTCTGATTCAGATCCAGAACGACACGCACGGTAGAAGGCGATTTACTGAACATGGCATACCGAACTTTGGAAACTATGGATGAATCCGTAACGAGAATCTGTCCACTCCCATCCGGGTTAGAGGCTTGTCCCTGAATGAATTCCTCAGAAAATGTCGCTGAAGGCAGATCAACAATAATTCGGTCTGGCCCACCAATACTGGATACTTTGGGGCTAATATTACCGTTTGTTGCTACAATCAAGCGATCTCCGCTGAAGCTGATGCCTTGAAGCTCTGTCAAACCATCCGGGACAGGTGCCTCGACGGGGTCACTGTCACCTTCCGTTTCAACTACGGGAGGAATACTATATAGGCTTACTGTCTTGGTTCCATTGTCCCAGCCAACACGCAGACCCATGCCTTCCCCAACAAAGCGTAACGGAACAAGCGTAGTTCCCTGTTTGATCAGTGGGGGCGAATCCAAGTTCACCACGTTTCCATTCACTGTAGCTGCATCTTTGCCAGCCGTCATTTGAATCATGCTGTTTCCTTTTTGAACCTGGACTGACTGAGTTTCCTTCTCCCACTTCACCTTATAACCCAGGTTCTCGGATACAATTCGAATTGGAACCATGACCGTTTTCCCGATATTCTCTGCAGGTGCACCCGTCTGCTGGTTAATGGTTACACCGTCGAGTACAATCGAGGGAGTGGTGTCTGCATGGGCCATGACTGGGAATAAACATAGGAACAGAAGAAAAACGACTGCTGCCGACCATTTTTTCATAACTCATCCACCATTCTTTTTGTCTTTTGAACATCCGACCTGATTCTCTGCAGCGTAACATCAATGACAATATGTAACCTTCCATAATCTACTAATCAGTTTATCAGATATTGTCTGATCATCCGGTTACAACGTTGTCATATTTAGTCGGAAACTGAGTGGCAAAAAGGTTACTTTCTCCATTCGTCCAGTTCCCAAAATCATATGGAAATTACATTCCTCATCCAGTTTTGCTATGCTGAGTTCAAATACTTGAATACAGGAGATTGAGACTTGATGCCTAAAATACTGATCGTGGACGATGAAGCAGATCTTCGAAAGCTACTGACTGATTATTTTGAAATTAACGGATATTCCGTGATGACGGCCAAGGACAGCAGGGAAGCGCTGCGGAAAGTGGAAAAACAACCCGATCTCGTTTTGTTAGATATCAACATGCCTGAACAGAACGGCCTTCAATTATGTGAAAAAATTCGCGACTTTGTCTCTTGCCCGATCTTATTCTTAACGGCTCGAATCGAAGATGCTGATAAAATAGCAGGATTTCGTGCCGGAGGCGATGACTATATCCTGAAACCTTTCAGCATTCGCGAGTTGGGCGCCAGGGTCGAAGCACATATACGCAGGGAACAACGAATCCAAACTAAATCTTCGGTAAGGTTTAACAATGAATTGGTCATTGATTATACGGCCAGGGAGCTCTACTACCTGGATAAGCGAATTTCACTGCCCAAAAAAGAGTTTGATATTGTCGAATTGCTGTCCACGCATCCTGATATGGTGTTTGGAAAGGAACGCATATACGAAAAGATTTGGGGCATGGACGAGCAAGGTGACAGTAACGTCATCGCAGAGCATATCCGGCGAATTCGCTACAAATTAAAGGAATACGGCTGTGATAATCAAATCGAGACCGTTTGGGGAGTAGGGTACAAATGGCCAAGTTCATGACTAGACTCCTGTTTTTAAAGCGATTGTCCTTGCTACAATCTTTTATGCTGTTGTGTGTGGTCACACTCATTGCCGTGCTTGCCGTTATAACTATGGAGTTTGCTTGGGCGGAGAACCTGCGGCTGCGTTTCGGAGAAACGGATTGGGTGATGCCCTCCCTCGTCACGGCGGTTCTGCTCACCGTAGCGACTGGTATTGTCACCATGGCCGTTCTATTTTACAGATGGAAGCTAAAACGTCCGCTGGAGCTATTAAAACGAGCATCCAAGAACATTTCGGCCAACGATCTAGACTTCCGCATTTCCTATGACAGCCAGGATGAGATGGGCGAGCTGATCGCGCTATTTGAAAACATGCGCTCACAATTGGAAAAAAACCTTAAGACACTTTGGCGTTCGGTTGAAGAGCGCAAGCAGATCAATGCTATTTTTGCCCATGATCTGAGAACACCCCTGTCCGTGTTAAAAGGAAACGCCGAGCTTCTCTCCACCTATCTTCCTGAGAAGAAGTTGTCGGAAGAAAAGGTGTTGGACTTGATCCATACTATGAACCTTCACATCTTGCGTCTGGAGAGTTATGCAGAGGCCATGAACTCCATTCAGAGGCTGGAGGATGTGCCGTTGAACTTCCAATCGATGGATACGATCTCATTGACGGCTTTGCTGGATGGCAGCGCTGAACAAATCGCGAAACAGTTCGGTATTCGTTTCGTCTCATCCGTGGAATATGATAATGCCTCAGTACATGTAGATCCCTATCTCGTCATGCAGATTTTCGAGAATATAGTGGCTAATGGGGCGAGATACGCAGCCAGTCAAGTGAACGTTCACTATGACGTTCAGGGAGGCATTATGAAGATTACCGTCTCAGAGGACGGTTCTGGTTTCTCTGAGGAAGCCCTGAGTAAGGCTATGCTCCCTTTTTACCGAGGCGAAGTATGGGATGCAAGCGAACATCGCGGGCTGGGCCTTTACGTTTGCAAGGTGTTTTGCGAAAAACATGAAGGTAGTCTTCAGATTGCAAACGGTCCTAACGGAGGTGGAAGCGTCACGGCAAGTATTCGGACCCAAGTTGATAAATAGTTGAAAATGATCTGATAACATCTCCTTATCTTGAATTCAAGGAGTGTTATCATGCTAAAACTGAAAAAAAGAATGTATATCACAATTAGCTGTTTGTTGTTATGTACCGCGTGGGCGTCCCCCTTATCCGCCAATGAAGCCAGAGACAGGACAGAAGTGCTGCAGGAGATCGACGAATATATGAATCGGAGCATGAAGGCCAATTACATTAAGGCTGCTTCACTGGCGATTGCCAATAACGATGAGGTCTTTTACGCAAAAGGCTACGGGACATTGGCGGACGGCCAGAAGGTTACGGGCAACACCCCTTTTCCCATTGCTTCACTAAGCAAGTCCTTTACTGCATTAGCCGTTCTGCAGCTGGTGGACAAGGGTCAGATCGACTTGGATGCGACTTACGCTTCCTATTTTCCAGAGCTTTCTCCACAGGACCCCCACGTTCTTGATATCACGGTCCGTCATTTACTGAATCAGACGAGTGGTCTCAATGACAAGATTAATCCCGATATGACAAAGACTCCGCAATTCCAATCACTGGCTGAAGCGAACCAATTATTAAACACGGTTCAACTTGCCCATATCCCCGGAACAGCCTACAGCTATCATAATCCCAATTACGTGCTTCTGGCGAACCTCGTGGAAAGTGTTAGCGGAGAGCGCTTTTCGGATTATCTGAAAAAACATATTTTTGAACCGTTAGGAATGAATCATACCTTCAGTGTCAATACAACGCAGCAATTCTATGAGAATAATACTATCCCGCTAGGACACTACCTGAGCTTGGGACGCGCTATAAGTCAATCCGAACCGCTTTGGTTCATTGAGGGCCCCGCCGGCATCGTTTCAACCGCAGAGGACATGTCCCTATGGATGCTTTCCCAATATAATGGCCGCCTCGTTTCCCCTGTGCTGATGAAACAATATCATGCCTCAGGAGCGATCGGTCCGTACGGCATGGGCTGGCTTGCAAACCAAGATGCGTCTAACGGCCAAACGATCTCCCACAGCGGCATTTTCTGGACCTACAAGTCCGAAGAACAGGTTTATTTGAACGAGCAAATGGGCATTGCCGTAATGTTTAATTCTGGTATAAACGCTTATGTGAATTACTCGGCATTTATTGATGGAATAGCGGATATTATGAGGGGACAGGAACCTCAAACCTCTTTTGTAAACGGTCGGAATATGGAAATGATCATGATTGCGCTGATCGTCGCTACGCTTGCATGGGGCATCTACGGCTATTCTCGCATACTTCGGAACTACCACCGCCTAACGATCAGCAAATTGATTATGATCACGGTTGGTAGACTGATCCCGGTTCTAATTCTCTTATCTCTGTCCCCCTTGGTTACGTTTATCGGCGGAGGACGTGTGCTGCCTTGGTTTGGCATCTGGACTACCCTATCAACTCCAATCATATGGCTTATGGTATGGTCACTTGTGAATTTCGTGCATTTGGCTTGTTATATCTACGTCTATTTTCAGAATACAAAAAACGACCCATTGGAGCTACCTCAGTAATCGATTTTTAGGTTCCTCTATTTAGTCGGCTGTTATAGTATCTGTTGAAGTATTCGGTCAAGAAAAATCAGGAGTTCTATGTATAGCTGACTTATTAAGCTAATTTAGCTTCTGAAATTACAAAAAGCTTCTGTCTCACCGATGGGAACAAGGTCCCTTTGGCGAGGCAGAAGCTTTCTGTTATGCAATACTTTAACGATTAACCGAACAGTTTTGCCGCGTGGCGTTGTTCGTAAGCAGCGATCTCATCATCATGTTGAAGAGTCAGACCGATATCATCCAATCCTTGCAACAGGAATTGACGACGGTGCTCATCCAGATCAAAATCGATATGCAGTCCGTATGCATCAGTAATCGTTTTGTTTTCCAGATTTACATTCATCTCATAGCCTTCATGTGTCGCTGTACGTTGGAACAAGTCTTCAACTTGCTCTTCTGACAACTTGATTGGCAAGATTCCGTTCTTAAAGCAGTTATTATAGAAGATGTCTGCATAAGAGGGAGCGATGACACAACGGAATCCATAGTCCAAAATCGCCCATGGCGCATGCTCACGGGAAGATCCACAGCCAAAGTTGGCACGTGAGATCAGGATGGATGCCCCTTCATAACGAGGTTTGTTCATTTCGAAGGAAGCATTATTGTTGCCCTCTTCATCGAAACGCCATTCATAGAACAAAAATTGTCCAAATCCGGTACGTTCAATCCGTTTCAGGAACTGTTTTGGAATGATTGCGTCTGTATCTACATTGACCCGGTCTACCGGTGCAACGATGCCTTGTAATGTTTTGAATTCTTCCATATTAAACGTTCTCCCTTCTGTCTGTTATAGATTAGATCGCTGCTTCTGTTTTGAAATTCCAATCCCGTACGTCCACAAAGTGACCCTTAACCGCTGCTGCTGCCGCCATTGCCGGAGAAACCAGATGCGTACGTCCTCCGCGTCCTTGGCGTCCTTCAAAGTTACGGTTGGAAGTCGAAGCACAACGTTGTCCTGGCTTCAATACATCCGGGTTCATCGCCAGACACATACTGCATCCCGCATCCCGCCATTCAAATCCGGCTTCCGTAAAGATTTTATCCAAACCTTCTTGTTCTGCCTGGATTTTAACTCGTCCTGAACCTGGTACAACAATTGCTGTAACCTGACTGGATACCGTGTGACCTTTAGCCACTTGTGCTGCTGCACGCAGATCTTCGATCCGACCATTGGTGCATGAACCGATAAATACATAATCAATTGGAATCTCGGCGATTGGTGTTCCCGGTTCAAGTCCCATATATTCAAGCGCTTTTTCAGCCGCTTTGCGTTCGTTTTCTGTAGGCAATTCAGCTGGAACAGGAACTTTCGAAGAAATGTCGGTTCCCATACCTGGGCTTGTTCCCCAAGTTACTTGCGGAATCAATGTCTCCACATCGATTTCAACAACATGGTCGAACTCGGCACCTTCATCGGTTACAAGTTGTTTCCAACCCTCTACCGCTTCATCAAACTTCGCATCCGCTGGTACGTATTCACGTCCACGCAGATATTCGAATGTTGTTTCATCCGGCGCGATCAATCCTGCTCTTGCTCCACCTTCGATGGACATGTTGCAGACCGTCATACGCTCTTCCATGCTCAACTCACGGATGGATTCGCCTGTGTACTCAATAACATAACCTGTTGCAAAGTCTGTACCGTATTTGGCGATGACTGCGAGGATCATGTCTTTTGCGGTTACACCCGGGTTACGTTTGCCGACAAAACGAACTTCCATCGTTTTGGCTTTTGCTTGTTGCAAACATTGAGTTGCCATAACGTGCTCAACTTCACTTGTTCCGATTCCGAATGCCAGTGCGCCAAACGCACCGTGTGTGGACGTATGACTGTCACCACATACAATCGTTTTACCCGGGTGAGTCAGACCCAGTTCAGGTCCCATAACGTGTACAACGCCTTGATCAATCGTGTCCAGATCATACAATTTCACGCCGAAATCACGGCAGTTTTGCGAAAGTGTATCAATTTGTTGTTTGGAGATAGGATCTGTAATGTTGAAACGGTCTTTCGTTGGAACGTTGTGGTCCATTGTTGCAAATGTCAGTTCAGGGCGACGAACTTTACGTCCGCTGAGACGAAGGCCTTCAAATGCCTGTGGAGAAGTTACTTCGTGCACCAGATGCAGATCGATATACAGAATGCTTGGTTTGCCTTCTTCTTGATGAATTACGTGATTTTCCCAAATTTTCTCAAACATCGTTTTTTTACTCATCATTTTCACCTCATTATAAGTTCGGTCCTTGGAAGAGCCTCGTGTTTTCTTTAAAAAGTGAAGCTCTTGAATGACATAAATATATCACCCTGTCCTTCATTGTTCCAAGATATAATATCTATAGATGTAATAGGTTTAACCTATAATGTGAGAAAGACAAATAAACCACTGCTCATCGCAGAGGTTTTAATTGATAACAATTATCATTATCAGATAAGTCTTATACTACGTTTCCGCTGCTTCGCTGTCAATGCTTTTTATCTAGAACATAAAAAACAGCCCTGAATCCAGAGCTGCTTTGCTAGTTTCTGTTATGAAATGAAAATTATCATATCAACGCCTTCTATAGAGAGTACTTGTCCGACTACTGTATTACAAACCGTTATTCGCAATCACATCTTTGTACCAATAGAAACTCTTCTTGCGTTTTCTCTCCAGTGTTCCATTGCCGTCATTATCCTGATCTACATAAATAAAGCCATATCGTTTCTCCATCTCTGAAGAAGAATAACTTATCAGGTCAATCACTCCCCAACTGGTATAGCCCAGCAGTTCAACACCGTCCAGAATCGCCTCATGCATCTGTTCAATGTGAGAGCGGAAATAATCAATACGATAATCATCCTGAATGCTACCATCAGCTTCAATCGTGTCTACCGCTCCAATTCCATTCTCAACGATAAACAAAGGCACCTCGTAACGGCTGTACAGTTCATTTAGTGAGATGCGCAGACCTACCGGGTCAATCTGCCAGCCCCAATCATTCGTTTGCAGATACGGGTTCTTCACCCCTCCAGTTGTATTGCCACTCACCTGCTCCAATCGGTCGCCATCCACACTTGATACCAGGGACATATAATAACTGAATGAGATAAAGTCCACAGTGTGTACTTTCAAAATCTCTTCATCTCCCTCAAGCATATCCAGGTTAATCCCTTTTTCGGCAAAAAACCTCTTCGTAAAGTACGGATACGCTCCACGCACCTGTACATCCGTGAACATAAGATTGAATTGATTATCCCGGGAAGCAACGAGTACGTCTTCGGGATTACATGTATGAGCGTACGTTGTCAGTTTGGTAAGCATACATCCGATCTGGGAACCGGGAATGATCTCATGACAGTATTTCACTGCGAGAGCACTCGCTACAAATTGATGGTGTAACCCCTGATATACGGCCTGCTCCACATTTTCGAATCGCTCCGGAACAATACCACCACTCGTAAACGGATGACGAACAATGCTGTCAATTTCATTAAATGTAATCCAATACTTCACTTTGTCCTTATAACGGGTGAACACGGTTTTACAAAAGTGAACAAAATACTCGACGACTTTCCGATCCGTCCATCCACCGTGGTGATTCACCAGATACATCGGCATCTCATAATGCGACAACGTAATTAAAGGTTCAATCCCTTGTCTCAGCATGCCATCAATAACGCGGTCATAAAACTGCAAACCGGCTTCATTCGGCTCAGTTTCGTTGCCATTCGGGAAAATTCGGGTCCAAGCAATAGATAAGCGCAACGTTTTGAGACCCATCTCCCCAAACAGGGCCAGATCCTCCTCATAGCGGTGGTAAAAATCAATGCCTCTGCGTTTCGGATATTCTCTGTCCGAGGTAGACTCCATCGCAGTTTTGATCTGTTCTTCATTGATCGCATTATGTTTTTTATACTCACTCTTGGCTACACCTTTTCGATAGATAGCAATGTCGGCTGTAGACAGACCTTTGCCATCCACATTCCACGCTCCTTCTGCCTGATTGGCAGCAATCGCTCCTCCCCATAGAAAATCTTCTGGAAACGTTCTTGTTGTATTGGTCATTGTGTATTCCTCCTTGGATTATCTCTGTAACTCTTTCATTCTTGCTCAATTGCGACTCATGACCCGATTGATATGAATAATCAAATACATCATCTCTTCATTGGAGATCGTATGTTCAAACCGAGCTTCAATATAATCCTTGATTAGCAATACGCAGGCTTCCTCCTGCGGATATTTACTCGCGATCTGCTCAAAGAGCTCATGATCCTGCGTGTTTAACGTTTTATGTTCAAAAAGCCGTTGAATGAAAAACTGCAAATGGGTCAAAAAGCGTGAATAGTTGATGCTGTGTGTATCCAGCTCCACGTGATAGTGAATTTTGATAATATTGAGTACATCCTTGACGGTATTGGTCATCATCATGACCTGATTCATATTGTCATCATTCTGCTGCGCATTAACGAGATGAAAGGCAATATTCGCCGCTTCCTCTTCAGGCAGGGAGAGTCCAAGCTGTTTTTGAATGAGAGACAGACCATGCAACCCGATACTGAACTCCTGCGGATAGAACTTTTTCACTTCCCACAACATTCGGTTCTGGATCGTCATATTGTCCTTGAATCGCTTCATGGCCATATACAGGTGATCTGTTAAGGCGACATAGAGATGATCACTCAGATGGCGGGACAATGTATGTTTGGCGTGGGAGATGATTTCATCAGCCAGAATCAGATATTCTTTTGGCGTTTCCTTCATCAGGGCGGTGAGATCCGAAGAGATCGTTTCATTTTCAAGGACATAGATCTTCTCGATCTCATCCTCCCCCACGACATCTCCCGGTTTGCTCCTGTAGCCGATGCCCTTTCCCATCACAATAATTTCCTTGTCATCCTCACCACGTCTGGCAAGAACAATGCTCGAATTTAGTATTTTTATGACTTCCATATCAGGCTGCCTGCCTTTCATTCATATTTCAGCGGGTTATAACACCGTAATTAATGGTTTCCCCGGTCCTGTTGTCGCCGCAGATTCATTGCCCAGCACCTCCAGATAATCCGATGAATTGGTCACAATTACAGGGGTCGTGGTGTCATAACCTGCGGCTTGTATAGCTTCAAGATCAAATTCAATCAGGAGTTGACCATGAGAGATCTGTTCTCCTTCATTCACTTTTACATCAAAATGCTGGCCTTTCAGTTTCACCGTATCCAATCCGACATGAATCAGAATTTCTACACCTTCTACCGATCTCAGACCGATGGAATGTTTGGTACGGAACACCGTCTCAACGGTACCATCAAACGGGGCAAACACCTTGCCAACACTTGGCTGAATGGCCATACCTTGTCCCATAGCTTCTTGCGAGAAGGCCTCGTCCTTCACCTCTCTTAATGGCAGAACTTTACCTTCCAATGGAGCAAAAACGATCTTTTTCGATTTGATCCCTTTGGATGGCTGGATTTCAGATTCGCCTCTCGCTTTGTTTGTAGGACTGCCTGCTATCGACACTGCTGTTGGAACAACATCCTGAAATCCAATGACATATACAGCGACAAACGCGACAATGGCAGAGATCAGCATGGTAATGATCGCATAGATAATATTCATATGATCTTCACTGATAAACATAGGCATAGATGCAATCCCCGGACCCACGGCAGCATATGCCTTGAGATTCACAATACCTGCGAACAACCCAGCGACTCCGGCGCCGATCATGCAGGCAAACAGCGTTTTCTTGAGCCTTAAATGTACACCGTACAGAGCAGGTTCCGTGATACCGAATACACCTGAAATTCCTGCAGACAAAGCGACTTGTTTCAGCTTGATGTCTTTGGTTTTGAATGACACCGCCAGTGCGCCTGCTCCCTGCGCCATATTGGATGCCAGCATCGCGACCAGCACCAGTGTTTCATATCCAGGTGAAGCCAAGGCTGCGAAAATAATGGGATAAAATACTTTATGCATACCGAACATGACAATCAGAGGCATCAGTATAGCCATAATGACAACGGTCAACCATCCAATCTTATCCTGAATCCAATAGATCAGGTTGGACATTCCCGTTCCGAGATACATCCCCAGAGGTCCAAGTACAATCAGGGCAACTGGAGCAACAATGAGAATAACAATCAAAGGTTTAAGGAAAATTTTGACCGGTCCTGGTGAGATCTTGTCCGCGAACTTTTCAATGTAAGACATGAACCAGACCGTTAAAATAATCGGTACCACGGATGTCGCATATTGAACGGATGCAACAGGTATGCCAATAAAGAAAACCGGATCTTCACCGCCAAGCAGACCAATCATATTCGGGTGTAACATGATTCCACCAAACAGAACGGCAACAAAGGGGTTGGTTTTAAATCTATTTGCACTGGAATAAGCCAGTAGAATCGGAAGAAAGTAAAAGGCAGCATCAGACATGACACTCAAAACGGCATATGTTTGGCTCTCTTTAGACATCAGGCCGGTCACAGTCGCCAGTAGCAACAGTGCCTTAAGCATGCCCGAGGCAGCAATGGCTGGGATAATAGGTTGGAAAATGCCTGCAATGACACTGGCAAAAGTATTAAACAGTCCTCTGGGGCTATAATCCGCTTTTTGTTTCTCCTGAATTTCGTTTGATTGCCGAGTATCCATCATCTTGGCAAGTTCATTGTAGACGTACGCGACGTCATTACCGATAATAACCTGATATTGTCCGCCGCTATTCACTGCGCCAATAACACCATCAAGGCTCTTAATTTCTTGGGTCTTCGCCATATCCGGATTCTTCAGGGTAAGTCTGAGCCTGGTAGAGCAATGAATTAACGTGTTGATATTATCATTGCCACCGACCAGCTCCATAATCGATTGGGCTAATTGTTTGTGATTCATGGTGCACCTCCGTTTCTTGATGGGAACAAAAAAAGACCTAAAAAGGGTAGGAAAAGAGAAACTCTTCCCACCCAATCTAGGTCTTGCCTGCCGAACAGTAACACGCCATCGTTGGATGAATGTTATTCAATTATATGAACGAAAAAGAATATGAACATTTGAAATGGTTCTGTGCTAACACTTGAAACTGGTACACATGAAAACGTTGATTTTGTTTTACCCGGGTAAGTGGTTCTTATTAAGCGTTTTCAAAATTAGTATAACAACTCTTCTGATGGAGTGCAAGCGGTTAAGCGAAATTAATGATTTCTTCATCTGTAATGATATAATGGTGGCATAACGAAAGGAATGACCGATGACGATGGAATTCAGACAACTTCAATATACGCTGCAAATTGCGGCCGAACGCAATTTCTCCCGGGCAGCAGAGAAGCTACATATTGCCCAGCCTTCATTAAGCCAGCAATTATCCAAATTGGAAAAAGAATTGGGTGTGCTACTGTTTCAGCGTAATACAAGTACCGTGGAGTTAACCCATGCGGGTGTTACGTTTGTCGAGCAAGCCCAGAAGATCGTAGATGCTGTGGAGCTATTGCGTCAGGAAATGTCCGATATCTCCCAGCTTCGCAAAGGTAAAGTCGTTGTAGGCAGCATGCCGATCACGGGATCACACCTGCTCCCACACGTGCTTCCTGCGTTCCAACAAGCTTATCCCGAGATTGAGGTTACCTTATTGGAAGACTCCGGGCTTACGCTTGAGAAATTGACAGCAAGTGGCAAAGCAGATCTCAGTCTGTTATCTCTTCCTTTACAAGAGCCAAGTCTCGCCTATGTTGCCATTGGAGAGGAAAAGATTGATCTGGCAGTTCCCCCGAATCACCCTTTGGCACGCAGGGCAGATCCGGAACATCCGCTTCCTGTGCGAATTGAAGAGCTTCGGGATGAACCGTTTGTTGTGTTGAAAAAAGGGCAGGGCTTCCGCAAACTTACATTTGATCTCTGTGAGCAGGCTGGTTTTGATCCCCAAGTTGTGTTTGAGAGCACAAATATTGAAACCGTTCAGTCGCTGGTCGCCACTGGTATGGGCATTACACTGGTTCCACGCTTTATCGCCCGTGCGCCGCGCAGTGAGTTCGTGCCTGTGTATGTGCCACTTGCTGAGCCTACTCCTAGCAGAACACTTGTTGTGGCTTATCGTCAAGGAAGAGTGCTGTCGAAGGCAGCCGAAGCATTCATCCATACGTTTCAACAAACCGTGGCCGAACTGTCAAAGGGAGACTAAAAAATTTCTCCTATGGGTATGGGTACATTTCATACTGAAACAAAACAAAGGCTTGACCCTTATGGGCCAAGCCTTTGTCATATACTCGTTTCCCGCATCCGCAGGATAGAGTTCTTACATTGCAATCACAGTAACTGGTTACAGTACAATGTTGCTTGTTAAGTTGTTTAGCTACAATGCTAATTTATAATGTTAACGTAGAAACGTACATAAGAAAACTTCATGTCTGGCGGTTTATTTACGCAAATTACGATCGCTTGTCAGCCTGTTTTGCTGATTCATTACACGGCCTTCGTCCTGAACAGTTGAATCAGGGGGTGATAGCCCTCCTGCTCCATTCTCTAAGAATGCCCTTAAGTGATCTTCCCTTGTGTTATCCTGTTCCAGTCTCCTGAGCGTATCTTTCACATGGTTGTCCATTGATTGATCATCCTCCTTGGTGACGGGATAGTTATCATTACCCGCGTCCTGGAAGAATAAACACTTTTTCTGAAGAATTTTATTTCAGTTTTTATTTTCCGCCAAAATAAACGCCAGGTCTACGGTCCTCAAACACGGGAATCCGTCCGCGAACCTCATCTACCAGAGATGGACGAATAATTCCGGTCACGATCTCTTCCCCTTCGCCACCTTCAGCCACAATCTCACCCCAAGGATCAATGATGAGGGAATGTCCGAAAAATTCGGTCTCTCCCCCTTTACCTACACGGTTACATGCGATCACATACATCTGGTTCTCAATCGCTCGTGCCGTAAGTAACGTACGCCAGTGGTGCAAACGAGGGTTCGGCCATTCGGCGGGTACAATCAATGCCTTGGCACCATTCAAAGCAAGGGTGCGGGCAAGTTCCGGAAACCGGATGTCATAACAGATCGAAGCACCCGCTGTAAGACCGTTCTGCAATTCAAAAATTTCAGGTTCTGCACCTGGCTGTAGATATTTCTCCTCATCCATTAGTCGAAACAAATGTAATTTATCGTATCGTGTTACCTGTTTTCCTTCACGATCATAAGCGTACATTGTATTGTATATTTGACCATCCCGTTTCTCGGCAATTGAACCGCCAACGATGGAAATTTGATGTTTTTGAGCAAAAGCAGACAGCCATTCCCGAGATTTCTGGCCATCCAGGTCAGCGAGTTCATGAATTTGAGTCAAAGCGTATCCGGTATTCCACATCTCAGGTAACACAGCCAGCCCCAGATCCGGATATTGTTCTACCGCACGCTCAAGCAACGTCTGCATATGTTTATGATTGGCCTCAGGGTCTCCGAGTTGAATATCGCCCTGAATCAGGGCTACACGCATTTCTCCCTGTTGTTTTTCTGTCATGACAAGCACTCCTCTGAACCGTAATACCTGCTATCATAGCTTGATCCTCTTGAGGACTGCAAGCCTGTTTTTATTATGAACTTGCACACAACAACTCAGGGAGCAGGGTCAACAATCGATCACTCGTGAGTGCATCACCCACATTCCAAGTTGACTCCTCCACAGGATATACCCGTCCATTCTGCACAGCCGGAAGGGCCTGCCAACTGGGACTTTTCATCAGCATTTCTGTAGCCTGTCTTGCCACAACTTCCTCAGGCAGCATAACAAACACATGATCTCCCGCGTACTGACGTACCGCTTCAGCCGAAATTTCCTTATAGGCTCTGCCTGCCGCAAGTGCTTCCTTCACTTTGGTAACTGGCCTGAATCCCATTGGATGATATAACATAGGCGCCAGACCGATATTGCCCATAACAAATAATCGTGCACCCCGATGGTATGTAAATACGGATGCCGTTTCTCCCTCTTCAATCACAGTATGGATCTTCGCCCACATCTGCTCAGTACGCTCCGCATAGGAGGTTAGCCATTGTTCAACCTGCGGTTGTCTGCCAAACCAGCTGCCCAATCTGCGCATTCGTTCTTCCAACGTGGCATGTGAATTGTAAGCAAGCGTCGGTGCAATCCGATAAAGTTGTTCATACTGCTGTTCATTGCTGCTATCAAAAATAATCAAGTCCGGCTTCATGATAACAGCGGCTTCCACATTAACCGGGGCGACCGCGTCATATGTCCGATCTTCCAACAACTGAATGCCCAGCATCAGCATATCCCCAGCGGAATCTCCATAATACATAATTCGCTCTGGGTTAACTGGAATATTCACATCATGACCCAACCAATCTTGTACTAATGTCTGCTGCTGAATCGATCTGTCATATTGACGAGGAGATAATCCGGTCATTTGGCGAAAACGCCTGCTGAAATAATACTCATCCTTAAATCCCACGCGGCTCGCTATATCCCGAAGTGGTTCATCTGATTTGCGAAGCCAGTCCTTGGCATGTTTGATGCGTACATGATTCACATAATCGAGCGGCTTGTGACCCGTGAGTTGTCTGAATAGGGTCGTATATTGTACAGGTCTGATCTCCGCAAGACGTGCCAGTTTCTGTACAGTGATTTCTTCAGCATAATGGTCGTCTACATACTGAATCGTACTGTGTAGTCTTGCCTCCATACTCTGTTCCGTCTTTGGAGAAGTGTACCGGGTAATGATCATCTCCATCCATTTTTGGAACTGTGCATTCAAATGACTGTATTCGGCATCTGTTTTATAATTCCGAATGACATACATTTGCTCCAGCAGCCCACTTAACGGAGCATAGGGATAACCATTCAATTGGTTTCTGTGCTCAAATACAGCGCGGGTAAAGAGTTCGGGATCACCCGTTAACACATGAATAACATCAAAAGCCATTATGATATATTTCAATTCCGAGTTATTACGATGTTCAATCTGGTACCCCTCTCCCGGAGAAAGCGGATAAACACATCCCGTAGTAAACGGAAACTGTTCATGTCCAATATATAAACGCCCATCCCCTTCTTCACAGATCAGGAAGGCATGTTTCTCGCAAGCAACTTCCAGCATCACCTGTTCAGGTGGTTCAATTCGTCGTACCAGATGATCCAGCCGAAACATGAATGCTGAAAAGAACAACGCTCCCCCATCGGCATCCAAAGCCTGCATGTCGGTTCACCTCGTTTTTCTAAAATGAGAATAATTATCAATCATTCTGTATGGTCTGATTATAAGCGAGCGATGGTCAATAATCCAGATATGAGTTTAATCAGCAAAAAAGAGCGTTCAACGAAATGTTGAAGGCCCCTTTCACTTTTTTATAACTGCATTACTCAAAGGTGTTACTGGTGCCTTATTGGCTCGTCACCATTATTGAATCATCTGTTTTGGCAGCTCTTGTAACAGCCACTCCCTGGAAAGAGCATCACTAGAAGCTTTTACGATATTAAAACGATATACTTTTCCTTCTTTCACCGCAGGCAGGTTCTTCCAGATTGTACTATCCAGCAATTCCTTGGTGGATTGCTTCGCATCGTCGGTCACAGGATCCAGAATAAATATCCGATCACCGGCAAATTCAGATAATTTTTCAGTTGAAATCTCTACAAATCCCATGTCTTCATCCAATACTTTCTGGATTTCCGCGGTTGGCTTCAGCCCGTCTTTTCCGTATAACAACTGTGGCAATCCTGCACCCGCCATGACAAACAGACGATTCCCGGGATACATGGTGAATACCGAAGCAGTCTCCCCTTCTTTTAATCCGTTCTCATGAAGTTGCGTCCACATCTCTTCCGTCGCTTTTTGATGAGCCGTAACCCATTCCTCCGCTTCTTGCTTCTTATTCAACAAATCGCCAAGGATACGCATGCGATCTTCTATTAAACCAAACGAATCAAATGTAACCGTGGGTGCAACCTTTGCGATCTGATCATATTGAGCCTCGTCACTGTTGGAGAAAATAATCAGATCGGGATTCAGGTCTAACGCCTTTTCCACACTGATCGGAAATCCTACATCTTCTGACTGAGCAACCTGATCATCAAATACGGTTCCCTCTTGACGAAGTATGCCGACAGGAACTACACCAAGCGCGAGCAGATCCCCTGTAACTTCTCCATGATAGATAACTCGCTTCGGATTTACAGGAATCTCAACTTCATGGCCAGTCCAGTCTTTGAATATCCGGGTCTCGCCCTCGTTCGTCTCTTCCGTTGCAGTTTGGGTCTCTGTGGTTTCTGTGGCTGCTTTGGAATCATCTGCGCCAGCAGCAGGTGTTGCAGCCTGATTTCCACAAGCCAGTAGCAGGATGGATAACCATGTGATCGTTAATAATACTCCCGTATTTCGTATGCCCTTTTTCATTTCTATTTCTCCCCCTATATCATGTGCGTTGTGCCAGAAATTAATGATATTGATTATCATTATCGGATATTATCATAAAACATGGCTTCTCTCAGCTCAATGGACAAAACTAAATGAGCACTTTCAGTTTTGTACAATACTCCGCTCTTTGCTCCTATGTACTGTATATTTAAGTGCATTTCCCTCTATACAGCTCGGGATTTGCGTGATAAATTAATGAGAACTATTTGCCATTATTAATAACCGGAGTGATGAATATAATGACCCAATCAGACCATACATCTGCTCGTTCAGCTTTTAAGATACCGACTTCTGATGTGATGACACAGCTGCCAACGCAATTTTTTGCTACCCTTGTTCAAAATGTAAATCATGAAATCGCAAGTGGACATGACGTGATTAATCTGGGTCAGGGGAACCCGGATACACCTACACCACCTCATATTGTGAAAACACTGCAAGAGTCGGCTGAGAATCCCCTCTACCACAAATACTCCCCTTTTAGAGGGTACTCTTTCCTGAAGGAAGCTGTCGCCAAACGTTATAAGGAAGATTACAACGTTGATCTGGACCCCGAGACTGAAGTAGCCATTCTGTTCGGAGGCAAAACCGGATTGGTTCAGTTACCGCAGGTACTGCTTAACCCTGGTGACACCGTTCTCGTTCCAGATCCGGGTTACCCGGATTACTGGTCTGGTGTTGCACTTGCCAAAGCAAACATGTCATTTATGCCTTTAATGGAGTCCAATGCATTCCTGCCTGATTACGAAGCCGTTACAGCCGAAGATCGGGAAAAGGCCAAGCTGATGTTCCTGAACTATCCCAACAACCCAACGTCAGCAACGGCGCCCCTTTCCTTCTACGAAGATACGGTTGAATTCGCCATTCAAAATCAAATTGTAGTAGCCAGCGACTTTGCTTACGGTGCGATTGGATTTGACGGACATCGTCCCGTAAGTTTCCTGCAAGCCCCTGGTGCCAAAGAAGTGGGCATTGAGTTCTATACGTTATCCAAAACGTACAATATGGCTGGATGGCGTGTTGGATTCGCGCTTGGCAATGCGGAGATTGTCTCTAAAATCAATCTGCTTCAAGATCATATCTATGTCAGTCTTTTCGGTGGAATTCAAGCTGCGGCAACGGAAGCACTTACTGGCTCACAGGAATGTGTTGCCTTACTGGTTTCACGCTACGAATCGCGTCGCAATGCATTTTATGACGCTCTTTCCTCGATTGGCTGGCAAGCTTCGAAACCCGCAGGTTCATTCTTCAGCTGGTTACCTGTACCTGCCGGTTATACCTCTGCTTCATTTGCAGACTTGTTACTGCGAGAAGCCAAGGTGGCCATAGCCCCAGGTATTGGTTTTGGTTCGCATGGCGAAGGCTATGTGCGCGCGGGACTGTTAAGTGATGAAAACCGATTACGTGAAGCTGTCGAGCGGATTGGCAAGCTGAATTTATTCAAGTAATTTACAGGACCATAACCCCTTTGCATATGCCAAGTTTCCATGGTATGTTATAAGAAATATTGAACGAAACGTGATGACGGGACCAGTAAGAGAATATCAGTCGCGCCCAGAGAGTAAATTCCACCCTGCTGAAAGAATTTACCGCGGCTCTTCTCTGAAACCTACCCCTGAGCGGCCTGTTACGTGCAGGACAGTGCCTTCTGTTACAGGGCATGAAGCCGGATGATCTAATCATCAATAAAGGTGGTACCGCGGAAGTAACGAACTTTCGTCCTTTTTAACTAAAGGGCGGGAGTTTTTTTTGTACCCGCTAAAGCCTGCTCCAGAAGCACTTATTAATCATGTTTAAGGAAGTGAAACCATGACTTCACGTATTGTAGTTAAGATTGGAAGCAGCTCGCTTACAACGGAAGAAGGCGGTCTGGATCGCAGTTCGATCACTTTTTTTGCCGGAGAAATTGCAGCATTGGCTGATCAGGGCCATGAAGTACTTCTGGTCACCTCAGGAGCGGTAGCGGCCGGATTCCGGGAGATCGGTTACCCTCAGCGCCCCAAACTGCTACATGAGAAACAAGCTGCAGCGGCCGTTGGTCAGGCATTACTGATGCAGGCATATCAACAGGCTTTTGCAGCGCACCGCGTTACTACGGCGCAAATTTTGTTAACTCGTACAGACTTTCACAGTCGTAAACGCATGGGTAACGCAGGTATGACCGTAGAAGAGCTGCTTAAACAGCGAGTGATTCCGATTTTTAATGAGAATGATACGGTATCGGTGGACGAATTGAAGTTTGGTGATAACGATCTGTTGTCCGCATTGGTTGCAAACCTGGTGAAGGCTCAGCATCTGATCATTCTTACCGATACCAACGGCCTGTACACCGCAGATCCGCGTAAAGATCCTTCTGCCATGCGTTACGACCGTATTCCCGAAATAACGGCTGAGATCTACGCTTTTGCCGGCGGCTCAGGATCAACGGTTGGTACAGGCGGAATGCGATCCAAAGTAGATGCAGCAAAGGTTGCTACACGTGGAGGCGTACCTGTATTCGTGGGAAGTGTAAAAGAACACGGAGATATGCAGAAAGCGGTTGATGGCACCGGTAAAGGAACTTACTTTGAGACACGACTCGCTTCGTTATCCCGTAAAAAGCAGTGGCTCGGCTTCATGTCTACTCCACTGGGAACTGTCGTTGTGGATGATGGTGCTGAAGAAGCACTTGTCCATGGGGGCCACAGCCTTTTACCTGTAGGAGTCAAGCGGGTACTGGGAACATTCCATGCCGGAGACGTTGTAGAGGTCATCGGAATGGATGAAACCTTGCTTGGTCGCGGTATTGTCAATTATGATGATGACCAGCTTCGACTCATTGCCGGACTTCCCAGTGGCGAAGTGATGAAACAACTCGCTAGCATCCACAGACTTGAAGTTATTCATAGAGACGAATGGATTACGTTAAAATAAACATGAAGCTATATAGTGGTTGGAATACTCAACTTTATATATATGAGGAGGAATTACGATGAGTGAAGTCAGAGAAAAAGCCAGCAAAGCCCAAGCAGCGGTTCCACAGCTGAACCGATTGAATACAGAACAGAAAAATACGGCCCTGCGTGTCATGGCAGATGCTTTGATTACAGAGACGGATTCCATCATTACGGCAAACGCCGAAGATCTGGCACGAGGCAGAGAACAAGGCACGCCGGAATCCATGCTGGATCGACTCGCCCTTAATAAGGAGCGGATCGCAGGCATAGCTGAAGGGTTACGTCAGATTGCAGATCTGCCTGATCCAGTCGGCGAAGTGTTAGAGACATTTACCCGTCCAAACGGATTACATGTTGAAAAATTAAGAGTGCCGATTGGCCTGATTGGCATCATCTACGAAGCTCGTCCTAATGTAACTGTAGACGCAGCCGGATTATGTCTTAAAACAGGTAATACAGTGCTTCTGCGCGGCGGTTCCTCTGCCCTGTCCTCCAATCGTAAAATTGTAGAGGTGCTGCATCAGGCACTCACAACGACAGACATGCCTGCTGATGCTTTGCAACTGGTTGAAGATGCAGATCGTGCTTCCGTGGATGAGATGCTCAAGTTGAACGGACTGCTGGACGTTATCATTCCACGCGGCGGTGCTTCCCTCATTCGTAATGTGGTTGCCAATGCAACGGTACCTGTCATCGAAACTGGGGCGGGCATCTGCCATACCTATGTGGATGAATCAGCCGATCCAGTTATGGCAGCCGAAATTGCCATCAATGCCAAGGCACAACGTCCATCCGTATGTAATTCCATGGAAACGTTGCTGCTGCATGCCGCATATGCGGAAGAACATCTGCCTGCTCTTGCCGAGCAATTCCGTGAGGCCAGTGTGGTCTTGAAAGGTTGCGACACGGTGCGCCGTCTTGTTCCTTCTGCCCTTGAGGCAACCGAGGAAGACTATGCGACCGAGTACAACGACTATATTTTAAATATCCGGGTGGTCGAGAACCTGGAAGAAGCGATGCAGCACATCGCACATTACGGAACCAAACATTCCGAATGTATTGTAACGCGGGATTCAGCCCATGCAGAGCGCTTCATGCATGATGTGGATGCAGCAGCCGTCTATCACAATGCGTCCACTCGTTTCACCGACGGATTTGAATTTGGCTATGGAGCCGAAATCGGAATCAGTACCCAGAAACTGCATGCACGTGGACCGATGGGACTGCCAGCACTGACATCAACCAAATATCGTATTACAGGCAATGGACAGATTCGTCAATAATATCCCAGCACCAGTTATATAGGAGGAACGATAAATATGAGTCAAGAGCAACAGACGTTACTACAACAGAAGATTACTTTCCACGGAGCAGGCGCGATGGCTGAAGCCATCGTGCGCGGACTGATCTCCCGCCTAGTCGTTCGTCCTCAGGATATTACGATGCTGAACCGCAGCAACCAGAAACGTCAGGAGGAGCTCAGTACCCGTTATGCAGTACATACCGGAACGGCCTCACAATCTTTGGATCATCTTGCCTCCACTCCGGTCATTGTACTCTGTATGAAACCCAAAGATGCTGCCGCAGCGCTGCGCGAACTCGGTCCACTGTTATCACCTGATCAACTGATCGTATCTGTCATTGCCGGATTATCAATCCGCACGATGCAGTCCTTGCTTGGTCGTAAACAGCCAATCGCGAGAACCATGCCAAATACATCCAGTACCATTGGACTTGGTGCAACCGGTCTTGCCTTCTCTGCGGAAATTACGGATGATCAGCGCAGTACGGTGATGACCATGTTTGAAGCGGTTGGTATCGTGACCATCGTGCCTGAAGATAAACTCGAAGTGCTCACAGGGATTTCCGGAAGCGGCCCTGCTTATGTATACTATTTAATGGAGGCCATGATTGCCGCAGGTATTCGTGGTGGCTTATCCAGCCAGCAATCTCGTGATCTCACTGTTCAGACGGTGCTGGGCGCGTCACGAATGGTACAACAAACCGGTTTGGAACCGATGAAGCTTCGTAGTGATGTGACATCCCCGGGAGGGGCAACCCAGGCAGCACTGAAAACGCTGGACGAAGGAGATTTCTTTGAAAATGTAATCGCAGCCGTCAACCGCTGTGCAGAGCGCTCACGGGAGATGGGAGCTGCTTTGGAAGGGGATTTAAAATGAATAATATGTGTACAGCCACATATCGTCTGCATGATGACCATGCAGACTTTCGCAAGAAAGCTCAGTCCATCGCGATTGGCATGACCGTGGGCAGCTGGACGGAGTTGCCGCAAGCCCAACGTGAAGCGATGCAGAAACATCTGGGTGAAGTAATAAGCGTAGAAGTACATGAAGCTGATGGAATGGCTTCGGGTGAGCGTTACGCCGATATTACTATTGGATATCCTGATGTGAACTTCAGTCGTGACATCCCTGCCCTGCTCGTGACGGTCTTTGGCAAAATCTCAATGGATGGCCGGATCAAACTTACAAAGCTTGGTTTCTCGGATGGCTTCCTCAGTGCATTCCCGGGTCCCAAGTTTGGACTGAATGGTGTTCGTGATCTGCTTGGTGTGCATGATCGTCCACTGTTAATGAGTATCTTCAAATCGGTTATCGGACTGGATGCAGATGAACTGCGTGAACAATTTATTCGTCAGGCCCTTGGGGGCGTTGATCTTATCAAGGACGATGAGATTCTGTTCGAGAATAAATTGACACCCATCGAAAAAAGAGTCGAGGTCTGCATGAAAGCTGCCGAACAGGCACGCCAGGAGACCGGCAAGAAACTTCTGTATGCAACCAATCTCACAGGGCCTACATCTCGTCTGAAAGAGCAAGCTGAACGTGCCATCGGCGCAGGAGCCAATGCCTTGTTGTTCAACGTCTTGTCCTACGGATATGATGTCCTCCATGAACTCAGCAGTGATCCTGATATTGATGTGCCAATTATGGCGCACCCTGCACTTGCAGGCGCACTGTATCCTTCACCACATTACGGCATGTCGGCTTCGGTTGTACTTGGCCAGCTGATGCGTCTTGCGGGGGCCGATCTGGTGCTCTTCCCTTCTCCTTATGGATCGGTAACGATGCCGAAGGAAGAAAATATGGCGATCACGGAGCAATTACTGACAGCTGATCTGCCAGTACGAACCAGTATGCCAGTGCCTTCAGCCGGCATCCATCCAGGCCTTGTACCGCTCATTTTGCGCGACTTTGGTACAGATGTCATCGTTAATGCTGGTGGCGGTATTCATGGACATCCTATGGGCACTGAGGCAGGCGGACGTGCATTCCTGCAAGCCATTGAGGCAGCTCAGCGTTCCATTCCACTCGCGCAATATGCAACCGAGCATCCAGAGCTGAAAAGCGCATTGGACCTGTGGGGTGGCGAACGATGAGAAGTGATAAAAAAACAGTCATTTTCTGTGACTTTGACGGTACAATTACCCTCTCGGACAACATCGTAGCGATCATGAAACATTTCAAGCCTGAGGGCATTGAAGCGATTATGAAAGATACGATTGAGCAAAACATCTCGCTGCGTGAAGGCGTTGGAGCCATGTTTGCTCTGTTGCCTGCATCGCAGAAAGATGAAATTGTGGAATTTGTGCTTGGACAAGCGGGGATCCGTGAAGGATTCACCGAGTTTCTTGACTACGTTCGCAGCGAAGGGATTGAATTCAATGTGACCAGCGGTGGTATGGACTTTTTTATCGAACCGTTACTCGCACCATTTCATATCCCGCAGGATCATGTCTATTGCAACGGAGCTAACTTCTCGGGTGAAACCATTAAGATTGAATGGCCGAATCCCTGCCAGCCTCCTTGTGAGAACGGCTGCGGCATGTGCAAAACAACAGTGATTCGTACCTTCCCGGAAGAACAATATAATCGAATTCTCATTGGAGACAGTCTGACAGATTTTGAAGGTGCCAAAATTGCCGATCTCGTCTACTCCCGCTCCATTTTGACGGACAAATGTATTGAGCTTGGTGTGGACCATGTACCATTTGCTACATTTTACGATATCATCGAAGATATGAAACAGAAGCAAACACAAGGAGTGCTGTAAACGATGGGTTTTGAAAAGATTACATTGGAACACAAACGTCAGGTCCTTGAAGAACTGGCTGATATTAAAGCATTGTTTGCAAGTCGTAACTGGTTCCCCGGAACAAGTGGCAATCTGTCGATGCGTGTAGGAGATTTTGATCCGGAGCAATTTTATTTTGCGGTTACCGCTTCAGGCAAAGACAAATCTCTGCGCACACCGGAAGACTTCCTTTTTGTAGACAAACACGGCAAAGCGATCGAAACAACAACGTTGAAACCCAGTGCTGAAACTTTGATTCATTGCGAAATCTATCGTTTGACCGGCTGTGGCGCTGTATTCCACGTGCATACCGTGTTTAACAACCTGATTAGCGAATTCTTTGGAGCAGATGGACACGTACCGATTCAAGGAATCGAATTGATCAAGGCTTTCAACATTTGGGAAGAAAATGCGGAGATTCGTGTACCTGTCCTGCCTAACTTTGCAGATATTCCATCTATCGCTGAATTGGTGCCAGGTGTACTTGATGCCAACGTACCAGGAATTTTGCTGCGTAACCACGGCATATATGCGTGGGGCAAGGATGCTTTTGAAGCAAAACGTCATCTGGAAGCGTTCGAGTTCTTGTTCGAAGTGATGTACCGTCAACTTCTGTTGAAGGGTGCTACGAAATAGCAATCATTTATTCGAAATCAAAGTTGTTCAACCCAAAAACACGCCAGAGGCTGATATACATAGCCCTTGGCGTGTTTTTATGTTGTAGGGATAACAGCGATTGAAAGGTTGCTCTGTGCATCGTAGTGTCAGTGTAAACAATCTTTAATTCAACTTGGATCGTAAATTACAGTCGATCATCCCTATCCTTGAATAAAAAGAGACTGTCTGCTCCCTCTTCATTTCGATGAGCAGCACTTTGGATACCCGTCCCCCGTTGCTTGCCAAACAGCAGTTTCAAGCCGCCAAAAATGAGCAGCAAGGATACGATGACGGTGTTTAGATAGGAACGGATCTCATACGTCATAAATGCATTAGGGAAGAGCTCATTCAGCTGTGGAATGACAAGACGGATCGTCAGGTAATATAGACCCAGCGCGGCAATCCCGAATCCAATCAGACGCTGATGGCGGGCCCAGTCCTTGAAGATCGGTTGATCAACCAATGGCTCGCGTCCATAGCGACTGGAGCACTGTAGTCCGTCAAAGAAGCTGTAGAACCAGACCAGTGGAATCATGAACAGAAACACCGATAAATGAAGCAGGTCCAGAACATAGATGCTGCCCAGGAACAGGAACATCAATTGCATGCCTCTTTTCTGCAATCCAAGATATAGATGACCTGCACCTGGAAAAGCGGATAGCAGCGTTGCAAGCACTTTGCTACGTCGTCCGGCTACTCTGCCCATCTCCAATTCCTCAAATAATGTCCGATCCTGCAACACCTCACCAGCCTGCTTACGGTGGACATGTTGCACCGCATCAAACATGCAGTATACCCATATTACAGGCAGTATTAGCAGGAACATTAAAAATACGGATTCATTTGTGATCGAAGCTACAAAAACCATCATGGCAAATGAACCAAAGAACGCCATCAGGAAGGACAACCCACGATGCAACAATCCCAGATGAAGATGTCCCAATCCTGGAACAAATGAGAGTAAAATGGTGAAGAAGCGTTCACCCTCACTGCCTTTTCGATACATGGGTTGACCATAGGTCCCTTCAGCGTGAGCATATTCACTACCAGGATGCTGATGCAGCTCATCTTCATTCATATGTTCCATAGGCCCTTGATGGCCCATGTGTGCTCCCTGATAGGCTGCTCCTGGATGTTGCGGTCCGTAATGTGCTCCATATCCCCTGTAATGAGCATCTCGGCCGGAAGGCGCACGGAGCAGAACAATAACCATGTCCAGCATGCTGATCCCCCAGAAGAAAGCAGCAAAAAGTGCACCGAAAATCATTAAATCTTGTTCATTAGTGACCATTGCTAACATGAATGAGCCAACAGCTGTTCCGAAGAAAAGCAATGGATAAATCACAGCCCTTGCGGCCCGTCCCCAATACATAAAACCAAGACCGGGTATCAGGTTTAATAGAAATGCGAGTAATTTGTTACGATCTGAGTGCACAGTCGTCATCCTTTCTTTTCAGGCAATGCGAAGCTATTTATGGTTTAGGCTTGAGGTTATCCAGCCATGAAGTGGCTGCCTCCGTCCATTTCTCGGTAAAAGACCCTCTGTGGTCGCCATCCTGGAACTTGTGATATGGTGCTACCTTGTCAAAAAGTCCAGACGAGAGGAAGATCAATGTCAAACAGGCTGCTACCGCGTAATGGAACACTTTATGATCAAGCCAGCGCCGGTTTCGTCCAGCACGGGATTTGCGTTGTACCTTGGGTGATTGAATGCCCTCAATCCGATGCATGACTGAATCCGCAAACCCTGTTGGGTCATGTAGCGGAGGTAGTTCCCCATGGATACCGAGTGCTTCCAAATAACTGTCCATCGCATCCGGGTCTTCCAGCAAAAGCTGTTCCATTTGGTTCGCTTGAGTTTCACTCATATGGCCTTCAATATAATCAGTCCATTGCGCAGTGGTATATTTCTCCTGTTTACTCACGCCATTCATCCTCCTTCCAATGTTTTCGAATCCACTGCCGGGCACGATACAAGCGGGATTCCACAGTCTTCACAGCCACCTGTGCATCACTGGCAATCTGCTCATAATTTTTTTCGCTTAGATAATACGCAGTGATAATGTCACGATGCTGAGCAGGCAACTGATTAATTCGTTCGCGAAGTTTATCCTGACGCTCTTCACGAACGAGACGGGTAAGAACGTCTTCATCCCGTCCGGGAATATTGATTATTTTTTCTTCTCCACCCAGATCCTCAGCAGTTCGTCTGCCCAGCTTGCGTTTGGCATCAATCGCTTTGTGAAAGGCAATTCGGGTTAACCACGTTTTGAAACCTTCAGAACGGTAGTCGGGGAGAGACTTATACATCTGTATGAACGCCTCCTGAGCTGCATCCTGTGCTTCCTGATCGTTCCTGAGTACGGAATAGGCCACATGGTATACATGCTGGCTATACTTATCAATCAGAGTACGCATCTGGGATGTATCTCCTTGACGGATTTGTTCGATTACGCGCGCTTCATCAATAACTCTCCCCTCCTCTCCAATACAATAGACGACAGCTTGTGCGTTAACCCCTGCGTGATCTATCAAATTTATGTAAAACAAAATGAAATCATTGCCTGAAAGGTTGATGTTGCTGATCACTCATCCAATCTTTAATCCAAAAAAAACAGGCACAGAATGACTTCTGGCCTGTTTCTTGTCCCTGCCTACGCTGGAATTAACGTCCACCATTACGAAACCGCTGCGTGTACGCCTTCGCGTCTTGAACGGTCTTGACACGATTGCGACTCCACTCAAGCAGTATTCGATCGATATACCGGAAATGTACTTTGCCTGCAAAAACCGCTTCCTTCAGAGCCATTAGAATCAATTCCTCTTGATAACGGTCCTGATCCAACCAGCCGGATATCGTCTCGCACTCCATTGGAGAGAGCGGACGTCCAAATTCTTTTTCAAAGATGGAGAACATATTCCGTTCTTCCTCTTCTTTTTGAACACTGTTCGAATCTTGACGTGCTGTATTGCTACTCTGCTGCTCCGCACGGAATGCGGCTACTTCTTCAGCAGTGCACGCTGCAAGCTTGGCATATAATCCATGTAAGTCATATCGCTCGTACTGGATGTCCCGTTCTTCGTCACGGTGCTCGTCAATAGCAATATACCCATCCCTCATCAGACGTTGCAACATTCTGGCAATGCCTTCAGGTGCAAGTCCCATGCGTGCAGCAAGCTCTTCAAGCGTGGGAAACTCATTGAACTCTGCCTGACGGAACCCTAGCAGTTGAATCAGAAGAAGCACTTCTGCATCTGATAGACCAAGCTGGTGATAAAAACGTAACAAGGCATACGGCAGATGAGCTGTACCCGATGTCATGCCATAAGCTGCTCCATCCAACCAAGCTTTGGATGTGGTGTCTTCCATAGACGCTCCTCGGTTAAGCATTAAGGGTACAGACGATAGAGCATACGTGGGAATGCGATTGTTTCACGTACATGATCCAATCCACAGATCCATGCTACCGTCCGCTCCAATCCCAGACCGAAACCGGAGTGAGGAACCGATCCGTATTTACGCAAATCCAGATACCATTGGTAAGCTTCATCCGAGAGATTGTGCTCCTCAAAACGTTGTTGCATCAATTCCGGATCATCGATACGCTGCGAACCGCCAATAATCTCTCCGTAGCCTTCTGGTGCAATCATATCAGCACAGAGAACAACTTCAGGACGATTCGGATCTGGTTTCATATAGAAAGCCTTGATTCCAGCAGGGTAATGCGTGATAAAGACGGGTGTATTGTACTTCTCAGCAATAGCTGTTTCGTGCGGTGCACCAAAGTCTTCTCCCCAAGGAATATCAAAGCCTTGTCCATGCAGGAATTCAATCGCTTCATCATACGTAATTCGTGGGAATGGAGCTACGATACCTTCGAGTTTGGATACGTCACGACCGATAGATTCCAGTTCTGCACGGCAGTTTTTCACCACGGATTGAACGACATGAGCAATAAATTTCTCTTGTACGCGCAGACTTTCCTCGTGATCTACAAATGCCATTTCCGGCTCAATCATCCAGAACTCAATCAAGTGACGACGTGTTTTGGACTTCTCTGCGCGGAATGTTGGACCGAAGGAATATACCTTGCCCAGCGCCATGGCTGCGGCTTCCATATACAATTGACCACTTTGTGTCAGATAAGCATCTTCATCAAAGTATTTGATGTGGAACAGGTTCGTTGTTCCTTCCGCAGACGATGGTGTCAAAATCGGAGGATCAACTTGTGTGAATCCGTTACCATCAAAGAACTGTTGAACAGCGCGAATAATCTCTGCACGAATCACCATAACCGCACGTTGCTTCGTAGAACGAAGCCACAGATGACGATGGTCCATCAAGAAATCAACACCATGCTCTTTAGGCGTAATTGGATAGTTTTCAGTCAGGTGAATGATCTCAACCCCTGTAACAGTCATCTCGTAACCGGACGCACTGCGAGGTTCTTCACGAATAATACCTGTAACATACAAAGAGCTTTCTTGGGTCAGGCTCTTGGCATTGTTCCAGATTTCTTCACTAACTTCACTTTTTACAACAACCCCTTGGATATATCCGGTTCCATCACGCAGCTGTAAAAACTGAATTTTACCGCTGGAACGTTTGTTGTTAATCCAGGCACCGATTGTTACGGTTTCGCCCACATGCTCGTTCACATTACGAATTACACAATTCGTATTCATGCCCATATCTCCCCTTGGTTCCTGAATTTGAAAATGCAGCGGGCAGGCTTATGCCTGTCCTCTGCACTTCCTTGTCATTCTATATTTACTTTACAGTTAGATTACTGAGAATTCAATACGATTCGGTGTGTATCACGTGCAATTACCAATTCTTCGTTAGTTGGCACAACGAGAACTTCCACTTTGGAATTCGCTGTTGTGATCCGGCGCGGTTCGCCAGAACGAATGGCATTCAGCGCTTCATCCAGTTCAACACCCAGATAAGTGAGCTGCTCACATACTTTTTGGCGAAGTACAACAGAGTTCTCACCTACACCAGCCGTAAAGACGATCACGTCTACACCGTTCATTGCAGCTGCATATGAACCGATGTATTTACGCAGACGGTATTCGTACATCTCAAAAGCAAGCGTGGAGTTGGCATCGCCATTCTCCATACCTTCCGTAATCTCACGCATGTCACTGCTGATTCCGGAGATCGCAAGCAATCCACTGTGTTTGTTCAACATGGAGTTCACTTCGCTTACGCTCAGTTCTTCCTTGTTCATTACATAAGGTACGATGGCTGGGTCAAGGTCACCAGAACGCGTTCCCATCATCAGTCCTTCAAGCGGAGTCATACCCATCGAAGTATCCACGGATACTCCACCTTTAACTGCTGTTACACTACCACCGTTACCGACGTGACAAGTGATAATTTTCAAATCTTCCACTGGACGATCCAAGTATTCAGCAGCTGCCTTGCTTACGAAATCATGGGAAGTACCATGTGCGCCGTAGCGACGTACTTTATATTTTTTGTAAAGTACACGCGGAATGGCATACAGATAAGCTTTTTCAGGCATCGTCTGATGGAACGCTGTATCAAAGACCATAACCTGTGGCACACCAGGCATATTGGCTTCAGCCGCACGAATACCCATCATTGCTGCAGGGTTATGAAGTGGAGCCAAGTCGAACAAACGACGAATTTCAGCTTTGGCAGCATCATCTACCAATGCAGATTCTTTAAATGCTTCACCACCGTGAACAACACGATGTCCAACAGCTTGAATTTCACTTACAGAATCCAGTACACCATTTTCTTTGTGAGTCAAAATATCAATGACTTTACGGATCGCTGTTGTATGCTCCAGAATTTCACTAACTTCTGTAACATCCTCACGGCCTGTGGGTTTATGTGTCAGAATGGAGGAATCCATTCCGATCCGTTCTACCAAACCTTTAGCCAGTACAGATTCGTCAGTCATATTATACAGTTGATATTTGAGCGAGGAACTCCCCGCATTAATTACGAGTACTTTCACAGTCGGTCACCATCCTTGTCGTACTTGAAGAATCCTTCGCCTGTTTTGGCACCCAGGTGTCCTGCACGCACCATTTTCTTCAGGACTGTAGAAGGACGATATTTCAATTCTCCGAATTCACGGAACATTCTTTCGAGTGCAGCTTCAACAGAATCCAATCCGAAACGGTCAGCCATTTCGAGTGGTCCATGCTGGAAGTTATATCCGATACGCATTGCATCATCGATATCTTCAGCAGATGCAACACCTTCTTGCAATACATGCAACGCTTCGTTAATCAGCAGGCAGATCAAGCGGGAAGTTACGAATCCAGGTGATTCATAGATCATGACTCCTTTTTTGTCCGCTACTTCTTCAACAAAACGTCTGGTCTCTTCGAAAGTTGTATCCGAAGTTTTCAGTCCACGAATAATCTCTACAAGATCAACCCGGGATACCGGGTGAATAAAGTGCATACCAATAACACGCTCTGGGTATTTGGTCGAGCTTGCAAGCTCGGTCAAACTCAGCGTGGATGTATTACTTGCCAGAATGACATTGCTTGGACAAACTTGGTCCAGTTGGCTGAATACTGCTTTTTTCGCATCCAGATCCTCTGAAATCGTCTCAATGACCATGTCGCAAGTTCCAAGTTCAGCTAAATGAGCTACCTTGGTAATGCGGGAAAGAATCAACTTCTTCTCCGCTTTTGTAATCGCCCATTTCTCCAGTTGTTTATCCAGATTGGTTTCGATCATGTCATATGCATGATCCAGCTTTTGTGTTGTATGCTCCACGAGAAGCACATCAAGTCCTTTGGCTGCGAGCATCTGGGAAATACCTTGCCCCATCGTACCGCCGCCGACAACTCCTATTTTTTTGAAAAACATGGTTCTGCTCCATCCTTTCGGTTCTCTATTTCTCTATTGTACCCTGTTCGCCGAAAATTACAAATTTCGACCCAACATATAATAATATCTTAGCACGAGTGAAATGTAAAAAAAAATAACCAGCATAAATAAATTATGCTGGTAGAAGGGCACTGTCACGAAATTGACAACGAAATTGTTCGCCAGACAAAACTTCCTCACGAATCAAGATGTCGAGTGAATTGTCGAAAATTGTCCGTTGTTCTTCAAGCAACCGCTTTGTCTGTTCCATCAGTTCTTGCAGAATTAATTTATTCTCTCGCATAAGTTCCTCGGTTGTGACCATATCCATGTTCACAATCCCAAGTGAAGTCAACCCCGAAGCCATCATGGTCTGTACCACATTGGTTGCCTGATCAAAGTCATTGCGTGACCCTGTGGAACGACCACCGTAGTACATTTCCTCCGCAGCTGCTCCTCCGAGTGCAATCATAATCTGCTCTTCCAGGAAGCGCTTCGTATAGAGGAACTGTTCCTGTTGCGGGTTATGACGTACATATCCCAGCGCCTGACCACGCGGACTAAGTGCCACCTGACTAACACTGCCTGGACGAACAAGTTCTGCCATAATGGCATGTCCCAATTCATGAATGGCGACCCTTTTCTTCTCTTCCACACTGGACTCACGGTCTGTCTTCTCACCCATCATGACTTTATCAATAGCCAGGGACAAGTGCCGCTGTTCGATGTTCAACAGCCCGTCCCGCATGGCGTATATTGCTGCTTCGTTCATCACACTTTCGAGCTGTGCACCGGAGAAACCATACGATTCTTCAGCTGTTTTCTCCAGATTAACTTCCTTCATCAGAGGTTTATTCACCGCATGCAGTTCCAAAATATGCTTTCTGCCCTTTTTGTCAGGCAAGTCCACTTGAATGTGGCGGTCAAAACGTCCCGGTCGCGTCAGGGCGCTATCCAGCATCTCTTTGCGGTTTGTTGCAGCGATAACAAGGATTCTTGGCGTATCAGAAGAATAGATTCCATCCATTTCCGTCAGGAGTTGATTCAAGGTCTGATCATATTCACGCTGTTGACCACCTTCACGTTTACCCCCAATGACATCAATTTCATCGATAAAGATAATAGCGTTTTCCTTATTTTCCTTGGTGGCACGGGTTCTTGCGTCCTTGAACAAATCCCGAATTCTGCTGGCACCCACACCAACATACATTTCCACGAACTCACTACCCGATGCTGCTACAAAAACAGAATCGGTGTAATGGGCAGCAGCCTTGGCCATCAACGTTTTCCCTGTCCCTGGAGGGCCCGTCAGCAAGATCCCTTTTAACGGACGAATCCCGAACTTCCGAATTTCTTCATGTTTGATGAGAAAGTCAAGCGCTTCACGCAATTCCTGCTTGGCACTGTCCTGTCCGCCAATTTCTTCAAAAGTAAGCTTGGAAGGTCCTTTTTTCTTCCGTTTACGTTCCTGTGCAGCGCCTACTGTAATTCCGCCACGCATTTGCATCATGAACAGCAAAGCTCCGACAAACACCGCTGCAATCAGAATCGGAACAATATTAACACCAGTAAAAGCAAGAAAAATAATCAATACGGGAAAAAATCCGATGGCAACTTCTTTTGTCCACTTAGGCATTAGGCCACACTCCTATCTGACCGGGCACACGCGGCAGAATAATAAACTTGCTGGCATCTCCGTCTCTGAGACTGACATATACGTTGTTGTCATCCATCGCTGTATTTACCTTAATTCCATTCGTCGCCATCTTTGACAACGTTGGTGTAATCTCGGTGTATTGCTTGTTCTCCATCGCCTGAGCTACGGTAAACATCGCATCCCCCCACCAACTTTCCAGTGCTTCACTGGAATGATCCACAACATCCAACTTTAGTGAACGTGTTCCAATTAACGTCTGTCCTTCTTTGTGAATATATTGTACCAGTCTGCCCAAATCAACATCAGGTTGCAGATCCAGTTTCAATTGTACGTCATTGCGGTTAATAGTTAATTGAACGTCATTGACTCCATCGTACTGGGTAACCATCTTTTCAATCGGATTCTGCACGGCCACCTGACGATATACAAACCAACCTCCAAACAACACAACGGCTGAAATGACGGCAGTTAAAGCAATAGGCAATACTTTTAGCTTCAAGTTAATTACCCCTCCCAGATTTTGGCCTAACCTACTGGCTTATTGGTATATACGAATATGTGCACATTGACTCCTGCGAGAATTTCGACAGGATTATTTGTTTTTGAATGTAACTTTGAGTACATATCTGAGTATATCACATCGTATATACATTTTCGAAGGCGAAAATATGAATAAATTATTAATTTTAACTATTTAAATCAAATATGTTTACAGACAACACAAAGAACCGGTTCAGTCGGATATCCGTCTGCCGGTTCTTTCATTTCTCTAATTCTCTAGTTATGTCACTCTATTTGTTCTAGCTGTTCGGGAGTGTGTAGACCAGGTCCACCTGTTCTCCGTTGCTAAAACGATAAAAGCGATAGTGGTTATGCGTACCGTCTTTATAATACACTTGCCACACATATATTCCATTCACAACTCCGGGCATGATTCGCTTAATCTCGCCGGCAGGAACTTCAGAACTGAAGCGATTGCGGATCTGCGCTTCGGACATGCCATTCTGCAGCAGCTCACTGTGTACAGCGTTTGCACCCTTAGCCGGTTGATTGTTTGCATCGAATTTAACCCAGACCATAACATCTTGGTTATCCTTATTTTTACCGATCAGTGTCCAGTAGATGTTGTCAGAGCCTTCTTTGTCTCCCCAGATGTACTTGCGCAATTCATCATAGGATGTAATGCCCAGTTGCTTCTGTGCTGCTTGTATGGCGAGCGCTTCTTCCTTACGTTGGTCCTGTGTGACATAGACGTAATAACGCTGAAGTCCAAACAGAATCAGAACCAGTGCAAGCAGCGAAATCCATATCCACTTCTTTTTTTTCTTCAAAAGCCGAACTTCCTTTCCCTATGATGCTCTGTCCTGCAATTAACGAGCAAGCAGACCATCAAATGCCAATTGAGACTCACGCAAAATGCGCTCTTCATCCAGCGTCAGACATTCGCCGTGTTTCACCACTTGTTTTCCATCCACCCATACGTGCTCTACATCTTTGGCAGAAGCCGAGTAGATGGTATGCGAGATCAGGTCTGTATGTGGATAGAAATGTGCCTGTTCAATGTCCAAAGCGATAAAATCAGCCTTCATGCCAACCTGGAGTGCTCCGGTATTGTTCAAGAAGATGGATTTGGCACCGTATGACGTTCCGAGGAGTAACGCTTCGCCTGCTGGCACTGCCGTCGGGTCACCAGATACACCTTTGTGGATCAATGCAGCCAGTCTCATTTCCTCGAACATATCCAGGTTGTTGTTGCTTGCCGGTCCGTCTGTTCCGAGTGACACGGTAACTCCTGCTTTCAGTAACGCAGGAACCCGAGCAACACCGGAAGCGAGTTTCAGGTTACTTCCCGGGTTATGGGATACAGCCACATCATGACGGGCCAAAATTTCAATCTCTTCGTCATTCAGATGCACCGCATGTGCAACCAGGGATGGACGGGAGAAAAAGCCCAGTTTCTCCAGATGTGCCACAGGACGCAGTCCATAATCAGCCACGTTCTGCTCCACTTCACGAAGCGTTTCAGACATATGTGTATGGAGAGGAAGGTTCAGGTCGTTCGCAACCTGCACAAGCTTCTCTATGTAGTCAGGAGGGCATGTATATGGTGCATGTGGCGAGATTACGGTTGTAATGCGACCATCTGCCTGTCCATTCCACTCACGTGCAAACGCTGCCGACTCCTCCAGCTTCCGCAGTTGCTCTTCTTCCGAGCACAGCCCGATTACACCACGTGCCAGTGCTGCTCTAACGCCTGATTGCTCCACAACTTTGGCAACTTGATCCATGTGATCGTACATGTCCAGGAAAGCTGTAGTTCCGCCTTTCAACATTTCAAGCACCGACAGGGAAGTTCCCCAATATACATCTTCTGAAGTCATTTTCGCTTCCATCGGCCACATTTTTTCCTGCAACCATACTTGCAACGCAAGATCGTCTCCGTGCCCTCTGAGCAACGACATTGCTGCATGACCATGCGTATTGATCAGACCCGGCAGGAAGAACAGTCCTTTTCCATCCACTTTGGTACAATTTTTGTCTCCATCCGGCAATGTCTCACCAATATGCACAATCTTGTCATCCTGGACAACCATGTATCCTTGAACCACGTTCCATGCTGTGCCGCCTTCATTAACGGCAAATTTGCCGTTGTGAATTACCCATCTATTTGTTGTCATCTTCCTCGTCGTCCTTTCCAGTCTCCAAGTAATAGGCCAAACTAAGCAGATCCGTTGTAAAGTCAGCATGGTGAATGCGGATATGCGGCGGTGTTTTTAGAATTGTTGGTGCAAAATTAAGGATCGCTTCAATTCCTGATTCAATAAGCTGATCCGCAACATTTTGGGCTTCCGTATCCGGAACCGTGATAATACCGATACGGATGTTTTCCGTTTTAACCGCTTCCGTCAATTCATTCATTGGTTTTACCGTCAAACTGTTGATTTGGCTACCAATCTTCGGTCCATATGCATCAAATACAGCAACAATCTTCATGTTGTCTTTTAGATATGCGTTGTAGTTGGACAAGGCTTGACCGAGATTACCCGCGCCTACCAGAGCTACATTAATTTGCTGATCGATTTTGAGAATGTGACGAATTTTCTCAATCAAATAAGATACATCATACCCGATCCCTTTACGACCAAAATCACCGAAGTAAGCCAGGTCTTTACGAATTTGGGCCGGATTCAGATCCAGCCTCTGTCCAAGCTCTTGAGAAGAAACAGTAGCCACCTCACGCTGATGCAACTCGTTCAAATAACGCAAGTATACAGGCAGACGGCGTACCACCGCTTCCGAAATTTTATCCGATTTCATTCTTGCTCCCCCTTACCAAGGCCACGATAAAATAATAGATGAAAAGATGAGCATCCTGTATAAACTCAAAGATAAACGTGACATTTTATACAGAATGCTCCTTGTAATTTAGGTTATAAGTTCTTACGTGCAACTGCTTTAATCGGATACGGAAATATCTAATAAAGTTTAACGCCAAACGATAGTGTCATGCAATGATATAACGAACAAAACAACCATTATTTTTGTTCATTAGCAGGTTTTTCCAACCACTCGGTAATTCGTGGAACCATCTGCTCCGTGAGCATGTGTTCCATTTTGGGACCAGGTAAAGAATATAAAAAGAATTTACCATAGTACGCTTCAATCACCCGTGTATCATAAACAATGACAATTCCTCTGTCCTTCGCTGTACGCACCAATCGGCCAAATCCCTGCTTGAAACGAATGACCGCTTGCGGCACGGACAGTTTCATGAACGGATTTTTCTTCTGTTCCTGAAGCAGCTCACTCTTGGCTTCCACCAACGGATGATTCGGTGGCTGGAAAGGCAGTCGCACAATAGCGAGACAGGTTAGCGCCTCTCCCGGGATATCTACACCCTCCCAGAAGCTGCTTGTACCCAGAAGTACCGTAGCTTTGGCATCTTGGAACCTGCGAGTCAGCTTGGAGCGGCTTCCACTGTCCACGCCTTGCCCAAGCAACGAGATGTCGTTACCAGACAGTGCCTCCTTCAGCGGATCATAGACCTGTCGCAACATCTTGTATGAAGTAAACAGAACCATCATGCGTCCACGCGTGGCAATTGCCGTCTCTGCGAGTGATCGCACCAGCATATTAACAAAGTGCGCATCACCCACACTGCCCTTCACACTCGGGAAATCACGCGGAATCACCAGAAGTGCCTGATCGCGATAGTTGAAAGGTGATGGCAGCATCGAAGTTAACAACCGATTATTCTCGGAAGCTTCCTGCAAGCCAAGTTGTTCAATCATGAACTGGAATGACTTATCTACCGAAAGCGTAGCCGATGTAAGTACAACACTTTTCTTTTTATCAAAAAATAAATCCTTAAGTTGTGCACTGACATCTACAGGTACAGCATACAGCTGAAGAGATTTACTTCGGAACTGACCGCTGGCTTCCATCCAGTACACCGTTTTGGCATCATCCATACGCATGAAGAAACGTAGATTCTCCTTCAATGTGGTCAGATCTTTCAGCAATCCTGTAATGTCCGTGATCAGACTATCCGATTGATAATCATCCTGATCCTCTTTCACCTCAAGCAGCAATTTGTCCCCTTTGCGAACCAAATCGCCCAGAGTCACATAGATCTGGTTCTCCAGATCCTGCAACTCCTGCCATTTTGCAGGTTTCTGAGAAGCTTTCAGACGCAGTGAAAATTGCCCCGTCTCTCCCGGTGAAGCATCACTTCGTTCAGGCAACAAACCGAACAAGGCATCGCTCATACGATCCCACAGTTCCTTGACCTCAACAGCCAGCGGGAACATCTGATCCACCATGGAGCCCCATTGCACCGAATTTTCATGCCCGGATAACTGGGAACGAAGCATAGGCAGCTGACCATTACGACTGTCTTTAAACAGGCGGGTCAGTGTATGAACCAACGTGAAATATTTCATATGCATTCCAAGATGTTTACCAGCAACATCCTCCAGATGATGTGCCTCATCGATCACAAGACTCTCATAGGCTGGCAGCAGCTGATGCGCGGCTTTCACATCCGTAAATAATTTGGAGTGATTGGTGATTACAATATCAGACAACCCGGCCTCATGTTTGGCACGATGGTAGAAACATTTGCGGAACCATGGACATGATCTTCCCAGACAGGACTCGGATTCGCTCTGTACCGTCTCCCAGAAGTCCCCTCCGCGTCCGCTAAGGTTAAGTTCCTCATCATCTCCGGTTTCGGTCTGCGTGAGCCAGACAATCATCTGAGCAGCTGTGAAATAATCCTCTTTGGGTGTAGCGAATTCACGTTTATTGATTTTGTGTTCAAATTTGCGCAGGCACAGGTAATGTCCACGTCCTTTGAATACAGCAGCCTTAAACGGGAACGGAACCACTTGAGTCAGCATCGGAATGTCCCGCTCTCTCAATTGCTCCTGCAGATTGATCGTATGCGTGCTGACCATAACTTTCTGTTCCTGCTTCACACTTTCGTAAATAGCAGGCAAGAGATAACCCAGAGATTTACCGGTGCCTGTTCCTGCTTCGATCAAGAGATGTTTCTCTTCATCCAGGGCTTGCCTTACACTGCTGAACATCTGAGTCTGCGCTTCACGCTCTTCGTAATGATCCAGCGTATCCTTCAGGTTCTCCCGAACCTGGTCCATAAACTGTTCGAAGCTTACACCATCAAGGGGGTTAGCCTCCCGCTCATCGCGTGGTGCACCAATATCGGTCCAATCACTTACATTAAGAGCAAGCTGACGATAATAGGTATGTCCGTCCAGATCCTGAATCGGCTCTGCTTCCTTCTCACTGCGCATTCCGTCCAAGAACCAGCCCAAGTCACTGTCTTCTGGTGCAAACAGGTCACTGAGGCGCTGAATCGTTATGAGCGGTAATTCCTTTAACTCATCCAGGCACTTGAGCAGCACATAGGCTGTCGCCAGTGCATCACTGTCTGCCTGGTGAGGGCGATCATGTTGAAATCCAAATTCGGAAGACACATAACCGAGTTGATAAGAACCCAGTGATGGGAATGTGATCTTCAGAAAATCAATCGTGTCCAGAATGCGGCCAGTGAACGGCAAATAACCGCAACGGTCAAGAGCATTCTGCAAAAAGTGAAAATCAAAAGCGACGTTGTGTCCAACAAGCACCACATCATTAAGTAGCGGAACCATCTCCATCATCATCTCTTCGAGTGAAGGAGCGTCCGCCACATCTGCATCGGTAATACCCGTCAACCCCGAAATAAACGGGGGAATCGGTACACCAGGGTTCACATAAGAACTATATATTTGAGTTATGCTGTAGTCATGATCTATGATGGCAAGTCCGGCCTGTATAATCTCACCGTCGGACTGCGTGCCGGTTGTTTCGAAATCCAATACGGCAAATTTCATTGCAATGTACGGTCCCTTCCATTCCAGTCTATGTTACAGCATAGCAAAAAAAAGGGGATTTGAAAATTAACTGACAAAAAAGCGGTGTCCCCGCCGCTATGCCAAAGGAGGGAACACCGTTTTTTGTCGCCGAATTCCCGCTTAATGAAGGGTCGTCAGCTGATTAGCATATTGCAATTTTCCCCTGTTCAACCTGCAAGCTTCCATGTTGTACAGTGGTTCGGTCAATGTCGGGTCATACTGAAGGGCCTGTGCAAAGAGTGAACATGCAGCTTCGGGATTCGCAAGCTTGGCTTGAATACAGCCCAGGGCGTTGCATACAAGCCCTTTTAAGCGAGGTGAACCCTTAAGGTACATGATCTGCTGCAAATGTGTCCCGGCTTCCGCCATTTGTTCCAAATTCAGATACGCGAGCGCCAGGTAAAAACGAGTCAATGCACTCTCCGGATGGTCGGTCACAACCCGGGAGAACTGCATGATCGCCTGCGGATACATCTGTAATTTGAAATAGCCCTGACCTCGACTGAAACATTCCAGATGGAGTTCAGGCAGAGCGGTAACAGCTTCCTGTTCCGGTTCAAGGGAAGCAGGCTTATCCATCTCCCGCTCCCTCACCTGGCTCATCTTTTCTTCAAACATCAGCCATTCATCCAGCATTCCGTCACTCATCCGCTTAAGCAAGTTCCACTTTTGCAGCAATTCCTGTTTGTTCAGGCCTTCAGCGGAAGGATAGCTCTTGATAATTTCATCTAACATGTCGTTCATTTCTGCGAAAACATGCTGGAACATCGTTGCATCCCCACCCTTGAAAAAATGGATTAGTGCAGTGACCTGTACTCATTTTTTGCTTCAAGGGCCGATTTCATTCTCCTTACCAGTCGATTACATAATTGTTGCGTGGACTTCCTGCTTCATCGTTTGTACAGGTTTATTCTGTCCATCTACAAATACAACGGTTGGTTTGTGAGTATTTGCCTCTTCTTGCGACATCATGGCGTAAGAAATGATAATGACGTTATCTCCAGGCTGCACCAGACGTGCAGCTGCGCCGTTAAGACATATGACCCCGCTTCCGCGTGGTCCTGGAATCACATAAGTTTCCAGACGTGCACCATTGTTGTTGTTCACAATTTGCACTTTTTCGTTTTCCATCAAGTCGGATGTTTCCATCAAGTCTTCATCTATGGTAATGCTACCCACATAGTTCAAGTTGGCTTCCGTTACCGTAGCCCGGTGAATTTTGGATTTCATCAGTGTTCTAAACATGGGACAGTACCTCCGATTTTTGCAACCTTATATTGTCAATCAATCTTGTTTTTCCGAATTTCACCGCAAGTGCGATGAGCAGATCATCACGTCCTTGAACTTCCTCCTGATCTGCGAGTGGCTCCAGACTTGGAAAAGCCTGAATCTCGGCGTAGTCGATAACGGCAAGCGGTGAGCTTGCAATCTGCTCGCGCAGAATACGACGGATATCTGCGGCGTTTGTAGCTGCACCTGTATCTGCGGCATCCTGAGCTGCACGCAGTGCCTTCGACAGAACTAACGCCTGTGTACGCTGTTCAGCGCTAAGATAGACATTACGTGAACTGAGGGCAAGACCATCCTCTTCGCGAACAATCGGACAAGGTACAATCTCTACAGGCATATTCAAATCATTCACCATCTGTTGAATGACCGCAACCTGCTGAGCGTCTTTCATTCCAAAAAATGCACGCTGCGGCTGTACTATGTTGAAGAGCTTGGAGACTACAGTTGTTACTCCGTCAAAATGTCCTGGACGTGAAGCGCCACATAGGCGCTCCGTCAGTTTTGAGACAGATACCGTCGTTTGCGTTGCCTGTGGATACATCTCTTCAACAGAGGGAATAAATACGATATCCACTCCTTGTGAACGTGCTGTTTCCACATCTCTGGCTTCATCCCGCGGATAACTGTCAAAATCTTCATTAGGGCCAAATTGAATCGGATTAACGAATATGCTTAATACCACGATATCGCTCTGTTGTCTGGCTGCCTGCATCAAGCTTGCATGACCTTGATGAAGATAACCCATTGTCGGTACCAGACCTACAACGGACGCACTGGACCGAATCGCTTGACGCTTCAAGCTTAGTTCCTGTCTTAACTCTGCGATTGTCCGTAATACTTTCATGAGTTACTCCCCACCTTCTCCTTGCGTTGTCCGCCGTACAGTTGATCCAGAACACCATCCGCAGCATTGAATACATGCTCTTCGGCCGGGAACGAACGATCTTTAACTTCTTTCACGTAAGCTTCGATGCTCGTTCTGATTAATGTACCCACATCTCCATAGGTTTTGACAAATCGTTTGGGCGTATACGGAGAGGCGTATTGAACCACATCGTGGAATACCAGTACCTGACCATCACAGCCTCGACCTGCTCCAATTCCAATGGTAGGGATGGACAGTTCCTCCGAGATCGCCCGTGCAACTTCTTCCGTAACCAGTTCAAGCACAATACCAAACGCACCAGCAGCTTCCAGGGCTTTGGCTTCGTCCATCAGACGTTTCGCATCCGCTGCATCCTTGCCCTGAATGCGGTAACCACCAATCTGATTAACCGATTGAGGTGTCAGTCCGATATGCCCAAGAACAGGTACGCCTGCTTGCACAACTGCTCTAACAGTGTCCGCTATCTCGACTCCGCCTTCCATTTTAACCGCATGGGCATGCCCCTCTTGCATCAGTCGACGTACACCCTTAAGCGTCTCATCCACGCTGCCATGATAGGTCATAAAAGGCATATCAGCCACAATAAATGTTTTCTCAGCTCCGCGCACTACGGAACGTGTGTGGTAAACCATGTCGTCAATGGTCACCGGAAGCGTCGAGTTATAACCCAGTACTACATTGCCGAGTGAATCACCAACAAGGATCAGATCGATACCTGCTTCCTCTGCGAGGAGCGCTGTTGGATAATCGTAAGCCGTGATCATACTAAGCGGCACACCATCCTGCTTATATTTTTTCATTTTCACAATATTCAACGCTTGTTTGTTCGCCATTTTCTCTCATGGCTCCTTTCTTCTTTTCAAATAAACGCAACAAAAAAACCTTTTAGTTTTCCACTAAAAAGTCCCGAAAAGTCAAAAAAGAGTCACTTGCGATCGTCCCTTCTGTCTCGGTCCTCTTCGGCTCAGAGCAGAATCCAACAACTCACTTAAACGTATTTCATTCTTGCACTGCGGTCTGCTTGTATAAAACACATCAAAGCAGAACAAAGGTTACTGTTACGGGAGTGCAATTCGGTCTGCATTAGCCGATATCGCCTCACGAACACAGTATACCAAAGTTCTGCTCAAACTTCACGTCTTATGTTCATTTTACCAGTGAAAATTCGACAAATTGTTTATGATTTCCAGGAAATCTCACCAGAGATGATTAGTGTATGTTCTCCATCGTGCTTCTCCACGATAAGTGCTCCAGAAGGGTCAAGACCGATTGCCTTCCCTTCAATGACACCATGAGGATTAGTCACTGTAATCTCTCGATTCATCGATACGGACAGGGCCTCCCATAGGGCTGAAATTACGCCAAATCCTTCTTTTTGATACAAATAATACAACTGTTCAAGCTCCGTCAGAATGGCAGCCGTTAGTTTGGTGCGATCAACGGATTGACCCGTCTCCATCTTGAGCGAAGTAGCGATTGTGGTCAGATCTTCCGGATAATCCTCGGGATCAAAATTCACGTCAACGCCTATACCTGCAATACAATATCTGACTTCATGATCTTCCACCGTGGATTCAAGCAATATACCGCATACCTTGCGCCCATCAATCAATAAATCATTTGGCCATTTGATGCCTGCATCAGCTCCTGAACAAGCTCGAACGGCACGACATACAGCCACTCCTGTTAATAAAGTTAGCTGCGGCGTATGCTGAAGTGGTAGATCAGGGCGTAACAGGACACTCATCCAGATTCCTTTACCCGGAGGAGAGAACCACTGTCGACCGAAACGTCCTCTTCCTCCTGTTTGTTCTTCCGCAATGACCACAGCACCTTCTGCCTGCCCTTTCTCAGCTAGCTTGAGAACATCCCCTTGCGTAGACAGGGTCGAAGTCAACAAAACAGCCTTACGGCCAAATACGGTTGTATTCAGTGCCAATTGGAGGGCAGTAGCGTCAATGCTATCCGGCTTCGTTACCAGACGGTATCCTTTGCGGGATACCGCTTCAAACTCATAACCCATGTCTCGTAACTTGTTCACATGTTTCCACACAGCGGTCCGACTGATGGACAGATTGCGGCTGATCTCTTCACCCGATACGAATCGTCCTTCTGCATTTAATAACATATGTAACAGATCTTCATGTTTGGTCATCTTGAACCACCCGCTTCACTTCTGCACTTAGTGCTTCATGCTGATTCGCTATCGTTCCAATCGCTGTTTCTCGTAACAAATGTTTCATCAGTTGACCCAGCCAAGGCCCGCCTTTGCGCTGCACCATTTGTAACACTTGTTCCCCTGTGATATCCAGCTCTTTTAAGTCATGCACAGGGATCGATTGACTCCATTGGGCTGCAAGTTCTTGAACCAAAACAACCTGCGTTTCTGCCTGTTCGGATTGATTCCGCCATCCTGCTGGCAGTGTAGACTGTATTTGAAGCCAATCATCCGCCGCCTGAACACCACAAGCCAGAACAGTAACGATCCAATCGGAACGGAGACTGACCGTATCCTTCTGCTCCTGAACGGAAGTATGAATCAACTGTTCCACCTGAAGGACCCCTGTTATTCGAGAACGATGTTCATTGGAGAATGTCCACTGACGTAATAATACATCTGCTTCATCCTTACTATAACCGCCAGCAATCAGGATGAGTGACCAACGAAGCAACACATGCTGACCTGACAATTGTTCCAGATTGGATAACAACGTCTTGTTAAAACGCGCCGAACTAACTGGCGCTTTGATGTGCGCAAGCGCATCACTTCTGAATAACAGCTCCAATCCTCTTAGAGGATGCGGTCCCAACATCATTTTTACCATCTCGGTGCGTACTCGTTCCATTGCTATATGTTGAAGCAGGTCTTTCTGCCTTACAAGACCCTTCCACGTGTTATGGGCAATTTTGAAATCAAATACGGAAGCAAACCGGACACAGCGGAGCATCCGCAGTGCATCTTCACCAAATCGTTCCATCGCAGAACCCACACATCTGACTCGCTCTTCCTTGATATCTGCCTGTCCATCAAACGGGTCAACGATTGTCCCAGTGACGTCCATAGCAAGAGCGTTCATCGTGAAGTCACGCCGCTGTAAATCTTCCTTGATATCCTGAACAAATTGAACCGCAGCAGGTCTGCGGTTATCCTGATATTCGGATTCTGTTCGAAAGGTGGTCACTTCAAAATAATAACCGCCTGAACGAACGGTAACCGTACCGTGTTGCAAACCTGTTGGAATACAATCGTCAAACAGTTCCATGACTTGCTGAGGAGAAGCAGATGTCGTGATATCCATATCGTCTACAACTCGTTCCAGCAATTCGTCACGAACGCAACCACCTACCCAATATGCCTTGTAGCCATGTTTGTTTAATGTTGTGAGTACATTCTCACTTTGAATTGCCATTTCACGATCTACCTGTGTCCATTGAACCACCACACATCACCTCTTCTCTTGCCTGTTGTGGTATGCACAGTATAATTTCGTCAAACAAATTGATTAACCGCAAACCGGCTTCAAGTTCGGAACTTCCCTTCCCAGCACCCGGTAATAAATCTGTTCATATTCATGCCGAATGGCATCATTGCAAAAGTCGTGATGTGCGCGTTGAAGACACGCTTCCCTGAACTCCGCAGCCAAACGATCATCTGTTAACAAACGGATTGTGTTCTCGGCCATGGATTGTGTATCCCCGATCGCGGATAAGAATCCCGTCTTACCGTGTAATACCAGTTCCGGAATTCCTCCGGCCTGTGAACCGATCGTGGGTACGCCACAAGCCATTGCTTCGAGCGCCACAAGTCCGAAACTTTCCTTCTCCGATGGAAGCATCAACACGTCTGCCATGGAAATGACCTGAGCAATGTCATCCTGTTTGCCAAGGAAATGAACTTTATCATTCAACCCGAGATCATTAATTTTCCATTGCATCTTCGGCAAATCAGGTCCTTCACCAACAAATAACAGTTTGGCAGGAACCTGCTCCTGTACCTGACGGAAGACCTCTACCACATCCTGAGTTCTCTTCACCGGTCGGAAATTGGAGATGTGCATTAATATTTTTTCGTCGGGCGCAGCGAAGTCTCTTCGCAGACTGGCAGCATCCCGCGGATAATATATTCGTTTGTCAATAAAATTATAGGTTAGATCGATTGGGCGCTGAATATCCAGCAGTTCGACCGTTTCCCGAATCAAATCTTGTGATACGGCAGTAACCGCGTCACTTTCATTAATGGCTAGACGGATCAGATCCTTCAGAGATTCATCCTGAGCCAGAACCGTAATATCCGTTCCATGTAACGTGGTAACCACTTTAAGGCCGTCTCCTACCATCTGTTTCGCAAGAAAAGCACATACTGCGTGTGGCACGGCATAGTGAACATGCAGCAGATCGAGCTGCTGTGACTTAGCCACCTGAGCCATCTTTGTTGCCAGTGACAGGTCATAAGGAGGGTAACGGAAAACATAATAATCATTTACTTCAACTTCGTGATAAAAAATATTTTTCTGGAACGTACCCAGTCTGAACGGGATACTGTTGGCAATAAAATGAACCTGATGCCCCTGTTCGGCAAGTAATTTGCCCAGCTCCGTTGCGACAACGCCAGACCCGCCGAGGGACGGATAACAGGTGATGCCGATTTTTAGCTTTTTATCCATCCTGTGGACGCTCCTTTGATCTCCCGCTTCATGCAGGTTGATATAATGCAATGGAATAATGAAACCCTTCGTTTCATTAAACGTAAAATGTGAAATCGTTTATTGGGCACCCGAGCCAAATTGATGAACCACGTAAGGTGTAATTGTAGCAAAACCTTCTGCAAACGGGATGAGACTGCGTTGTCCGAGCAAGGAATCACGGGCTCTTACACGTTCGATATACCCTTGATTCAGTGGCGTCGAGACCGCTCCGTCTCCCAGTTCGAATTGGGAACGATAAGAGAGCAATGATGCTTCTTTTTGCTCATAGTGTTCCGTAATATCGACAATCAAATCCGTAGGCCCGATGTCATTAATAAAGTAAAAATAAAGTTCCTTCACCTGCACGGCAGGCATGTCCGGCATGTAGTTGCGAAGCTTGGCGTTAAATACAGCCTCCTGCACAAGCTTACTGCAATTGACATGATCCGGATGACGATCTTCCCAATACGGAGCAAACACCATCCGAGGGGCATGACGTCGTATCTCAGCCGTCACCGCCTGTACATGTTCAGGCGTAAGATATAAGCCACGATCAGGAAGCCCCAGATTCGTTCGACACGAAAGACCGAGGACGCGGGAGGCTTGCTCCGCTTCCTCGGTTCTGCGCTCTACTGTTCCGTTGGAAGACATCTCAGCACGAGTCAGATCACACACGCCTACTTTCAAGCCAGCAGCGGTATGTTTGGCAATCGTTCCACCCATACCAATCTCCGCATCGTCTGCATGTGCTCCAAAGATGAGAATATCCAGACTCATTCGGAATCACCCGAATTCAATCCAGCCTCCGGCTTGTACTTATGTACCAGCTCTCTCCAGGCAAAATCGCCACGATCTAGAGCCTTAACCAGAATCTCAGCGGTTGCGATATTGGTGGCAAGTGGAATTCCCTGCACATCACAAAGACGTAGCAACGCATTAATATCCGGCTCGTGAGGTTGTGCCATCAATGGATCGCGCAGGAAAATAATCAGATCCATCTCATTTTGCGCAACCAAAGCTCCAATCTGCTGATCTCCGCCCAATGGGCCTGATTCGAATCGATGAATCTTCAGAGACGTTCCTTCCATAATACGAAGGCCTGTTGTTCCTGTAGAATATAATTGATGGTCCGTAAACACAGGCTCATATGCCGTCACGAAGTTAACCATCTCTTCTTTTTTACGATCATGGGCGATAAATGCTATTTTCAACATGACAATCTCCTTTAGTCGATAAAGTGGTCAAATCCGTAGATCATTCCTGTATACTCCATAACCTTTTGCACACCAATCTTAACACCAGGCATATAACCTGCGCGCTCGTAGGAGTCATGCCGAATTTTGAGTGACTGTCCATAATCTCCGAAAACAACTTCCTGCTGCGCGAATACACCAGGCAATCGTACACTGTGAATTCGGAAGCCATTGTAATACCCGCCTCGTGATCCTTCGATCGTTTCTTCCTCATTCGGATTACCTTGACGAAGTTCTTCCCGATTGGCAGCAATCAGTTCCGCTGTTTTGATCGCAGTTCCTGAAGGAGCATCCAGCTTCTGATCTCCGTGATATTCGATGATCTCCACATTTGGCATATGTTTGGCAGCCTGTGCTGCGAATCGCATCATCAAAATGGCACCAATCGAGAAGTTAGGGGCAATAAGCCCTCCAATTCCTTTGTCCTGGCACTGCTTGTCCAACTGTTCGATCTGCTCCGGCGTGAAGCCAGTAACACCCATGACAGGTCTGACTCCATGACGGATCGCGATCTCAGTATGTGCAAACGCAAATTGTGGTACTGTAAAATCAACCATAACCTGAGGTTTTGTTTCGGCAAAAGCCATTTCGATATCATCAGTCACCAGCACCCCACACTCTGGCAAACCAACAAGGGTTCCTGCATCCGTGCCTGCTCCGGAGCGGTTGACAGCCGCTGCAAGCTCCAATTCCGGGTCCTGAAGTACCAATTTCACAACTTCACGGCCCATACGGCCAGCCGCTCCGATCACGGCAACTCTGATTACTTCACTCATATTGACTGCATCTCCTCACTATGTTGGATCATATCGTAGAATCCATTTCAACTCGAAAGAAATCTTTGCAAAATGAATTCTTATTGAATGGATTTCATACGTTGCTTGATTTCCTGTAACATCTGATGCAGTTGCCCATTCTGCGGATCCAGCAAAATCGCCTCACGTAGCGCCTGAATTGCATAGTCAAATTCATTCAAATCACTGTAAGCCAGCGCAAGCATAACATGAGCTTCCACTGAGAGCGGATCAAGTTTGACCGCTTCTTGCAGAAGCGTAGACGCTTCCACATAGCGCTCCTGTGTTGCAATACCCGCCTGCTCCAACAGCAACTTCGCTCTGGAGGTCAATTGTTTTGCTTCCAACGTCTGCAGATGCAAAATATACTCTTCTGTTCCTGGCGACAATTCAACCGACTTGCGCGCATATTCAAGCGCTGGAACCAGATGTTTGCTGCGGGCGTGTGTAATGGAACAGCGATAATATAACTCCGCATGTTTTGGATGAGCGTGAATGGCTGACTCGAACCAACGAATCGCCTGCTCAAAATCATTTTGCAATATACAGCGATAAGCCTGCTGCATATATTCTTCCGGTTTCATCATTAAGCTGACCCTCCCCGATCGGGTGATGGTACAGCATATGTAATCTACGCCTAATCGGTGTTTTTGGGAGTCCACCGATTGGCATCGCGGGTGTTAAATTTATGCATGACTTTATCGTGCGCCTCAGCCAGATCAATTCCCAGTGAGTTCGCAAAACAAATCGTGATAAATAAAATATCTCCAAGCTCAAGTTCAATGGAATTGGCTGCTTCGGAAGATTTCTTCGGCTTCTCGCCGAATTCATGATTCACTTCCCTGGCGAGCTCCCCAACCTCTTCAGACATCCGGGCCAACATGGCCAGAGGACTGAAATACCCCTCCTTGAACTGGGAGATATACTGATCAACCTCACGCTGCATTTCTGCGATGCTTTTCTCCATGAGAACGGATTCTCCTTTGAAATGATGTCGTATTTGTTCCTAATAATATCAGTTATTTAGATTCACTTCCACCATCATCAGCGACAAATCATTTTTAAAGAATCAATAAACAGGTATACTAGATGGGAATGATTGCTTCTTCATTCTAATTTATCTACAGCGAGGGATCTTATGAGCACTGCCAAAACCTGGATACAAGTTAAACTGGTTCTTCCCATCGTACTGGGTACAGCCTTATATGCCTTTGGGCTCCTCTATTTCATTATCCCCAACCAGCTTATGGAAGGTGGCCTCACCGGGGTTACGGTGCTGATCAATTACGCTTTTGGCATCTCACCTTCACTTACAACCTTGATTCTGAATGTTCCCCTCTTTCTGATTGGGCTCAAAATTTTGGGCGGCAGACAGATGATCTATACGGGTATCGGAATCGGGGCACTGACCGTTTTTCTATGGTTGTTTGAGAAGTTGATTCATCTGGGCTGGATTGAACCATTACATACCGAGAATGACCTCCTGCTCGCAGCCCTATATGCAGGTGTCACCCTTGGAGCCGGCCTTGGCATTGTATTCCGTTGGGGCGGAACGACGGGCGGTTCAGACATCATTGCCCGTATTCTCAACCGCAAGTATGGATGGAGCATGGGCCGAGTATTACTGGGCATCGACTTTGTCATTATCGGGCTCTCTCTTATCTACATCCCCAAAGAAAAAATTCTGTATACGCTTGTAGCTGTATTCATCGCCTCTAAAGTCATCGACTTTATTCAGGAAGGTGCATATTCTGCCCGGGCATTTATGATCATTAGTGACCATGCACCCGAGATTGCGGACCAGATCACACGGGATATGGATCGTGGCGTTACTCTCATTCCAGCCATTGGCGCGTACTCTAAACAGGCCAAACACATGGCCTACTGCGTGATCTCCAGGCAAGAGTTCAGGAGATTGCAGACCATTGTACGTTCCATTGACCCGAGAGCTTTTGTCATCATCAGCGATGTTCACGATGTACATGGCGAAGGTTTCAAAGAAAGCTGATATAACACAGAAACTACAAGAAAACCTCTTTTTACATGAAGAGCCGTTAGCGTGGCTGTTCATGTGGAAAGAGGTCTTTTTTTATATACCACTTATAGACCAGGATCCATCAAGTTCATATCCCATTAGCGCCGAAAAGGAAAAATCCCTTGTTGCTGCGCACGATACTTACGGTATCCGGCGTAACTTAACGTTGCCACAATGACCGAACTAATGAGCAGCCCGGCTGCCCTGCGATCAGGACCCTGTACAAACGGTACAAAGGCACTCTCGTCCTTCTCGCGACCAAACAACTTGTTCACCAGTTCCTCCCCATGGCCAACCATGCTCTTTAATTGAGCCAGATCAGGTTGCTTGGCAGCGGTAAGCCCTTTGGTATGAGATAACCAGGCGTCCATCTGAGCAATTTCATACGGTTCACGGCGAATCAGTGCGGCAGGACGAATCGTCTCATAATGCTCCTCCAGAACGGTGTAGCGGTTTGCCAGTACGGCCGCAGTTTGCCCTTGATTTGTAGCAGCGGATAAAGCGTCCAGATCGTTTTTCACGATTTTATAATATTGAAGCCATAAAGGCTTGGTTGGATTCGCGAGACTATCTGCTGCAAGTCTGAGCTTGGCTGAGGACTGCTGAAGAGAAGCATCGTCATTTTTCACCTTCACAACGGCTTGTTTCACTTCAACTATGGTTTCGGACAAGGCGTGAATGCCCTCAACTGTTGTTTGTCCCTCAAAGGAGATATGCTCCAGACTTTTACTGATACGCAGAATGCTTCCTCGCACTTCTTCAATATTATTCTCGAGCGCCTGCCGATACAATATGGCTGCTTCCTCATTCAGTTGTGCAATTGAATTGCTTGTGGACACTTGCTGATCTGAATTCGAATTCAATGCTTCACTTTGCGCGGATACACGATATGCTAAGTTCGTACACAGCATTAGAGCCATGAACGATACCACCAGTAAGCCAGTTTTGATCCCAAACGTTCTCTTCATGGACATCCCTCCCACCACCAATGTATGGCGGGGGACAGTTCATTAGAACAAGCAGAGGACGATTCCTTATCCTACTAGACTTATGACACTTCATTTAGAAAACGATACCTAAACCTGTTACATTATTTCCGTTTTTTTGAATGGAATAGTTCATACTCTGGCCATCGTAAAATTCGATCCTGACCTTCATTTTCCCATCCGGAACCGAGCTGTCAAACGCATCTTTCAAAAGAGTGAATGTTCCATCCGTATAGTCAGCTGTAAAATCGCTGCCAAACTTCATATATGGAAACCAGGAATTGCCGCCTATTCGGTTACCATATTCATCGAGAAGTGAGGCACGTCTTACGTTGGTCCCGTTATATTGGACCGGAATGACGATTCCTCCGGTTATTGTGCCTGCGGTCGTTTCAAACACAGGCATTGAATGTTTGATAATAAGCTGATGCCATTCTGCGCCTTCCGAGAATTTAAGAACCAAATCAGCAATAGTGCCGTTAGAAGCCTGATTGAAATTCTCGTTTATAAATTCTTTAGAGATCGTAAGTGTTGAGGTAGCTTCATCAAATGAGTAATATTTTTTATGGACTCCCTTAATATGCTTAAAGCTGTTTCCATTTAGAGTAAGCGGAACTTGGATATCGTTTGCAGCTTGTTGATTAACATAGATTTCATTTAAACCTGTGGAGTAGGAAGAACGCTGTTTCTTATTAGCTGATTGAATGGTAGTTCCATATTCATCATGCCAGTCAAAAGGTGGAACACGCCAAAACGCACCTGGCCATATCATTGAACTAACTCCATATTGAGATGCCTTGTAGTTCAGATATTCAAGATATTTCCGTTTTTCACCTGACTGCATTTTCGCCGCGCCATCATCAGGGGATAACCAGCCATATTCACCAATAACAACTCCAATTCCCTTGGAAATTAAGACATGATTTAATGTGTTAAACATCTGGTCTATATTACTTCTTGGCGTATCTTGAACTCCATCGTAAAGCTTTTCATCAAAGCCCGTTCTACCCAAGTTGCCGCTGAAGACCCAGTCACTATAAAAATGCACAGTGGCGATCAAGTTTGGATCGTTCAGCCCCGCAATAAAATGATAGGTTGCGTCGGCTTTATCCATATCTGCGCTTGTAGAATACGTTGGAATAACAATCATTCTTGTGGCATTATGTCCACCAGAGCTGCGGATAACATCATATGCAGCCTGATTGATCATATCCAATTTATCCTGTTTGGTGATGGTTCCTGTATCATTTTCAAAATAAGGTTCATTCATTGTCTCAAACATGACCCGCTCTGGTTCATTCTTAAAATGATTAGCAAGCTGCGTCCAGAGATCTACATATCTTTTATACTCCTCTGACGCTTTATTTCCATCCCAATTGGAAAGCCATGTCCAGGAATCGTGATGAAGGTTGATCATCACATACAGGTCTGCATCAACGGCCCAATCAACCACTTGCTTATATTTGGCCAACCATTCGGAATGGATTACATAGTGTCCATCTGCACCTAGTGTATACCTTGTATAGGCAGTCATTGGAATCCGAATACTGTCAAAGCCTTTTGCTTTGGCTGATAATATTAATTCTTGGGTTACTTGCGGCTGCCCCCAGGAGGTTTCGTCAGACAGCGCGAGATCGTCGGTTCTAAAACTGTCATAGGTGTTGAATACGTTCCAGCCTTTGCCCATTTTCTGTACATATTCCTGAGATGGAGTTTGTGGAGCGGCATTGGCTTGGGAATTCCCATCATCAACTTGATATGAAATGGATAGCGCTATCCAAAATACAATTAATAGTTTTACTATTCTTGTTCTCTTCATCATACATGTCACCTTCCCTTTCTGAATTTTCTTGCAGAACTAATCTCTTATCACCTCTTTCAATATTAAGCAATTATGGAAAATAATTTAAATATTCAGTTGCACTTTTATTATAAGGTGCTGAATGAAGATATCCTTGATTTTCAAGCCATGAAATAGCACAATATGGACACATTTTGGACACAAAAAAAGCCGCTAAAATAGCGACTCTTCATGAGACATGTTATTATCTCTCCAAAGTATGAGATCAGGTTCGTTTCGCCTGTCTTAAGGCCAGCCACGCGCACAGAATGCTTACCAGTGTTAGTCCGAATGTGAAATTACGCACACCATCTACATGATCATAGAGGGATGCGGGTAACCAAGGGTAAATATCATATGTATAATCCATCGTATCGTTCAACAGCGTCCAGAGACCTGCAACGACAAGGGAAGTCCAGCGGAAGCCGAAAAAGCGTACAAAAATTAGAGCTTCTATGGCCATCGCACTATGCGAAGCAATCAACATCCAGTCTTGCCAGTGCTGTGTACCGCCTTGCATCCAGCCAGCGAAAATAATGGACACCGCCCACACGCCATATTTCACAGATGTGACCACGGCAAGCGCCTGAATCACATGTCCGATCCGTTTGATAATGATGGACCGCGGTGGGTACAACACCCATAACAACGCTAAAGTAAAAAACAAACTCGCTGTTGGGCTATCCGGCACAAATACGATCTGCCACACCGGCTGCTCAGCCAGTGTCAATTTCATTTGCTCTCCGTACCAGATGTATCCGTATACCGTTCCTACCGCATTACACCAAAATAATAGCCACAGGAAATAACGATTGGTTAGAAATTCCCTACTCCAGAAATACGATAAAGCCACATTCCCTGCCCCTTCCTTCATCAATATTGTGCACGATACAGTGTTGTCAAAAAAAACACTTCAAAAAACCTGACCGCATAAACGATCAGGTTTCATTGGTTATTTCGATTTTACTGTTCTGCTTTCTGTTTCGCAAGCCATTCGGTCAGATGAGTGATCTCTTCATCCGTGACACCTTGAGCAATAGCATTATTGTACTGAGGCTGCATTGCATTGTAACCTTCTTTGATAATGGTCAGAATCTCTTCCTGACTGTGCTTGTCACCTATGCCTCGAAGCGAAGGTCCAGTTGCGCCCTTCATATCAGCCGCATGGCAGCCAATACATCCAGCCTTCTTGTACGTTTCCATTGCAGGATCATCCTGTTCCACGATCGCAACTTCTTCTTGCTGTCCAGGTGCATTGGAAACGGGTGGGAGCCCCTGTTCACGCCTCTCCAGCGCTTCTTCTTCACGTTGAATATGTTCAGGCTTCTGTCCACTTGCTTCCAACTCATGCTCGTAGTGCGTCCACGCTACATTTGTCAGGTAGAATACAGAAATGACCGACAAAATCATCAGTGATGAAGCAATTGGGCGTTTATAGAAACGCCGCTCCTTGCCTGTATCCAGGAATGGTGCCAGTAGCAAAGCTCCAAAAGCAACTCCGCTGACCCCCAGTACCCCGAGCAGAACGTAATCGCCCGATGCGTATGGATACTTCAAGTACTGATACAGAAAAAGGAAGTACCAGTCCGGCATAGGAATTACGGATGCGCTCGGATTGGCCGGATAGCCTAAAGGTGCAGGTTCTGAGATCGTGAGAACCAGAATCCCCACCAATACAACGACACCAACCATCCATTCTTTCAGCAGGAAGTTGGGGATAAAGGCTTCTGATTTGCCGGGATACGCCGTGTAATCAGGAGGGGTAATAAATCCCGCCCCTTTACGGACCCGTGAATCACCGACAAAGATAACCTTTTCCTCATCATCCTTCTTATGTCCGTGAGCCATTGCGATTCCTCCCTTCTCAGTTTATAGTGGTCCCGAAATGCCCTGTCTGCGGATCATGATAAAGTGTCCGACCAGAAGCACCAGAAGCACAGCGGGGAGGAAGAATACGTGCAGGGCAAAGAATCGGGTCAGTGTCTGTGCACCAACAATCGTACCGCCTTGCAGGAATTCTTTAATAATCGGTCCCAGCCAAGGAACCGTATTGGCAATCTCCAGTGTTACTTTTGTTGCAAAATAGGCTTTGTTATCCCATGGCAACAAGTACCCTGTCAGCCCCAGGCCCAACATGACGAAAAAGATCAGCATGCCAACAACCCAGTTCATTTCACGCGGTGCCTTGTAAGAGCCTGTAAAGAACACACGCATCGTATGTAAGAACATCATTACGATAACCAGACTGGCTCCCCAGTGGTGCATGCCGCGAACAATTTGGCCGAAGGCTACTTTGGTCTGCAGGTACTCCACACTAGCGTAGGCATTGATAATATCAGGTACATAATACATGGTCAGGAACATGCCTGACAGAATCTGAATAACAGTAATAAAGAACGTCAATCCACCAAAGCAGTACACGAATGCGGAAAAGTGATGAGCCGGATTTACATGCTCTGGAACTTCATGATCCGCAACGTCCCGCCAGATTGGCGTGATGTCAAGACGCTCGTCAATCCAGTCATAGACATTTTTAAACATCTGCGTTCACGCCTCCTAATTCACTCGGGTGTTCGGAACAATGTCGCCCAGATATACCCAACCCTGCTCTTCCTTGACTACGTACTCATCCAGCGGTTTGGGGGCTACGGCAAGATTCTTCCCTTCCTTGTCATAGTGCGCGCCATGGCAGGGGCAATGATACTCGTCAGGGTATTGCTTGTCACTATTCCAGCCTACTGTACATCCCAGATGTTTACAGATAGGTGAGAGTGCATAAATTTTACCCTGCTCGTCTTTGCGAATCCACGCCACTAACGATGCATTACTCAGATACCAACCATCCTGTTGTTTAAGTTCAAAGGTGAATTCTTGAGGCTCATTCGTAATTTTGCTGATTTCAGCTACTTTGACAGAGGTGCCTTCTCCCTTATGTTGCAAAATCGGGTCCACCGCAAAACGGACCATAGGAAGGATTGCACCGGCGGCCATGTAGGCTGTAGCTCCACCAAGCGTGTACGTCAAAAACTGCCTGCGTGACATCTCCATGCGGCTTGGCAATTTCAATGAAGCTTCGTGGTCATGCTCACTGCTCATACTGTCTCCAACCCCCTTTTTCAGCCAACTCTCTCAAACGTTTTCATTTTCATAAATTCCACGACTTACTAGAACATACATAATCATATAGTAGCCCTAGAACACCGTCAAGAATTTGTCACACATTTTTAAGGTTCAATTGTAAGCGTTATTAAAAAAATGTTGTAAAATTGTCACATTTGTCGCTAAAAACTATTTTTTCCACAACTCTCGTATCTTTTCCCCTATAAATCTCGCAATCCCTTCTTCTCCGACCTCATGAGTTAAGACGGACCGACTCAAAACCAGATCAGCAGCTGGAATTTCCACGCCGTCCAAATGACCATCTGATGACATAATAACCACATATTTGAATCCTGAGGATTTAAGCTGTTCGGACAAGGAATTTAATGTCATTGACAATTCCGAATTAGCATAATGAAAGGCTGGATAAGTCATGATTCTCCCTTTGAAAGGAATTTCGACCAGATCCAGAAAATCTCTCAGCCGCTCCAACGCCTCGGTAGCTTCAACTGGCGACTGCTCACCGCTAAGAGCTGTGTATGGAATAAGGCATGTATCCAGATAGAGTTGCAGTTCAGCCCAGCTGTCTTGAGTCATCTCACTGAATTTCAATTCCCTATATCCCCTCTCTATCCATTTTATTCCCATATTATATATGACTATATCTTATAAATCCAGACATTCATTTCGGAATTACACATATCAAAAAAAGGAAACACGCATCTGCGCATTCCCTTTTATCTCAGAAAGGAACTATTTTGCTAATCAGTTTATGGTCCTCAGTTCATCCGTCAGACTCCGGAAAGCTACTTCGTCTCCGGTAGCTAACGCTTTATCGATTTCCAAATAGAGCTTCTCGCTGCGCTGTTTGCGAAGCGCTTCGTCCCAAACCATCTCAGCTGCCAGCCCCAACATGACTTCATACGTAACTTTCATTTTATCCAATAGGATGCACCTCCAAAACGGATTTAAGAGCTCCTATATTCTTTTCCTTTGGTAACATAACCCAGTGAAGTTCTGGACATCCGCTCCAGATCGGCATCAGTCAGCTCACGTATCACTTTGGCAGGTGTCCCCAAAGCAAGAGTATAGGGCGGAATTTTACTATTCTCAGTAACAACAGAACCGGCTCCAATCAGCGTATATTCGCCAATATCGGCTCCATTCAGCAGAATGGCTCCCATGCCGATTAATGATCCTGTTCCAATACAACAACCATGAATGATCGCTGTATGTCCTACTGAGACATCATCTCCCACAATCAAAGGTTGATCAGTATTGACATGCCCGACAACATTATCTTGAATATTACAGCGCTTTCCAATGATAATAGGAGCCAAATCAGCCCGAAGGACTGCATTGAACCAGACGGAAGACTCTTCTCCCATTCTCAAATCACCGATCAGTTTTGCACCTTCAGCCATATATACCGAAGGATGTAACTGAGGTTGTAGACCTTTGTATGGAATTATCATTATTATCACTCCTTAATTTGGGAGTGATTTTAGCAACTTGTCCTTCACTTGTCAAACATAATAGGCGTAATGTCTCCTGAGATGGAGCGACAGGATGCAGCAAGACGTGTGCCCCAGGCTGTCATTTGTATAGTCCTGCCTTCCTCATGTTCCCCAATACGGACCATGCCAAGATGCAACATCATTTTAACAATTCTGTTATCATAAATGGCCTCGGCCGTATCATAGTAAAACGGCTGAATGAACGGACCGATCTGACGAAACAGCGACTCGGCGGTTGACCATTCTTGGGCACATTCGCCTGTCCAATACACAATAGAGGACAGATTGGGAATAGCACCTTTATACAATCTTAACCAAAACCTAAATAGCTGTATCATTTCGGCTGTTTTCTCAGCTCCCAGCTTGTCTTCTCCAGCTGGTGATAACTTCAGCGTGCCTTGCTCCTCACGAACCAGCCGATGGTGAAATGCATAGTCGTAGAGAAGTGCGAAACGATCCGGGTAATCCTTGAAGGAACGGCCATATCCGAATCTCCATCCACCTTTGCCCACCAATTCCTCACTAATGTGCAGATGCTCCATAATCTGCTGTTGAGAGCGACGGTACATCATGCCTTCAGCGTTAAGGGCAATTTCGTGCTGCTGGACAAACTGCAGAAACAACTTGAGATCATCCGCTAAGAGATGATACTCATCCCGATACATGGGTGGCTCCGTTGTTTTGGTAATCCCTGCTCGCAGATGTGTGGATAACACATCCCTGAATCTTAATTTCAGATCCTGGGGTACCTGATACAAATATCTGGTCTGCTGCGTTGTCCCATTGAACAACCATCCACTCTTATTGAAGCGAACGATGAGATCACGTGGACTCGCGCCAGCCTCACTCTCCTTTTTGTCCATCGATTGACGGGCTATGGCAATGAGTTCTTCCATACCATAATACTGGCGAGGATCAAACAACAAGTTGTTCAAAAAGCGCTGATCTGCTTGATTCAGTTGACGTACCTGCTGCTCAAAAAAGGGTCTGCTGCCCAATGTAGTGAGAATACTCTGGATGAGTTCATGTTTGGAATTGGGCTTGCATTCACATTGGTAATAGTCTGCTATTCGATTAAGCTGGCCAATATCGGCAAAAGTAAGCATATCCGCTAGATTCATGGGTCCATCGCCTCGCCCGTTAACTACTTCGACTACTGATTCAGAGCCTGAAATAGTTTGGTTTTGTAAACATCGTTGACGGAATTCCCATAATCTAAACCTCTTTTTGGAAATCTTTTATGTTTTAAACCATACTATGCCCCGAGTTGGTCAATCAGAAGAAAAATGAGAGGTTTGAAATCATATACAGTCTTTATTTCCCCATAAAACGCAAAAAAAACAACCCAAGTTGGATTACTCAGGTTGTTTCGCTGTGTCCAAAGACAGATGTCGTGTGCAATTATATAACAGTGGACTCCAGTCATCACGTTCCTTTTCCAGGATCGTCAGTGACAGGTTTCCAATCCGTTCTGTATACCGATCTTTAAACAAAGCTGTTAAAAGGTTGGCTAAGAAAGCTCCGTGAGTGACAATGAGTACGTTTTGGTCAGAATAGGCAGACCATAGATCTTCCAGAAACGCCAGTGCACGAATCTGGATATCCGCTATCTGCTCCTGTCCCAAGTCCAATGTCTCCCAGGCTTGGCCCCAACGGGCAACCCGTTCTTCTGAAGTCAGACCTTCAATCTGACCAAAAGCCCTTTCTTTCAACCGTGCGTCCGGCTCAAGCAAAGGTACATTCAACAGCTTGGAGATAATCTCCCCTGTTTCCTGTGCCCGCGATAATCCACTTGTGATGATATAGTCCCATTGGTATTCTTCCGTCAGCAGACGTCTTCCCAGGCGCTCTGCCTGTTCACGACCTTCTCCATTCAGAGGAATATCCGTCTGACCCTGTATACGGCCCGCCGCATTCCAGTCTGTAAGACCGTGACGAATAAGTCCGATTCGCACTTACATCCCTCATTTCTCCACACGGCGAACGAAAGGTTATTACCTATGCACTCGCACCTTGTTTGCGTTTATTCGTTGTTCGATGCATACGTCCAAGAGAAAATAACGCCATTCCTATTGCAAGTAAAGAGAGGGCCATCCAATACTGCGGATAAGCAGGTCCCATGCTCACAACAAAAGGTTCTATGATACTTCCTCTGTCCGCTCCAGTCATGTTGTACTGATACATGCCAGAGGACGATGGTCCGCTTCCGGCAACCCCTGTCTCCAGGATACCCGTAGTAACAACTTTGGTTTGCTCAGCTTCTGATACGTCTGGCTTAAACATTGCCATATACAGAAAGCTGCATAAAAAAATAGCCAGGAACGCGGCAATCCACAAAGACATATGCTTGCGGATCACAGCAGAGAAACGATTAACCTTTACCTCTTCCGGCAGTAACCATGGAGACTCCGCGTAGATCCGGTCCATAACGTTACGGTTCACTCTCTCTGCTTGTTGTTCTGTCACTGGAACCGGAATGCTGTGCAGCAAGATCTGAGCTTCTTCCCAGACCTCAAACTGCTCGGAGCACTCTTCACAACCAGCGAGATGAGCATGAAATGCAATCCGCTGAGGATGAGTTTCCGGCAAGTCCCAGACCAGTGCAAACAGTTCCTGGGCTTCATTGCAATTCATCGGTTCTTCATCCCTTCATATGGCTCGTACACCGGTTCGAAGAAATAAGGTTCCAATTGAGTTTTTACGCTTGATCTTGCTCTGAATAATAGCGATTTCACAGAACTGACGCTCTGCCCAAGAATATTCGCAATCTCTTGGTAGTCTAGTTGATCATACTCACGGAGTATAATCGCAGAACGCTGCTTCTCCGGCAAATTGTTAATCGCATCCCTAACCAGCATCACCCGCTCGCTGCGTAGTACAGCATACTCCGGTGTATTCTCCGAAGGAGCAACGGGAACAATCCCGCTCTCTTCAAGTGGGACATTTCCGCTGCGCTGTTTGCGAAGCTCACTCAGTACCGTATTTCTCGCAATGGTATATAACCAGGTTGAGAATGAGGCATCCACCTCACGGAAAGAGTGCAGACTGCGGAACGCCTTATAGAAAGTCTCAGAACAGAGATCTTCCGCAAGCAGCTCCATATTGGAACTTTTCAACATATGATATACGAAAGCCAGTATTTTACGCTGATAACGACTCATCAGCTCGGAATATAACTCCAGGTTACCTTCCTTGATCTCTCGAATCAACTGGGAATCCGTCATTTGAGTGCGACCCCTCCTCGCCCATCCATGTGCTTCTCCCCGTTCGACTCTATCCATGTATTACCGAACAGGCACAAAAAAGTTGCGGTTCTCACCGCATATAAAAAGCGTTCAGCGCCATAACTGGCCTTCCCGCCAAATTCCCCTATGTAATGGCAATTTCCCCAACGTTTCTACATTAACAGTATTTATTGTACAACGGTCTGCATCATCCTGGCAAATCCATTGGTATCCACAGAACCCGACCTGTCATTCATATGCAGTCATTTTCACGTTCATGACTTCATTTTGAGCCTTTTTGGTAACTCTTGCTTATATAGACGGACGACATACCGAAAAGGTTACAAAAATGTGATATTTATTTGATCTAAGGTATCCTAACAGATTAAGGAGGGAGATGTAAATAGAGGATATAAGTTCAAGTGTAACTATTAACATATCAATGCCTTCCCCATAACTTTTTTAGACAAAAAAAAGACCGCTTACATAAGCGGCCATTGCTCACGTGGAGCAATACAGTTATTGGATAGGAGTGGAGAGAAACCATACTGTACCCTTATTATATGTATACGTTTTCATTTTGTCAACACTTTCAGTAAAATTGTTTGAATTAATTATATCTTTCGGTAAATTAGGATAAAACATCCTTTTTTTCTGTGACTGAAAATCAAATAACAACTCCAATATAACCTCACAAAAAAGAGGGCTTTCGCCCTCTTTCTCGTCTTATATCCATACTTGATAACCTAAGGAATCCAATAACGTCTTGGCTCGTTCCATATCTTCTTCCTGACGGAAAGACAGACGCATAATGCCCGGCACATCAACCCGGTTTTCGATAATCTCCAAGTTGCTCAAGTTGATGTCATTCGCCCCAAGCTCAGTTGCGATCTTACCGATCATACCCGGTGCATCCTGTACATCAGTATACAGATCAAATAACGGCGAAATCATGCCTTTGCGTCGTTCTGGTAATATACTGCGGAACTCGCGGGCCTGACGGAATGCCTCCTCTATACCTTCACCGTTCTTATGCTCCAGCATATCCGTAAAGGCCGTCATCTGACTATTCCAGTCCTTAAGCAAGCCCAGCAGTACATCACGGTTGCTAAGCAAGATATCTCTCCACACAATCGCATCACTGGACGCAATCCGGGTAATATCCCGGAAACCACCTGCAGCCAGCATTTTATACAGTGGATTCGACTCATTATATTCACGCACCTGATTCACAAGCGCAACAGCAATAACATGTGGCAGATGACTAATCGCCCCCACGATGTCATCGTGCAGCAGAGGCTCCACACGCACGATCTGTGCCCGCGTATACGCAAGCAGTTCAGACAGCCTGCTGTAGGCTTCCTCAGGTACATGTTCTGAAGGGGTTAAGACATAGTATGCATTCTCAAACAACACGGCTGAGGCCGCATCTACGCCTGCACGCTCCGACCCTGCCATAGGATGACCACCAATGAAATAAGCGTCAGTCAACCGCACATGCTCGGCACAAGCGGCAATGGAAGCCTTGGTGCTTCCTACGTCCGTGATGATACATCCTTTTTTCAATGGTAGCTTGGAGAGTTTCTCGAAATAGGATTCTAACAAACCTACAGGAACGCACAAAAAAATAAAGTCGGCATCCTCTACCGCTTCTTCCAGAGAGAGCGTAGCATCATCCACTACACCGCTCGCTATGTACTTGTCCTTCAGTTCATCCAAGTGGGCGTAGCCCATCACGGTTACATCTGGCTTGCCTTTGAAGCAGAGCGCCAGTGAACCGCCGATGAGTCCTACACCAATCATTGCAATTTTTAGTTTCATGGGTCCTCACTCTTTCATCGCCAGTATTAAGGGCGTGCTACCGCCTTCTCAGCCAGCGTGTTCTCCAGTGCCGTGACAAATGCACGGTTCTGTTCTGATGTTCCGACGGACACACGAATGTAAGTTGGGTATACGTGGAATCCTGAGCGAACGATAATGCCTTGTTTGAGCAAGGATTGGAACGCAATTGCTGAAGGCATATTCAGATCAACCATAATGAAATTACCCTGTGAAGGGAAATACGACAATCCGAGCCGTGTAAATTCATTTTGCAGGTAATCCCGATCCGTTGCATTCCGCTTCGAGCACTCTTGAACAAAATCCTGATCCAGTAGTGCAGCGGTTGCCGCAACCTGTCCAAAACGGGAGGTGTTAAACGGTTCACGTACACGGTTAATCAAATCAATAATTTCGGGACGTGCAATACCATATCCGATCCGAAGCGAAGCCAAACCGTAAATTTTGGAGAATGTCCGCAGGATGACCAAATTCGGATACCGTTCGATCAATGGTATACTTTGCGGGTATGCTTCATCGGTTACGAATTCATAATAAGCTTCGTCCAGTATGACCATCACATGAGCAGGCACACGGTCCATAAAGGCTGTAAGTTCCTGCTCGGAGATAATCGTACCTGTTGGATTATTTGGATTACACACCCATACTGCTTTGGTTTTGTCGTTAATTTGCGCGAGCATCGCGCTCAGATCATGCGTGCCATCTTTCAGAGGCACTTCGATGGACACGGCACCCTCAATATCTGCATTGCTTTTATATACAGAAAATGTCTGATCTGCCATGATGGTCTCGTCACCCGGCAAGAAGAAAGCTCTCGTGATCAAAGCAATAATCTCATCGGAACCACAACCAAATATTAAGTTGTTCCGTTCAACGCCAAGATGCTTGGCAAGAACTCCCGTCAGCTCAACCGAGCTACCGTCTGGGTATATGCTTATATTCGTCATTTCTCTCGTAATGGCTTCCAGGGCGGCAGGAGAACTGCCGTACGGGTTTTCGTTGGAGGCCAGCTTGATGACTTGTTCAAGCCCCAGTTCACGTTTCACTTCTTCAATCGGTTTGCCCGGCTGGTACACAGGCAGATTGACAATCTGGGATTTCGGTTTCAACCCGACCGCCTCCTGTTATTGAAATAATGTTAGACACGAATCAGCGTGCACCTTACGTGTCCAAAAGATGTCCTTTCAGGACATCTCTATCCCTTTAATTGTGCCACAAAGTTACCAATTTGCAACAGTCCCGCTGCACGCGTATCCGGATTTTCAAGCAGAGGAATCGCATCTTCCACCTGACGAACAATGGCACTACCTACAACAACGCCATCGCAGATGCGGGAGAAATGTGCCACCTGCTCATGACTGGAGATACCAAAACCCACCGCTACAGGGAGGTCTGTCAGACTTTTCACCGTCTCAATGAAGCTCTCTACGCCATCAAAGAAAGAAGCTCTCTCTCCGGTTACCCCAAGGGAAGATACACAATAGATAAAGCCACTCGCTCCCGTTACAATCCGCTCAATCCGGGCATTAGAGGTAGGTGCAACAAGCGGCACCAGATGCACACCAGCACGATTTGCGCGTTCTCGCATCTCTTCCGCTTCCTCAATTGGCAGGTCCGGAATGATCATGCCACTAATATCGTGTTTGACCAATTCATCAAAGAATACATCCAGGCCTGTCTGCAATACCGGATTATAATAGGTGAACAGTACAAACGGCAGTTTCACACCTGCCTTACGAGCTTTTGCAGCGGTTTCCATCACAGTACGAATGGTAATCTGGCTCTTCAGCGCACGTTCGGAAGCGCGCTGAATGACAGGGCCATCTGCAAGCGGATCGGAATAGGGAACACCCAGTTCCAAAATGTCCGCTCCAGCCTGTTCAAGCTCCTTGATGATATCAATCGTTGTATCCAAATCCGGGTCTCCCACGGTTAAAAATGGAATAAGTGCCGTGCGATTCTGTTCCTTCAATTGCTGGAAGGTCTGGTCCATCAGATTCATCCCAAGTCACCTCCCGTGTATTTCATGATCGATTCAACATCCTTGTCTCCACGTCCCGACAGACAAATGACTACAATATCATCTACTGTAAGTTCAGGCGCCAGTTTGACAACTTGAGCTACCGCATGTGCAGACTCCAGAGCAGGAATGATTCCTTCCGTCCGACATAGGAGTTGCAGGGCATCCAGTGCTTCCTGATCCGTGATCGGTACATATTTTGCCCGTTCAATATCCTTGAGATAGGAATGCTCCGGACCAACACCCGGATAATCAAGTCCGGCCGAGATGGAATGCGCTGGCTGAACCTGTCCATACTCATCCTGCAACAGGTAACTCATAGATCCCTGGAATACACCATGCGTACCTTTGGTCATCGTCGCAGCGTGATACTTGGTTTCGACCCCTTTGCCTGCGGCTTCAACACCAACAAGTTTCACATCCTGATCACCGATAAATGGATAGAACATACCGATCGCATTACTTCCTCCACCAACAGCGGCTACAATTACATCCGGCAAACGCCCTTCGATCTCCTGAATCTGACGACGGGTCTCATCACCAATCACACGTTGGAAATTCCGCACCATCATCGGATATGGATGAGGACCAACCACTGATCCGAGCACATAGAACGTATCCTCTACATTGCTGACCCAGTAGCGAAGTGCTTCATTACCAGCATCCTTCAGTGTCCGTGTTCCGGACGTCACCGGAATTACTTCTGCTCCGAGCAGCTTCATCCGAAATACGTTTAACTGCTGACGCTCTGTATCTTCTTCGCCCATAAATACTTTGCATTCCAGTCCAAGCAATGCGGCTACGGTTGCGGTCGCAACGCCATGTTGACCTGCACCCGTTTCGGCAATAACTTTCTTTTTGCCCATCCGTTTGGCAAGCAAACCTTGTCCAATGGCGTTGTTAATTTTGTGCGCGCCTGTATGATTGAGATCTTCACGTTTCAGATAAATTTTCGGTCCGCCCAATCGGCGTGACAATTGCTCTGCATGATACAATGGCGTTTCACGTCCAGAATACTCGCTTAGCAGATAGTTCAGTTCCTTGTTAAATTCCTCATCTTCAGAGAAGTGGCTGTATGCCTCCTCCAACTCAATAAGTGCGTTCATTAGTGTCTCAGGTACAAAGCGGCCTCCGAAGTGACCGAAACGCCCGTGTTGATCCGGTAATTGATGTGTCATGCCTGCTTCACCCTTTCTACGAATGCTGTAATTTTGGCAATATCCTTCACACCTTCAGTCTCCACGCCGCTGGATACATCGACGCCGAAAGGTGTATATGTCTGTATTAGTTGTTGTACATTGTCCGGCTGCAAACCTCCTGCAACGAACAGAGCAATTTCGCGACTTTTTGCCCATTCAGCATAGGCAGGGATTCGCTCCCAGGCAAACGTTTTCCCGGAGCCCCCTCCATATAGAGGATCATGGGTATCAAGCAATATCGCATCCACGTATTTATCATAAGTATCAAGAGCCCTTATGGCTGCATCATCAGCTTCCGGTCCCGTTTCATCTTTGGGAAAAGAAAAAACTTTGAACACTGCGGCATTCCACCGCTGCTTCACCTGCTGGCAAAATTCCGCAGTCTCCTGTCCATGCAGTTGAATAACATCCAGCTGAGCAATGTCCATAATGTGTTCCAGTTCTTCGAGCGTAGGATTCACAAATACACCCGCAAGCTTCGGCCGATCATAGGTAGACCATTCGAACAACACCGTTCTTAATGCAGCAGCCTGCTCGGGTTCGATTCGGCGGCGTGATTTGGCAAAAACAACACCAATGTAATCCACAGGCAAGTTTATCATCGATTTTAGCACTTCAACGTCCTGAAGTCCACATATTTTTACGGCCGCTGGCAGCGGGTTTCTCAGTTCTGACATACTGTCGCCTGTGCCATCGTGTAAGGAAGTATTCATCATTTGGGTCCCATCAGATCATATACAGCCGCCTCGACATCATCCTTGCGCATGAGATGCTCACCTACGAGAATACCATGAACACCGGCCTGGATCAGAGGTACTGTTGATTCTGGTCCGTCAATACCACTTTCGCTAATCAAGGTAACGCCACTTGGAATCAATTCCATCAAATCCAGTGTCGTGTTCAGGCTGGTTTCGAATGTTTTCAAATTACGATTGTTGATGCCCACAAGTGTTGCCTGCGGAATCTCCAATACCTGCTCCAGTTCTGTTCGATCATGGACTTCAATCAAGGCATCCAGCCCCAAACTTTTGGCAAATTCCAGATATTGACGAATCTGTTCAGGTGTCAGAATACTGGCAATCAGCAATACCGCGTCCGCACCCAGCAATCTTGCCTCGGCAATCTGTCGTTCATCTATAATAAAATCCTTGCGCAATAGCGGAATGTTCACTGCTTGATGGATAGCCTGCAAGTACTCGTTGCTGCCTTGAAAATACGACACATCTGTTAATACGGAGATGCAGTCTGCACCCGCTCGCTCATAAGCAGCAGCAATCTCTACCGGATGAAAATCCGGACGAATTAACCCTTTGGATGGCGAAGCTTTTTTCACTTCAGCAATAAGGCCAAGTTTGCGATTGCGTCCGCTTGATAATGCTTTTTCAAACCCTCGAGTTGCGGGTAGTTGTTCGATTTTTTGGATAGCTTCATCCATGTTAAATGTTTGTGCAAGAACTTCAACTTCTTTATGTTTGGTTGCAACGATTCGATCAAGATACATGACTATACGCCTCCGTTGTATGAATTAACTGTTCAAGCTTCCCGGCAGCTTTGCCCGAATCTACCGCTTCTGCGGCAAGTGTCACCCCTTCAGCAATGCTATCTGCAAGACCGGATACATAGATGCACGCTCCGGCATTCAACAGAACGACATCACGATAGGCACTCTGCTCACCCTGGAAGATCCTCTTAATAATTTCGGCATTCTGTGCCGCATCTCCTCCAAGTACCGCTTCGAGCGGATGTAGAGACAAACCCATATCACGTGGATCAATATCATAGGTGTGCACTTCACCATTGCGAAGTTCAGATACCTGAGTTGGTGCCGAGATACTGATTTCATCCAGACCATCATGGCTGGCCACAACCAACGCTCTTTTGAGACCAAGACGATTCAGTACTTCAGCAATCATCGGCGTCCGGGAACGATCATACAGGCCAAGCAGTTGGCGATCTGCTCCCGCAGGATTCGTTAACGGTCCGAGCATATTGAAAATGGTACGAACCCCCAGCTCTTTTCTTGGTCCTGCTGCATGTCGCATGGAAGGGTGATATACCTGGGCAAAACAGAAGCAGATTCCGATATCATCCAGACATTGTCTGGCCTGCTCACCGTTGAGATGGATATTTACACCGAGTGCCTCTAATACATCTGCACTACCCGCTTTGCCTGAAGCTGAACGGTTGCCATGTTTGGCGACCCGAACCGAGACGGCCGAAGCAATGATCGCGGATGCTGTGGAAATGTTGAATTTGTGAATACCCGATCCACCTGTTCCACAAGTGTCCAGCAAGCCGCTGCCATCCGTTAGAATTCGTCCGCCCTGACCACGCATGGCTTCAGCAAAACCGGTGATCTCATCTACCGTTTCACCCTTCATCCGTAGCGCCATCAGCAAACCTCCGATTTGAGCCGGCGTTGCCTCACCTCTCATGATCGAGTACATCAAATCTCTTGCTTCGGCTTGCTCCAGATGGCTGCCCTCTAGAATCTTCGCCAGGCCATTTTTCATGCCTTCCTCACGAGTAATCTCAGCAATAGGGGTTACAGGGTTCTCATTCATTATTGGGTTTATGTTCATCTCCGGTCTCTCCTCTCTCAGTTCTTAGCGGCCGCTGGTGTGACAAAGTAGTCTGCATTCGCCAGTCTCAACGTGCTGTCCTTTTCTTTGGCAGGAAACATTGCTTCTGCTGTTCGAATCGCCTTGAGCAATGCTTTAGCTTTGTTAACCGTTTCCTCATATTCATTCTCAGGCACAGAATCCCATACGATTCCCGCTCCGGCCTGTACATATGCTTTTCCTTTTTTAAAAATAATCGTACGAATCGTAATACAGGAGTCCATGTTACCCGAGAAACCAAGGTATCCGATGGCTCCTGCATAAGCACCCCGTGCCTCTTTCTCCAGTTCCGCGATAATCTCCATTGCACGCAGTTTCGGTGCTCCGGATACGGTACCCGCTGGCAAGCATGAGAGAAACGCATCGAAGAAATCCTTATCTTCTCTAAGCTCGCCCGTAACGTTGGATACCATGTGCATAACGTGAGAATACCGTTCAATCTCCATGAACATGTCACACTTCACACTGCCGAAGCTGGATACCCGGCCCAGATCGTTACGACCCAGATCAACCAGCATCAGATGCTCCGCGCGTTCCTTCTCATCCTGGAGCAGATCAGCAGCGAGTGCACGATCTTCCGCTTCTGTTGCCCCCCTTGGACGTGTACCTGCAATCGGTCGTGTCTCCACACGATTCCCGTCCACCTTGACCAGCGCTTCTGGCGAAGTACCCACGATAATCTCATCATCCATTTTGAGGTAGTACATATAAGGTGATGGATTCAGGGTCCGAAGCACACGATACACGTGAAGCGGAGAAACTTCCGTATCAATGTGGAAACGCTGAGATAATACCACTTGAAAAATATCACCTGCGCGAATGTAATCTTTGGCTTGCTCTACATTACCGATAAATTGCTCCTTCGTGAGGTTGGAGCGAATATCCCCCAGTTCCACGTCTCCCGGAATGGAACGCGGATTCAGGTTCTCCCCTGGTCCTTGCTGTTGCAAACGTTCTGCCGCCTGCTCCAGCTTCTCCGAAGTCACTGCATACGCTTGACGTATCTCGTCATCCGTTGCACCGTCCTTGACGTGTACATTACCAACGAGCAGCATCTGCTGCTTCACATGGTCAAACACGATAATCTGGTCACAGAACATAAAGCGAATGTCATCCATATTCAGGTCATCCAGCGCGTGAGCTGGAAGTTTCTCATAATAGGACAGCAGGTCATATCCGAAGAAACCAATTGCCCCACCTGTGAATGGTGGCAGTTCATCATCTTTTGGACTGCGGTACTTACGCAGCAGTGCTTTCAGTTCTTCGATCGGTTTACCTGGCAATTCACGAGTCTTCCCTGCTTCTTCTACAACAATACGGCCCTTCTTGGCCGAAATCATCAGGAACGGATCTGTACCGATGAACGAGTATCTCGCCCATTGGATACCGCCCTCTACACTTTCCAACAGGAATGCCCGGTCGTTGTCAGCATAACGGCGGAATATTCGAATCGGAGTCTCCATATCTGCCAGAATCCGTTTGACTACCGGAATCAGATTATACTCATTCGACATTTTCAGTACTTGATTAACGTTTGGCGTTATCATCAGATCACGTCCTTTCAGATTTAGGTAAGTTCAACTAAAGAGGTTTACACTGAGCACTCCGATGACAGAACAACCTTCCGATCGCTGTTATCCCCAGATTTTTTGATTTCTTTTCTAAAGGGAAAATCCGGTGATAAATGCGAACGCTCCGCTTCTTCACGTTATTTCTGTCCTCTGCGTTTTTGTGTAAAAGTTTAGTTGAACTTATAGGGGTAGAAGAAACAATTCAATGTACAAAAAAACCTCTACCATCAGGTAGAGGTTTGGTTATAAGCTGTATTTAACAGGGTGATGCTTCATAAATAACAAGTCCCTATACTTCGCTGTCGGATTATTCACAGGTCGCTGAATTGATGCATCTCACATCATCCAATTCGGGAAAATATATCAGTTATAACACTCCAACTACTCATTCCAATATTTTGTAAATATAGGAGAGTGCAATGATTGTGTTTGTACCAAAATATATCAAAACAAAAGATGTCCTATGACACGTTTGTTTTCCCTGTTCCTGTTAGCTATTCCGTAGCACGACGTACCGTGAATCAGTTGACCGGTTTCTGTTGCCCCGGTTACCACCCACTGGACTCTGCTATATACTCCACTAGCTCAGCTGCTCTCAGCTCAATCTCTACTCTACTCAACTGGTTCTCACTATACATCATTATGATCGGTTTGACAACCCACTACTTAAGAACCAGAAGGTGTTGCCAAATCCGGACGTAATGCCTGTGCACCGTTCAGATACACATGGTTGATTTCATTCTGAGCTTTGTTTGTATTCACATGCACCATGAAACGAATGCACTGCGCCAAGGCACCTTTAACAGGAACCTCCAGTGCACACATCAGTGGTACGAGTTCCCAGCCATCCAGTTGACGAATAGCTTTTGCCGGGAAAGCAGCATCCAGATCACCAGTTAACGTAATCCACACACTGCAGATATCTTCCGGTTGGATCTCATTGCGATCCACGATCTCCTGCAACAATACAGCCGTTTCCTTCAAAATCTGTTCTTCGTTGTTCTGCGTGACTGTTGTAGCCCCGCGAATTCCCCGTGTGACCATTGCTGTTATTCTCCCTTCCTGAGCATTTCAATGACGTCCCGAACTGCCGACACAGGTACGTCCTTCACAATTCTTGCAGCCCCAATCCGATCAGGAATGATAAACACCATATGACCTTCACGGAACTTTTTGTCATGCATCATCGCTTCCATTAATGCATCCGTGTCGAGATGCGCAGGCATCGTTGTTGGAAGGCGAAGTGAACGCAACATGCGGACCGTATCTTCATAGAGCCCTGCTGGCGCACCAAGCTTCTCACCAAGCAATGCTGATCCAGCCATACCGATCGAGATCGCTTCTCCGTGCAGAAATTCTCCATAACCGGCGATCGCTTCAATGGCATGACCAATCGTATGTCCCAGGTTCAACAACGCACGTTCTCCATTTTCACGTTCGTCTCTGGATACAATCTCCGCCTTAATGCCACATCCACGTTCCAAGCCGTATCCAAGTGCTTCCGGATTAAGCGCAAGCAGTTCTTCCGCATGTTCCTCACACCAATGTGCAAAAGCCTCATCACGGATCAGCCCGTGCTTCAGCATCTCTGACAACCCTGCCGATACATCTCGTGGCGGCAAGGATTGAAGTGTGTCCACATCATAGAGCACTAGCTCGGGCTGGTGGAATGCACCAATCATATTTTTGGCCAGCGGATGATTGACAGCCACCTTGCCGCCTACACTGCTGTCATGCGCCAAAATCGTTGTAGGCACTTGAACAAACTTGATTCCACGCATATATGTAGCGGCAACAAAACCAGCCAGATCACCTACGACACCACCACCTAAGGCCAGAATCGCAGAACTCCGATCCAGTTTGCCTTCGATCGCAACGGTCATCATATCCTGGTACACCGAAAGGGATTTCGATGTTTCACCAGAGGGTACAACCGCCGATACGACTGTATAACCAGCCGTACGCAGCGTTTGCTCCAAACCTGACAAGTATTTGGGAGCCACATTTTCATCTGTAATGATGAGTAACGGACTTTTTTTGGTCAACCCATATTGCTCAAAATATTGAGGGGCTTGTGCCAATAGACCGCTGCCAATCAGAATCGGATATGAGCGTTCCTCCAACTGTACCGTCAGCTGACGCATATTAGTAATTCTCCAGTTGAGCATTATAACTAGCAACATTAGCACGGATCTCTTCCATGGAATCCCCGCCGAATTTCTCCAGGAATGCTTTGGCAATTTCCCACGCTACAACATGCTCCATAACCACACTCGCTGCTGGTACAGCACAAGCGTCCGAGCGCTCAACCTGAGCCGTAAATGCTTCTTTTGTATCAATATCGACACTTTGCAGTGGCTTATACAACGTTGGGATCGGCTTCATCACACCACGTACAACGACTGGCATACCGTTTGTCATACCACCTTCGAATCCACCCAGACGGTTGGTTGCCCGGTGGTAGCCGCGCTCATCCGTATGCATGATCTCATCATGCACCTGTGATCCTCGAATGACTCCGGCTTCGAATCCGATACCAATCTCTACACCTTTGAATGCATTAATGGACATTACGCCTTGAGCGATTCGTGCATCCAGTTTGCGATCGTATTGAACATAACTACCAAGACCAATAGGTACACCTTCAACGATACATTCCACTATTCCTCCGATGGAATCGCCTTCTTGTTTAATCTGGTCAATGTAGGCTTCCATCTTCTTCTCTGTCTCAGCATCCGTAACACGTACAGAGGAAGCTTCTGTCACTGCGATCAGTTCATCAATCGGAAGGTCCTGATACGGAGCTTCGATCTCTCCAATACGAAGTACACGTCCAGCTACCTTGATTCCGAATTCAGCCAGGAATTGACGTGCAATGGCACCACATGCCACACGTACCGTTGTCTCACGTGCACTGGAGCGCTCCAGTACGTTACGCAAGTCTTTATGATTATACTTGAGTCCACCGTTCAGATCAGCGTGTCCGGGACGAGGGCGATGAACGCGACGTTTCTCTTCGTCACTGCCTTCAATCGGCTCAATATTCATAATATTCTGCCAATGTTTCCAGTCGTTATTTTGAACAACCAGCGCTACCGGAGCACCTGTTGTATATCCGTGACGGATACCACCAACAAAATTCGCCTGATCCTTCTCGATCTGCATCCGGCGTCCACGGCCATATCCCTTTTGGCGGCGGTGAAGCTGGAAATTCAGTTCTTCAAAATCAATCGTCAAATTACTTGGCAATCCTTCAATAATAGCGGTCAATTGGGGTCCGTGCGTCTCCCCTGCGGTTAAATAGCGTAAACTCATAATACGTTCCCCCTTTAAACTGTTAAACTTCACATTGCTAAAATCCCATAATTTCTTTGCTTATTATAGTATAGCTGACCGGCTTTGACAAGAAAGTCGGCGCTTTCTTGTACTTGGTATACAAATAACCGCCTGAACACATGTACATGTGCTTCAGACGGCTGAACAACCATTATCATTATTTTTTCCGATAGAAGAATGTCTCTGCTGTCTCCAGACCATATTGTCCCGGGGAGAAGATCTGCTCCGTACTACCCACAAACAAAATACCGCCTGGACGCAAACTTGCTGCAAATTTGTGATACAACAGGTTTTTGGCTTCCTCGGTAAAATAGATCATGACATTTCGGCACACAATCAGATCGTACCCATCGTCAAAACGGTCCACCAGCAAATTTTGTTTCATGAACTTGATCGAATTTTTGAGTTGCTCATCAATACGGTATACCAAGCCATCCTGCTTGAAGTAACGGTTCGCCGTTTCCTTTGGCACATCCTTAAGCGAGCGTTCCATATAACGCCCTTCCTTGGCTTTGGCCAATGCACCTTCATCCAGATCACTTGCCGTAATGGAGCTGTCCTTCAAAATGCCCATCGTGTCCAGAATCATGGCAAGTGTATAAGGTTCTTCACCTGTTGAACAGGCCGCACTCCAAACTTTAGCACGACGCTTGGACCCCAGCAGCTCAGGCAGGATCTCGTCCCGCAGCACTTCCCAACGATTGGGATTACGCCAGAATTCCGACACGTTAATCGTCATACGATCAAGGAACTCGTAGAACAATGTTTTATCTTTCTGCATAGCTTCAAAAAAGTTAGAAAATGTATGAAACCCGTTTTTGTTGCGAAGTGTGGTCAGCCTTCTTTTCATCTGGCCTTCCTTGTATTGAGCAAGATCAATGCCTGTGCTCTCTTTGATTTTACGAATGAATCCGGTGTAATCCGGGTCTAGTAGTTGTTCTTGCTCCAGCATCGTGTATCACCCTTTTGGCTAATAATTACAACCAGGCTGCGATGCTCTTGTCGTATACCACCAGTTCATCTGAAGCAAAGAAATTTGCTGCTTCACGGGAAGCACTTTCCGGCGAATCTGCCCCATGAATCAGATTATGTGGTGTGTGGCTGGCGAAGTCTCCGCGAATGGTACCTGGAGCTGCTTCCTTCACATTGGTTTTTCCGATGACGATGCGCGCAAGCGCCACAATATCGTCGCCTTCCCACACCATGGCAAATACAGGCCCCGATGTGATAAAACGAACCAGATCATCGAAAAATGGTTTACCCTCATGTTCAGCATAATGGCGTTTTGCCTGATCCTCAGACATCTGCACCAATTTGCCTGCCACCAACTTAAATCCTTTGTCTTCCAGACGGCTAATAATTCGACCGATCAATCCACGCTGCACACCATCCGGCTTCACCATCAAAAATGTACGATCCATCAGCTCACTCCTCACTCACGGTTCAAAGTTAATCACTATGTAAACGCAATCCCTCTGATTGTAACATACATGTCCAAATCCTCCCAATGAGGAATCTCACAGTTCTGTTCATCTTTGGGTATGAGTAATCTGAGAGTCGAAGGTCATACATTGTTTAATGTGTACGTTTAACCACAAAATGAGCGATATCACGCAGGTTTTTGGTCGTCTTGATGTTAGGTAGCTGATCGAGAGCATCGAGCGCTTTCTTCATATATCGGTCAGCAAGGGCTTCAGCTTTAGCAATTCCTTGACTTTGTCGAATCATTCCAATTGCATCCGATGCACTTGCCCGTCCTTCTTCATGCTGGACACGGGAAATCTCCTTAAGCAAAGGTTCCCGCAGATCGGATTCTTCCAAGGCATAAAGTACAGGAAGAGTGATATTTCCTTGCTTCATGTCACTGCCAGGTGGCTTGCCAAGTTGTTTCTCAGTACCTACCAGATCAAGTACATCATCTTGAATCTGGAAAGCCATCCCCACATTGTATCCGTACGTATACAGCAGGGAAGATACATGCTCAGGCGCACGTGTAGCCAATGCCCCTAACTGACAACTAACTGCAATCAGAAGTGCTGTTTTGCGGCGAATCCGCAGCAGATAGTTACGAACACTTTGTCCCGTATTGAAAAAGTCGCGAATTTGCTCCATCTCACCAATGGACATCTGTACCATAGCTTTGGCAAGGATACGATGAATCGCTGGATCGGATAATCCGGCAGTCATTTCAAGTGCCTTACCGTAGATATAGTCTCCAGTGTACATGGCAATCCGGTTATCCCATTTTGACTTCACCGTGGGTTTGCCTCGGCGTGTCTCCGCATTATCAATGACATCATCATGAACGAGGGATGCCGAATGGATGAGTTCCAGCGGAACCGCAACCAGCTTCAGACGTTCAATGTCGTATGTACCAAATTTCCCACCAAGTAACACAAAAACGGGCCGCAACCGTTTTCCTCCTGCTTTGAGCAAATGAAGTGACGTTTCACTCAGCAGCTTCTGTTCTCCTCGAACACTGCGATACAATTCTTTCTCAATGTAATCCATGTCCTTTTTTAACAACCCGAAAATATCCAATAGTTTCATTCGTTCACCCGTATCAGCGTATTGTCAGTCCATAAATTCATGCTTACCTTCCCCTCCAGCAAGTCGGGCCTGCAGGCATTACGAAAAACCCGGCTTACCGTTCTTGCTTGTGTTGTTCTATAAGGTAATCTAACGTGTTTTTCTTCTCCGAATGTCATAGCCGACACCCGAAAATTAAACTCTGCGACTTGTTCTGAAACAAAATACAGAAGTTGCCGGAGCATGGGTCAAGACTGTGGTTCATGAAGACTCACCATCAGTGCTCACCAATACCCCGGGATTCGGGGGACAAATAAACCGAGCAACACTTTGGCAAAAAACAGCCTTGTATCGAACTCAGTCGTTATCCCCGTTCATCCGGTTCTCCCCATCTTGTAAACAGTTGATGTGGGATGCGCAAGCTATCCAGCACTTTCCCCACCAAAAACAGAATCAACTCATCCATAGTCTGAGGTTTGTAATAAAAAGCAGGCATAGCCGGTATCATTCGTACACCAAGACGAGAAAGCTTCAGCATGTTCTCCAGATGGATTGCATGAAGAGGCGTCTCACGCGGTACGAGGATCAATGTTCTTCCCTCTTTCATCATAACATCGGCTGCGCGAGACATCAGATTATCCGAAGATCCCTGCGCGATGGACGAAAGAGTTCCCATCGAACATGGCATGATAATCATGCCGTCGGCCAGATAAGAACCACTTGCAATGGAGGCCCCTATATCACTCACAGGATGATAGATCAGAGAACCGGCACGGTTGCCGAATTTGTCTTCCAGCACCGCGTCCCGATTCGTCACATCCCAGTCCAATTCTTCTTTCAGTACACGCCACCCTGCATTGGATATGACCAGATGAACGTTATATTCCAAATCAAGCAGCGTTTCAATTAATCGAATGCCATATATGCTGCCACTCGCTCCGGTAATTCCGACAACCAGTCGTTTATTGTCCGGCTGCTGCACCATTTATTTCACCGCCAGATCAATCAGAGTGAACGTAAATACAATTAAACTAAGCAAACTGTTCATGGTAAAAAACGCCGTTTGAACACGGCTCATATCATTAGGCGATACAATATAGTGTTGATAGAACAGAATTCCATACGTCACCAACATGCCTGCGCCATACCACCAACTCAGATCTGTCATCAACAATAACGCAAGAAAACCAATTGCAGTAATCACATGGAAGAACTTGGCGATCTGCAAGGATTTAACCAGGCCAAAACGGGAAGGTATGGAGTGAAGACCCTCTCCCTGATCAAATTCCAGATCCTGACATGCATAGATAATATCAAAGCCCGCTGTCCAGAACACAATCGTAACGTACAGCACAATCGCTGTCCAATCCATCGTTCCTGTTACAGCTACCCAGCCACCAAGTGGTGCCAAACCAATCGTCATTCCGAGAACAATGTGGCATAACCATGTGAATCGTTTGGTGTACGAATACAGTACCAACATAAACACAGCAATAGGTAACAGCTGCATCGATAATACATTAAGATTGGATGAGGCCCAGAATAACAATATAAATGAGATAATGACAAATATAACAACTTCCCCATTTTTCAACAGTCCTGCCGGGATGGCTCTCATCGCGGTACGCGGGTTTTTGCTATCAATCGCTTGGTCAATAATTCGGTTCAAACCAAAAGCCGCACTACGTGCACCGATCATCGCAAGCAATACCCACATGATCTGCATCCAGCTTGGGAAGGTATCATTCACTACCATGGAGCCGAGGATCGCCCCCATAAATGCAAAAGGTAAAGCAAAAAGCGTGTGTTCAATCTTGATCATTTCTAAAAAGATGCGAATTTTCCTAAACATGCTGATTCTCCTTGGTTCCAATATGCAGTGCCGCGATACCTCCGGTCAGAGGGTAGGCCTGCACTTGTTGTAATCCAGTTTCTGCAAAAATGTCTGCCAGTTCCTGCCTTCCCGGGAAAATGGCCAGTGAGTCCGGCAGCCATTTGTACTGCTCAAAACTTTTAGCAAACACTTTGGCAAGATTCGGTAAAACCTTCTCAAAATAAAAATAATAAATGCCTTTGAACGGCTGCCATGTTGGCTTGGACAATTCCAGGCACACAACCATACCACCCGGTTTGACCACACGTTTCATTTCAGACAACACTTGTCTGAGATCAGGTACATTACGCAACCCAAACCCGATCGTCACATAATCAAACGAATTGTCTTCAAAAGGAAGTGACATGGCATTTCCCTGTGTCAGGGTAATCTGTTTTTGACGTTGCACCGCATTGATCTTTGTCTGGCCGACCTCCAGCATGTTGCTACTGAAATCAAGTCCGTGCATGTGCCCCGTTTCACTTGCCTCTGCCATAGCAAGCGTCCAGTCACATGTGCCGCAGCACAAATCAAGACCGGTATCGCCTTTGGACATATTCATCTTTTTCATGGTGAATTTACGCCAAGCCTTGTGCCTCCGGAAACTTAGGATATCATTCATGACATCATATTTTCCGGCTATACTCTGAAAAACCGAATGGACATATTCTTCTTTCGGTTTGGTCTCTCCGCTCCCCATTCGTCTGTTTCCCCCTCAATCTTCCCTTACTGCCGCATGTGAAGGCTGCAAATATGCCAAGTAAGGCTCTAGAATTGCATGTATCTCATGCAAGCCCATTCGCCCTTCCTCGTCTTGCAACAACAGTTGAATGCGGTGTGTACACTCGCGAAGCTTGTCCAGCAAAACCTCGCCAACCCTATGCTTCAGCACCATAGCGTTCCATGCACGTGCATCCAATTCAGACTGACGCAACACATTGCGCTCATCGTCATTACCATGCTCGTAAATGTGCCAGTATGCATAGCTGTGAAGATATTGTTTTGCGTCATTCATCCGCTTCAGTTCTTCCACGATCGTTTCGCAGGAGCTGAATTCGGTCAACAGGCTGTTCCATAAAGACTCTTCGTTATGTTGAATCATGCCTGTAAATGAAAGAAACAGCTGCATTCTCAGCTGTACCGTTTCACGCAAGTATTCGTCAGCCGAAACGAGAAGCTTCTTCATCCGTTCATACAGCGTCATCTTGCGTGCGTTCACTCCGGATACAGCACCACTGAGTTTGCCAATCATTTCAATTCTGCCCGCTTGGGCAAGCAATTGATAAAAACGGCTACTTAAATAATCCCCGGCGAGTACATTCAACTGACGTGAACGCATCTCCTGCTCTTTCCGCTCACCGGAAATGGTATCGATTCGATCATGCGTATCCATGGCCAACTGAACGAGCGAAGTTGCAAGAGCATATAACTCTTGATGCACCTTTTCGTCTGTGCGGCCCACAAATACCTGCAACAGACGTGCCCGGCTATCCGGAAATGATGGGATTTCCGTATGTTGTCGAATCATGTCGTAATCCGTATATTTCTTTGCTAGTTGGGGTACGCGATATGAATTCATTCTCAGCCTCCGAGCCTTAACATTGTTAAACCTTTTCTGCACTACAATCTTATATATTATAGCATATGTTGAACGGGCACGCACTGAATCCTGCTATTCTATTACCCCTGACTTGTCATTTCGAATTGCTTCTTCCAGAGTTCGGTCTCCATCAAATGAAACCAGTCCTTCAATTCATCTGAAAAGGCCGCACTTTTCCAGTTCCGTAATGTTTCAATTGCATACAGAGGCCACTCTCCACGCCGAATATCAGCAGCAAGTAACAGATGTCGTTTATGCATCCATTCATCTTCTGCCATCACACGCAGCAGCACCTGATCCACGTTATCCAGACTCCGAAAGCCCAGATCCGCTACAGCTGCAATGTTCTCATAGATTTCAGTGTAACTTGTACCCGTTCCTTGAACTTTGAGGTCCAGTCTCAAAATGGACTGTTTCCATTCCACTCTTGCAATGGGCGTTGATAGTTGCATAGAGCTTAGCACATCAACCAGATTGTCATTCGTTAGCTGAACTGGATGATGTGATGCAGAGGCAGGCTGTACGTTGTCCCCGCCCCATGTACGCATATGTAAGGTTTGTATCGCAACAAGCAGAAAGACCGCCGCAACCGTTGCCAGCATTGAAGCAGTAACAATCATCCGCGGTTTCATATACGCCTCCCTGCCTTTACCTGTTAGTGTAGTCTGTCCGGTAAAGGCTCATACCTCATTGTACAATGAAAAAAAGCAGGCTATGCCTGCAATCTTCATTTGAATGTATTCAATCTGTCCATTACTCCGATTCAATCTGTCCATGCTTGGTAATCAGCGTGGCTTTGCCCCGGATTTTAATAGCTGAAGTATGGGTGGTAAATTGGGCAAACATCACTTCACCTTTGTCCAATTTCTCGGTGTGGTGAAAACGTGTATCCTGACCTCGGGTTAATCCGATCACCTGGACACCATTTTCCTCTGCCTTAATTACAATATAATCATTGCCGGTTGGATGATCCATCACGCATGTCCCCTTCTTTAGTTCGATAGCGTTAATGATGATTAAGATTGTTTCATTTGTCAACCTGCGCCTTATACGAATGAACCGCAAGAATCATCGTTAAAGGGCAAAAGAAAAGGCCGTGAACAAGTCACGGTCTTTTTGTCGACATATGGAATATGTAGAAATCTTATTTAATTCCGTCTTTGAGCGCTTTACCTGGTTTGAATGCAGGAATTTTGCTCGCAGGAATTTCGATTTCTTCACCTGTTTGCGGGTTGCGTCCTTTACGTGCAGAGCGCTCGCGAACTTCGAAGTTCCCAAAACCAACCAATTGTACTTTATCTCCGCTTTGAAGAGCCTCAGAGATTGCTTCGAATACGGCATCAACCGCTTTCGTTACATCTTTCTTGGACAATTCAGTCGCTTCAGATACGTGTGTAATCAAGTCTGATTTGTTCATTTGTTTTTCACCTCCTGTATCAATGTCCTGAATGTTATACTGTGTTTCCGTTTTATAGCGAAATATACGTTCATACGCAAAAAATCTACGTACATCTTGAGCGCTGAACACAAATCTCCGCCTGCGGTCAACAGTCATTTTCGGCAGAATATCGTCTGAAACCACGGGCATTTCAGACGCCGAACAAATTTCATACTAATACAGACAGCCCACAATTTCAAGTCCGGTTGCGGTTTAAGACGTAAAATGTAACCGCCAGGGCAAGCACGAGAACTCCACCTTTTACAATATCATGTGTGAAATACTGTACGTTCATCATCGTTAAACCGTTCACAAGTACACCAATCAGAACCGAACCAATGAAGGTTCCGATGACATTGGGTTTACCCGCACCAAACACAGAGAAACCGACAAATACTGCAGCTACGGATTCCATTAACAACGGTGATCCAGCATCGATTTGCCCAGATCCTACTTTGGAGGCATAGATGATACCCCCGATTGCTGCAAACACTCCAGCGGCTACATAGGCGAGTGTACGCACCTTTTTCACCTTGATTCCAGACAACCGTGCAGCTTCCTCATTACCACCTGTAATGTACATCTGACGCCCATATTTCGTATACGTCAAAAAGATATGCACACCTATTACCGCAATAATTAACATGATAACCGATATCGGCATACCAAGCCATTTACCCTGTCCTATAAGTAGAAATGTCGGGTCCATCTCTCCCGCAGCTTTGCTCCCGTCAGGGAACTGCATGTGATTGTAAATGGTATATCCCTGTGCATACGTTTTGTGAATACCTCCGATGATGTACATCGTGGCAAGGGTTGCGAGCAAATCCGGAATACGCATTTTTACAATGAGCAAAGCGTTCAGTAAACCAATAACAGCCCCGATAATCAATGGCACGATAATGACGATCGCCAGTGGTTGTTGATACCAAATCATTAACGAAGCAGTAACGACGGTAGTTAATGAGACAGTCGCCCCAACCGAGAGATCGAATCCATCAACAATGAGAGATAACGTAACACCGATCGCTACAAAAGTAACGATAGAGATCGAGCCCAAAATATCGGTCAAGTTACTGTACGTAAAGAAATAAGGCAATTTAATGCCGAAAAATGCGATAACACCTATGATGACTATAATCGCCCCGTAACGGAACGCAAAATCCAGTGATTTATCCTTCATGATTGCACCTCTTGTCCACCGCTTGCATAGTATAGCAGCTGTTCTTGGTTAGTCTCGCCTCGTTTGAACTCTTTTACGATAACACCTTCGCACATGACAGCGATTCGGTCACCAATTCCCATGCCTTCATCCAGTTCACAGGTGAAATAGATTACACCCTTGCCCGCCAAAGCCAGTTCATTAATGATGCGGAAAATGTCACTTTTTGCCCCAATATCTACGCCTTTGGTTGGCTCATCAAATATAAATACATCCGCATCCGCATTAAGCCATTTACCAATGGCTACCTTTTGCTGGTTACCACCGCTTAGATATTTCACTTCCTGTTTCACGGACGATGTTTTAATTCCAAGCTGTTTCACCAATGACTCTGCGTTTAGACGTTCCCGCTTGCGGCTTACGAAACCTAATGTACTAAGACGACTTAGCAAAGGAAGACTTAAATTCCGTTCCACGTTCTCCTGAATCAGGATTCCTTGTTTACGTCGCTCCTCGGGTACAGAAACAATCCCCAGAGCCGCCGCATCCGCAGGCTGAGACAGACGGAGATTACGGTTGTTAAGCCGGATCTCGCCTCCCTCCAGCCGATCTGCACCAATCAGCAAACGAGAGCTTTCCGTTTTACCCGCGCCTACCAGACCCACCACAGCGAGGACTTCACCTCGGCTTACAGAGAGGTTAACACCTTTAACCTTCACTCCACGACGAAGCCCACGCGCCTCCAAAAGCAGTTCCCCCACGGGCGCTTCCGTCTTTGGAAATTCTTCTTCAAATGGTTTGCCTAACATCTGAGTAACCAAATCGTTGATCGTCAGTCCCTTTGCTTCACCAGTAAATACATGTTGTCCATCTCTCATAACCGTAACGCGATCACAGTGACCCGTCACTTCAGCAAGACGATGGGTAATGAAAATACAGGCTACGCCCCGATCCTTCAGGAGATGAACAATCCGGAAAAATGCATCCGTTTCTTCCTGGCTCAGCGGTGCAGTCGGTTCATCAAAAATGATGACTTTGGCATCCTGGATCAAAATCCGCGCCAGCAATATCATCTGTTTTTCTGCAAGTGTCAGATCGGCCACTTTTTGGTGAACGGATATGTCTGCCCCTAATTGCTTCAACGCCTCAACCGCGCGCTGTTGCAGCTTCCGTGGACTTTTCCACCAACCCCCAGCAGATGAAGCCAACTGATCCAACATAATGTTCTCCGCAGCCGTCAGCTGTGGCACCAGTGCCGCATCCACTTCCTGATAGACACAGTGAATCCCACTTGCCTTTGCGTCTCCCGGAGAACTCAAATGAAGCGCTTGTCCACTCAACTGAATCGTACCCTGATCCATTGAATAGGCACCGGACAGAATTTTCATTAACGTGCTTTTACCGGCACCATTGGCACCCAGCAGCGCATGAATCTCCCCACCTTTTACAGAGAAATCCACATCCTTCAGTGCAGGAATACCTGAAAACTGCTTGTGGATATGTTCCATTTGAAGCAGAATCGGTGCAGTGCTCATGATGTTAACCTCCAATCGTTCCCATACGGGAGTATCCCATTTCTCATCCATACTCGCACATCTTCATTATGGTAGAAAAAGCGCGCCTTGCGGCGCGCTTCCCATACGCTGCTTATTTAGCAGTAATTCCGTATTCACTCATCCAGTCCTTGATTCCTTGTGTGCTGCCACCCCAACCTTCAACGAACTCTGACAGCTCAGAAGTGGAGATTTGTTTATCTGGCAGAGCTTCACGTTGAACATAGACCGGGTTAAGAACAACTGCATCTTCTGTCTCGTCCCCGTTCAGTTTTTGATAAGCATAACGTACCTGGACGCGACCAATATCCGTTGGATCAACAGCAGCTGAAGCAACCCAAGGATTTTTCGGGTCCTGAATCATTTGCAGATCCTCGTCACTCATATCGATACCATACACTTTGATCTCATCACGTCCAGCTTGTTGAATCGCACGCGCTGCACCTTTGGCGAACTCATCCCATGCAGTCCATACAGCTGTAATTTCACCTTTTGGATATTGCTTGAGAATAGCTTCCATTTTGGCTTGAGTATCCAGCGCAGGGTTCTGTGCAGAACCAAATGTAGCTATTTCCTTGATGTCCGGATTTGCTTTCATGAATTCACCGTATGCAATCTGACGGCGTTCCATCGGTGCGAAACCAGCTACCCATACTTTGACAATATTGCCTTGTCCATTGATATCTTTTTTCATTTGCTCCAGCGTCAGTTCAGCCATCTTCTGGTCATCCTGCGACAGGACTGTAGCTCCTGGAACACTGATAGCTGCGTCAAACACGACCACTTGAATATTCTGTTCTACTGCCTTCTTCACGCCTGGCTCTAATAGGGAATCCCCATGATCCGTGAGAATGGCATCAAATTTCTGGTTAATAGCACTATCAAGCAAGGATACCATCTTTGCCTTGTCATTATCGGCAACAAACGTTGTCAGTTCTCCACCGAATTTTTCGATTTCTTCTTTTACACCTTGTACATATTGCTGCGAGAAAGTACCTGTATTAAACTCCATAATAAGTGCAATCCGTTTGCCGCTTAGAGGGCCTGTAACTGCTTCCGTTTTTGGTGTATCATCTGATGCACCCGAAGCCGGAGTGGCTGCCGGTTCTTTTTTGATTCCGCAAGCGGACAGCGCCAATGTAAATACTAATAACACACTCAACCACAGCCATTTTGTCTCTCTTCTTTTCATCTCTGTATCCCCCTGTCCAATCTCTGTGATCTCGATCACAATAGTTGAATATTAATATAACGGCTAATCCCTAGTATGTAAATGGGTTTTAGCAATTTAAAGCTAAAACTCGCTAAGTTTTTTCGAAAGTACTATTCTTCCTATCCATTTCATCCAAAATAAAGAAATCATATAAAAAAGACCGCGAGGGGATGCCCCCTTACGGTCTTTTGATGTCTTACAGAATGATAGCGATCAAGCCGCCCGAACCTTCGTTAATGATTCTTCCCAGCGTCTCTTGCAATTTGTATCTTGCATTATCCGGCATCATGGCAATCTTGCCCTGGATCCCTTCTCGCACGATGGAGTGCAGCGAACGACCAAACATGTCTGAATCCCATACCTTGATCGGGTCGTTCTCGAAGTCCTGCATCAGGTATCTCACCAGTTCCTCACTTTGTTTCTCCGTACCGATGATTGGAGCGAACTCCGATTCCACATCAACCCGGATCATGTGAATGGACGGTGCCGTTGCTTTCAGACGTACGCCAAATTTGGTGCCCTGACGAATGAGCTCAGGTTCATCCAGAGCCATCTCGGCAAGAGATGGAGCAGCAATGCCGTATCCGGTCGTTTTTACCATCTCCAGCGCTTCTGCGAAGCGGTCGTATTCTCTCTTCGCATGCGAGAATTCCTGCATCAATTGCAGCAGATGATCCTTACCGCGAATCTCGATGCCAACCACTTCCACGAGAATCTGATCATACAGTTCATCCGGCGCGTACAGGTCAATTTCGGCTACACCCTGCCCCATATTCATGCCACTCAGGCCTGCGCGATCAATGAATTCATATTCCATGAACTGAGCGACAACTCGATCCACGTCACGAAGTCTGCGAATATCCTTAACGGTATCCCGTACGGAATTTTCGTAGTTGCTACGCAGCCAGTGAGTCTCATTGAGCACCATAACCCAACTCGGCAAGTTTACATTCACTTCATGTACTGGGAACTCATAGAGCACTTCACGAAGTACACCCGTCACATCATCTTCCGTCATGGTTGCTGCACTGAGTGTCATCACCGGAATGTCGTATTTGGCAGCAAGCTCACTACGCAATTGCAGGGCTTCTTCACTGCGAGGACGAGTGGAGTTGATGACCAGGACAAACGGTTTACCCACTTCTTTTAATTCCGCAATGACCCGTTCTTCGGATTCCACATAGGAACTGCGGGCAATTTCGGCGATTGTGCCGTCTGTTGTTACCACAACACCCAGTGTGGAATGCTCCTGAATGACTTTGCGAGTACCAATCTCGGCGGCTTCCTGGAATGGAATTGGTTCCTCGAACCAAGGCGTGGAGATCATGCGTGGACCATTCTCATCCTCGTATCCCTTGGCTCCTTCCACAGCGTAACCTACACAATCCACAAGGCGCACATTGACATCAAGTCCTTCTGCCACCTTGATCTGGACTGCGTTATTTGGTACGAATTTTGGTTCGGTAGTCATGATGGTTTTACCTGCTGCACTCTGTGGAAGTTCATCCACCGCTCGACCACGGTCAGCCTCGTTAGTGATGTTTGGCAACACAATGGTTTCCATGAATCGTTTAATAAATGTTGATTTTCCCGTCCGGACTGCGCCGACAACCCCGAGATAAATATCCCCTCCGGTCCGCTCAGCTATGTCCTTAAAAATGTCCACTTTCTCCAATGAAATCCCCTCCCTAAATTACTCCGAAGGAAAAATGCTAAAGAGCATCCGCTTCGTTTTTTCAATCAGAAGACTGAAATCCCTGCAACGGTAGAGCCGCCTTTGTGAGTGCCCGGAAGTCGTCCGCCGCCGAACGTTGCATTCTGATGAAACCGGCGAGAGCGGCGTTAACTCGTACATGCAATTGGACTAGTATCATCTTATGTATCCGTATGCGGCAATATGACGCGTATTTTTGTTTTTTTTATCTTAAGGTGATGACATTAGGAGAATCCCCCGATCTCGGACTGCGCGTCTTTATTTCAATCTACTTTATGTGATCCGCGAAGCTTTTATGACGGTTATTGCTCATACTGACAAAAGAAAAAGAGATATCCCTTATTTGGAATATCTCTTTTTGAACCATTAGAGCCATGGTGGTCATACAGCTAAATCATTTGAATTGCAACCATGCTTATTTTATGGGCTGGGCAACCGGCGCATTATTTTTCCAAGCGTAGAAAACGGATTTTACAGGTACGAAGTAGGAGTGTTCCACCAGCAAATCCCGAACATCTTCAGTCTCTGCTGGAGACACGTCAGACTTTTCCACTGCCTGCATAATATCAAAAGCATAATCTACATAGACCTTGCCTTCGTCATCCATCATAAACGGTAACGCCTGACCTGAATATACACTATTCAGCGTAATGGAAGGAGTACCTGCCTGAGCAGCCTGCTCCATATTCACAGCATATAACCCCGGATACAGTTCTTCCCCGCTTGGCAGCTTATTGTTATGTACGGACTTATATTGATTAACCATTCGTTGCACATCGTTTACTTTCTGTACGGTCAGAAGATCCATCACTTTAATGGTCGGATTCACTTCTTCGTCCTGAATAAGGAAGTAAGCGCTCCCACCACTTTCAAAAGCAGTCCCCGGTATTTCATCCAGATACCCCAGTTGTTTCAACTTGGGCAGGTCCACTCTGAACTTTTCATATTTTGGCGTTTCCATATCTGCATTGATGATTGGCAAAATCCCCTCATCTTGCTGAAATGCCTCGACCGCACTCTGGATGCGGCTCACGCTTTCCCGATAGGCTATCTTAGGGTCTGAATTGCTCTGGGATGGATACATACAACCAGTTGCTGTAAAAGCAAACAACAGGAATAACAGCAGACCGCCCGTCTGATGTTTCAGACGCTGCCGTCCGCTTCCTTCCACACATTTTGGCTTGTTCCTAATCATTCGTGTCCTCCTTGAATAACTCATTAGAGAATCAATGTTATAACACTCAGAACCAGTCGTCTTCCTGTTGTTGACGTTCCAGTTGTTTCCGAATAGCTGCCTTCAGCGGGTCCTCTGGAACATGAACCGATAGAGATCCACACACCTTGGCCTGACAGGACAGTCGTGTACCTGCTTCCAACAGTGAACCCAGCTTGCGCTTTTCTGCATCTGTTGGTGGATACAGTTCCGTCCGATGTTCTTCATCCACGTTCACTTTGCACATCAGGCAAGCCGCTTTGCCATCACATCGGGTCGTAATCTTGACTCCAGCACGTCGTGCTGCATGCAGAAGTGTTGCCCCTGGTTTGAGCGCTATCGATTTGTTCATAGGTAAAAAAGTAACTTTATAGTCCATCATTTTCCTCCCTCAACCTACTGGGGCCATGTAAAGCCAACAAGCTCTTCCACTTCGGCTCTGAAGCGGCTTGTCCATACATTCTTTTGACTTAATAGCATCATTATAGGTTGATGTGCATCTGGCTGCTCGCGCATCTGTGTCGCAATGGGGACATAACGATCTTCACGACCTCGCAGCAGATTAAACAACAGCTCATGCGCAAGCGGCATCAGTCGCAGGCTATATGAACCCACTTGTCCTACTGGTGCATGCGGAGCAAGTACATGTTCAATCTCAATACGGTACCAACTTTTGCGAGCCCATATTTCGAAACCACCAACCAGTTCCAGCGCACATTCACCCACCTGATAGTGGCTCAGCAGAGAAGCATACGGTCCTGTCTTGTCCACTGTAGGCTCGTCAAGCATTTCCCCCGGAGCGCTACGGTGAAGTTCTTTAGCAGCAGCAACATCCGCATAGATATCAATATCTCTCGGAGCCTGTTGCAACTCCACCCCTTGAAGCAGCAACCCACAACTTCCTCCAAGTAACCATGTCTGTGGCTGTGTGTTCCAGGCTTTGGCCGTTTCCAGCAAAGCCGCGTGTAATTCCGGATAACGCTCTGTCCGACCCTCCGTATCATGCGGCCCCATAGGCTCACACTCCCCTCATCCGTGTTCATTGTGTCAGTTCTTATGATGTGCTTATGCGGATGTTATCCTTAAGGCATGGGAAATCAGGTCAGAGAAGCGATTCCACCGAACAAGCCAATCAGCATAATCAAAAATGCAATCAGAGAAAGAATCCCCCGTACAATACCTTTTGTTTTGGCACGAGCAAACGTAATCAGGAATACAGATAGTCCCATAATGAGGATGGCCACCAATGACAGCCACATCTTGTCCATTGCGCTCATAATCCAGCAGTCTCCCCTTCAGTCCGATATTCATCACTGACACTGTGACAATTGCAACCATTATAACACGAAATTCAGCTCAACTTTCCAAAAAAAAGACAAAAAAGCAAGCCGGCAGAAGCCGACTCGTCTTTTTGTCTTACTGGATCACCTGCACATGCAGGTGTGATCTATTATTTTTTCATCATCATTTTCATTAACGATTCCATACTGCTCGGATTCAATCCGCTTTTCTTGACCGCACTCACAATATCCTTAACCGTATCCTCAGATACCGGAACTTTCGCCATGGCGGATACTTGTTTGATCAATTGGCGCAACTGAGCTTCATTCTGAATCGTCGTTGGTTTCACCGTGCTTGCCAATTTCTTAACGGCACCTTCCGTTATCGTTTTACCCGTTTTCTTATTGATTGCATTCAGTGCATCTTTGGAAATGTTGTTACCCATTCGTCTCCCCTCCTCCGGCAATACTCATGTGTATAGTATGAGTCTGCTACAGAAAAGGTGAATAAGCTTCTTATTTCACAAGGTACGTTTAGGCTGATTACAATCAGGAATGCCACTGCTCCCAGGTTTCAAGCTTCATGACTTCCATTTCAGTCTTCGGGTCACGTCCCATCAAGGCTTCAACCGCATCACGCGGCTGTCTCTCCTGGAATAAAACGTGATATAACTGATCCGCAATTGGCATTTGTACACCGTATTTTTGTGAGATGAAATAGGCAGCTTGCGTAGTTCGAATGCCTTCTACCACCATGCCCATGGACTTCAGAACATCATCCAGCTTCTGTCCCTGGCCTAACATGGAACCTGCTCTCCAGTTCCGACTGTGCTGACTTGTAGCCGTTACAACCAGATCCCCGATTCCAGCAAGTCCCGAAAACGTTAGCGGATTTGCTCCCATCTCAACACCAATACGTGTGATCTCTGCCAAACCGCGTGTTAGCAAAGCGGCTTTGGCATTATCACCAAATTGAAGACCATCGGACATACCTGCACCAAGAGCAATGATATTTTTGAATGCACCAGCCAGCTCAACACCGATCATATCCCGATTCGTGTAAACCCGGAAATAAGCATTCATAAACAAAGCTTGGGCAGATTCGGCAGATGCCTTATCCAGTGAAGCTACAACCACTGTCGTTGGACAACGCTTCACCACTTCTTCCGCATGGCTTGGGCCAGAAAGAACAACCACACGTCCTTCTTCACATTCAAGCTCTTCTGAAATGACTGTGGACATCCGTTTGAGGCTTTCTGTCTCAAAACCTTTGGTTGCATGAATGACTAACATCTCAGGCTTGTAATAAGCCTTAAGCTGGTTCGTAACTGCACGCATGGCTGATGAAGGCGCAACAATTAACACAGCTATAGCGCCTTCCACCGCAGCTTCCATATCAGTTGTTGCTTGAATCCGTGGTGAAAGCTCCGCATCCGGAAGATAGCGAGTATTAGTGTGCTTGTTATTGATTTCGTTAGCCTGGTCTTCACCACGTGTCCACATCATCACATCCAACTGATTGGCGGCGAGTACACTGGCGAGAGCTGTTCCCCAGCTCCCAGCGACTAGAACAGCAACTTTTTTAGACAACTCGTTTACCCCCTCCAGGGTTTTTCGATCCCAATTTATTTTCCTGTCCTTTGGCGAGCTTCGCAATATTGGTACGATGTCTCCAGAACGCAAACAGACAAATAATCAGACTCCCCCAGAAGATATTCATTGAATATCCGGGTAATACCATGATAAAGATGGGTGTAAATGCTACAAAAATCAGAGACCCCAATGAAACATAGCGTGTCAATACAATAGACAGAATGGCGATCACCCCAGCACATAACGCAGGCAGGAAAGCAAGACTTACCAGAACACCAATGGCTGTGGCAATGCCTTTTCCTCCACGAAAATGGAAGTAAAGCGGCCAGTTATGTCCTGCAATGGCTGCTATACCACTGAGTGCAGGAATCCAGGCAGAACCGTTACTCAGCCAGATTCCAATCCATACAGCTGCAACACCCTTAAGTACATCAAGTAACAGAACAGCAATTGCCGGTCCTTTACCCAAAATACGCAATGTATTGGTAGCTCCCGCGTTTCCGCTTCCGTGCTGACGAATATCGATCCCCCGTATCGCTTTGGCAAGGAGGACACTAAAGCTGATCGAACCGAGCAGATAACTCAGTACAATCGCTGCGATTTGTAAAATCACACACTTCTCCCCTAACTTTCGTCGGACTTCTTCCGAGTAAATATGCGAATTGGTGTTCCTTCGAAGTCAAACGCTGCACGGATTTTATTCTCCAGGTAGCGCTCATATGAGAAGTGCATCAATTCCGGATCGTTCACAAAAACAACCATGGTCGGTGGCTTAACGGCAACCTGAGTCACATAGTTAATTCTCATTCTCCGTCCTTTATCCGTTGGCGGAGGGTTAATTGCAACCGCATCAGACACCACATCGTTAAGTAGATGTGTTTGTACACGTAACGAGTGTTGATCTGCTACCCTTTTCACAACCGGCAACAATTTTTGTAAGCGTTGTTTTGTGAGGGCTGACAAGAATACGACTGGAGCATAAGTCATAAACAGGAAGTGATCCCGAATTTTTCTCTCAAACTCTTTCATCGTTTTGTCATGCTTCTCTACCACGTCCCATTTGTTCACAACAAACAATGACGCTTTACCAGCTTCGAATGCATATCCTGCAATATGCTTGTCCTGTTCAATAATGCCTTCTTCACCATTAATGACAATCAGAACAACATCTGCACGCTCAATCGCACGCATCGCACGCATTACACTGTATTTCTCAGTTGTTTCATATACTTTACCACGCTTACGCATACCTGCTGTATCAATCAGCACGTAACGTTGGCCGTCTTTTTCAAAAGGTGTATCAATTGCATCCCGGGTCGTTCCAGCCACGTCACTTACAATGACACGTTCTTCACCCAGAATAGCGTTCACCAGTGAAGATTTACCCACATTCGGACGTCCGATCAGAGCTACACGAATGACATCTTCATCGTAAGTCTCTTCCTCAAGTTCTGGCAACTTCTCCACAATTGCATCAAGCAAGTCACCTACACCTGTACCGTGACTTCCGGATACGCCGATGGGATCACCGAAACCAAATCCATAAAACTCATAAATGAGCTCACTTCGTCCGATATTATCCACTTTGTTAACGGCTACAACAATAGGCTTGCCTGAGCGGTAGAGCATCTCTGCTACCTCTTCATCCGATTGCGTAATACCTGCTTTTGCATCACACATGAATACAATAACATCCGCTTCTTCAATAGCGAGCTCTGCTTGCATCCGAATCGATTTTAGGATTACATCTTCACCATCAATTTCGATACCACCTGTATCAATGATACTAAATGGTTTACCGTTCCATTCACCGATTCCATATATACGGTCACGGGTAATGCCCGGCTTGTCTTCCACAATGGCCAGTCTGTCGCCGATGATCCGATTGAAAATGGTGGATTTACCCACGTTCGGTCGTCCGACAATTGCCACAACGGGTCTTGCCATACATTCCACTCCTCCTGTCCATACTTACGATACTCATCATAGCAAAAAAGATATATCTTGGCTAACGTTTCATGCCAAATTACTCGCAATAAAAACAATCGGCGAACCCGCCTTGGGCTCGCCGATCTTGCTTTTGTTATTCAGCAAAATATGCAGTATATAACTTAGAACCATGCATTGTTAACTTATTTGAATTTGCTGAGTTTGTCTCCAAACAGTTCGCCAAGCGTAGTGCTCATACCTTGATTGTTCAAGGAAACGTTTGGATTGTTGATTTCTTCACGCGGAGCGTTGTTTCTTGAAGGTCTTTCTGATTTTTGTGGTTGAGCTGGAGCTTCTTCTGTTTCTTTGATGCTCAAGCTTACACGTTGCTCAGAAGGGTTCATGTCCAAGATTTTAACTTGAACTTCTTGTCCTTCTTTCAGCACTTCATGAGGAGTGCCGATGTGTTTGTGGGAGATTTGCGAGATATGCACAAGTCCCTCAACACCAGGAGCGATTTCAACAAATGCACCGAAGTCTACCAGACGTTTTACAACACCTGTTACGATATCGCTGGAATTGAATTTTTCGCTTGCTGTTTCCCAAGGACCTGGTTGAACAGCTTTCATGCTCAGGCTGATTTTGCCTTTTTCAGGGTCAACTTTCAGCACTTTCACACTAACTTTATCACCTTCAGACAGTACGTCGGATGGTTTTTCAACGTGTGTCCAAGCCAGCTCGGATACGTGAACCAAACCGTCAACTCCGCCCACATCAACAAATGCACCGAATTGAGTCAAACGTTGTACTGTACCTTCGATCACTTGACCTTCTTGCAAACCAGCCATTACTGTAGCTTTGTTTGCTTCGAATTCTTGCTCCAGTACGTCTTTTTGGGAAAGGATCACTTTGTTGTTCTCACGGTCGATCTCTTTCACTTTAACACGCAGTGTGCGTCCTTTGTAGTCGCTGAAGTCTTCAACGAAATGGCGTTCAACCATGGAAGCCGGGATAAATCCACGTACGCCCACGTCTGCTACCAGACCGCCTTTAACAACATCACCTACAACAACTTCGAATACGTCTTGGTCTTCAAAATGCTTTTGCAATTGATCCCATGCGTTTTCGCTGTCGATTGCACGTTTGGACAAAACGAGTTTTTCTTTCTCGTCGTCGATGCTAAGAACTTTAGCTTCAACTTCTTGTCCAACTTCTACTGCGTCAGACGCGCTGTCAACATGTAATGAAGACAGTTCACGAATTGGAATGACACCGTCATATTTATATCCAATGCTCACATAGGCTTGGTTATCTTCCAATTTGACGATGGTTCCTTTTACGGTATCTCCTTTTTTCAAGGAAACGAATTGATCCAACTCATCTTGGGTTGCTTCTTGATTTTTCATTTCTTCCGACATGTCAAATACCCTCCTCAATTCAAAAACCCCATTATATTCAAACCTGCCTGTAGCAGAGTTCAAAACACTTTCATCACTGAGTGCTCAAACTTTAGTCTCCCTCAAAAATATGGAAACATGCACTCAGCTACCGACGAAGCCATTACTTGCTTGGCACGCCCGTTTGCACCATCTCGTTAATCTTGGACATAATCTTTTCAGTCGCCTTCTCCAGAGCTTCTCCAGATGGGTCTTCCTTGAACTCGTCCAAACTTACTGGTGCTCCATATACAACTTTCATCTTACGAAAAACTTTGTAGTTACCGATAATAGCAGTAGGAATAACTGTAGCGCCACTGCGGAGAGCAAAACTCGCTGCCCCTTTTTTGCCGATACCTCCATCATTGTGACGGCTTCCCGAGGGGAAGATTCCAAGCACTTGACCATCACGCAAAATATTGAGTGAGGTTTTGATGGATTCCTTGCTGACACCTCCACGTTTAACGGGGAAAGCGCCCACGGCTTTAATAATTCGGCCGAGTACCGGAATTTCAAACAATTCGCTTTTGGCCATAAAACGTACCTGACGGCGAAGTTTGATACCAACGGTTGGAGGATCGAAGTTACTAATATGATTGGAACATAAAAGTACGCCGCCTTCTTTCGGAATATTCTCCCGTCCAACGGCCTCCAAGCGGAAAAGAATGGTATAAATGATCCGCAGTAATGTGCTGCAAAATGTGTAAATCATAGACCGATCTCTCCTCTGACCATTGTGCAATAAGATACGATTTTGTCAACCACTTCATGAATGTTCATCTCCGTTGTATCAAGGACAATAGCATCCTCAGCACAACGCAATGGGGAAATTTCCCGATTCTCATCCAATCTGTCACGGGTGGCAATGTCTCGCTCCAGCTGTTGCAACGTCAGTCCTTCAGAGGGGTCCAGTTCTTTGAAGCGGCGAAGCGCACGCTCTTCCACACTGGCAGTCATGAAGATTTTCACTTCCGCATCGGGCAGTACTGTCGTTCCGATATCGCGTCCATCCATGACGACGCCCTTGCGCAAAGCCATTTGCCGCTGAGTATCCACTAATTGCGTACGCAGCCCCTCGATTTGCGCATATCGGGACACGATTCCCGTCACTTCACGGGAGCGGATTTCCGAGGTTACTTCTTCCCCATTACAGAACACTTTCTGTCCGTCGGGATCCGGTTGTAAATCAATGACCAGCTTTTGGGCTTCCTGAAGTACCTGTGTCACATCTTCCGGTGTAATACCTTTCCGAAGCATATGCAAGGTTACCGCACGGTACATTGCGCCTGTGTCGACGTATACATACGCGAGCGCCTCTGCAACCAATCGGGCCACCGTGCTTTTCCCGGCACCGGCAGGTCCGTCAATTGCAACGTTCATTTTCCCGTTCTCTGATGTGTTCTGGCTTGCCAACGGGGCATTCCTCCTCAAACGATAAACCTCAATAAAAAAACAGGCATTGCCTGCATCGTGAAAATTATACCACACTCTACACATGGATGCAAAAACAGACAAATCAACGACGGTTGTAATCATTCATCGTTTGCACTTCAATTGGCGTTCCTTCCAGGCGGTCAATGGTGGTCAAATTCTTTTTGAAGCCTGGTACCAACAGCAGCAATTGATATACCACAAGCAGGATTAGAAGGGCTGCAATCAGAATCGTAACCTTTCGTTCCATTCGCCTGGAGAAAACATAATAAAGTCGTTCATATCTGCGGGTTGCATGACGACGATTCAAGGCAATACCTCCGTTTTTTTCATTACGGTACCCGCAGTTCCCTCTCTTTATGCCACAACATTCCTATTTCGTGCGATAGTCAAGTTGCCGCTCAAAACAAAACTTGATAATTTTCTGGCGCTCCGAATCTGAAATCTGCACAAATTTCAACATGCATAGCTGTCTGCCGGTTTCCAGGGTTTTGATCCGCACAACTTCAGCTTCAAAATTCACATGTTCAATGGTTGAATTCCGGTAGGGAACCAGCAACCAGCATTTCAATTTATGACCTTCAGCTATTGAGAAACCTGTTTCGCCGTAGATGGACAATCCACCACCGCCAATATCTTCAGTCAATCCGACAGCACGGGTCAGATCTTCACTCTGGATGGCCAATTCGAGGTTCGCATGAACACGAAGAAAGCTGCGCCGTTGTATTTTGGATATATCGCTCGGAAGCGGTTTGCGGATACGGACAAGACGGACCACATCTTCCTCAAATCCCGTGACATAGGTATTAAAATAATGCCGGACCCCATCCTCCGTAATATATGAAATGGACAATTCATCTCCGAAAAAGAGCCTTTTCAGACGGCTGCTTCCTTGTTGCATCGGGACCTCAATCAGAAAACTGCTGTCATCCATATCTGCAATGCGTGATTTGTACTCTTTGTGTTCCTCTTTTTCATCTGCAGAAGCAATGTGGATGTATAAAATTTCATTTATTTTCGGAAACAAGCTGTTCACCGCCACTTTATGTATTTATCTTCGTATGTACAAGGACTATTATACCATGACCTTTCTCACATTGAACAAGAAAAAAACAGACCACATCGTGGTCTGCCGCAGTTATTCGCTCAACTTCAAATTCAAATTATCCATCTTTTTATGAGGTTGCATTGACCGGTTTGATCTCTTCAACCGCTTCTTCTATTCCTGTATTCGCATTAATGTATATCCGGTAACGAGAACCGTTAATTTTCCCTCCGAATTCATAACACAATACTTCTTTGCTGTAATCATTCTCAATCAGGGATTTGCGAACATAATTTTCTTCGAACTCCGAATTAAGCTTTTTCCGCGCCTGTTGCTCCGTAAGAGTTGCTTTCGGAATTTTGCGCATGTCATTATGTTCGTAAACAAAGTCACTCGCCTGGAAGCCGGTTACTTCGCCTGTATCCAAACCTACACGAACTGACATTTTCTCGGGATAAATCAAGGTGTCCCCTTGCTTACGCACATAAGTAAGGTTACCCAGATTACCATATTCATCGTAGTTTACAGCTTTCATATCCTTATAGCCTTTGTTCATTAGAAATTGATCTGCTTTAGCCATGGCATTCTGACGAGACACTTTTTTGGTTCCGATTGGACGCGTATCACTGTAAGAGATCAGCATTCCGCCATTACGGGTGAAATCCATCATCAGTTTGCCATTGTTGGCATGATCAATCGTGGCAGTGTAGGACTCCCAGTCTGTTCCTTTGCCGTTCTCCTGCACTTGGATTTTGCTACGATCCGCATCAGAGAATTTTGCAGCCTTGCTCTGAATCTGTTCTTTGGTCACCGGCAAGCCGTCCAGTTTCTTGACTGATCGTTTTGCATAGATGTTGGATACGGAAGGACCCCAATCAAGCTCCGGGTATTCCTGTACCTTTTTGTTTACAGTACGAAAACCATCAACGATCGTGTTGTCCATGGTTTGCTCTTGTGTTGCCATGGCAGTCTCTGCATCCATCCAGCGCAATCGGTCCGTCAGGACTTTCTGCTGCACATCCTGCAGATTCTTGGTAATCTCGGATGAATTCTGATACAGCTTTTTCAGGTTGCCCATTTCCTTCTCACTTAGCGGTTCGTTCGTCAAGTCACGCATCGACGCCCGATAGGCAAAGTTGGAAATACGCGAGAGAAACTCCTCTGTCTCGTTAAATGGCAGCATGGTGAGTGGCAGTTGGTTGATCTCATTCTGCGCTTCACTGGTGAGTCGCCATACATTCATCAGACCTTTGCGATGCATCCCCTGTGATGTAGAGTGAACCGCCAAGGTGTTGCCAATCTCCGAATGCAATTTGTCCATATGAAAAGATAAATCGTGAAATGCACGCTGATATTGATTCTCTGCCTTGATCAGAATTGCATTCTTCTCCTGATTCTCCTGATAGCCCCACACGAGCGCACCGACCAGCAGAACCGCAAATATCGGAAACATGACTGAACTTAATCGTTTATACATCGGTAGAGTCTCCTTTCTTCTAAACCACTACCTCTATTGTGGATCGAAGAAAGATCTCTTATGCATGCGATTTCCAGTCCTTACACAAGCAGGCTGCTAAAGTAGCGTTTGGGTCCTCCTTTTAATTCAGCTGAATCCCAGTTGCCATGCCCTCTTCTTCAATTTCGAACTGGTCTCTGTTATCACATAGGCACTGCTTGAATCCCGTCTCAATCCGGCCCCGATCTTTCTTGCCTCGTAATGTAAATCGTTCACCGCATTGTTTGCATCTGATTTTAATTTTAATTCTCATCACAACGATCTCCGTTTCTGTCGGTCATTCCCCGGGAGTTTATCTGTAAAAATAAAAACACACCGGAGTCATAGGCGCAATATGCGCTTTATGTCCACCAGTGTGTCCGTATTTTTATAATTTAACCTCTTCCTCCCGCTTCACAAAACGAAAAGGAGAACGGTTATTAGCTCGTGTGATTTTACCCATTGCCCCATACCACAGGCCCGCCATTAGCGGCGCTATAAACCACAACCAATGATTCACCATGGTGTTCATGATGACATCGTACAATGCATGCCAGAAAAAAGGTAACACCAGAGAAAGAACCAGATACCACCGCTTTTTCTTACCACCGATAAACTTGGCTTTACCCATATAATAACCCATGATTACCGCAAACATAGCATGCCCTGAAACAGGGAGCAGTGCTCGAAGGAACATGGCTGAGACGGATGCATTCCCCGCAAAGGCATACAACACATTCTCAACAGTGGCAAATCCAAGTGAAACAGCGACTGCATATAAGATCCCGTCATACGGCTCATCAAATTCGGTGTGATTATAGATGATATGATAAAGTACGAACCATTTAACGAATTCCTCCACACCACCTGAGATCATAATGGCCTCAAGATAAGGATTATCCCCGAGCCACATCATCATGCCACGCTGAATAATCATCACAGGCAGTACCATCAGAATCCCCATGAGGAAAACCCGCAATACCATATGAAGTGGCTCATAATCATAACGGTCTTTCAGGTAAAAGTATGTTAACAAGGCGAGACCCGGAGCAACTGCTGCCGCTAAGACCGAAAACAAAAGCACCGAAATTCCCTCCTCTGACTAAAGACGCGATTACAACTAGAGATTAATCCTGGCGTTTGAAGTGGGTGCAGATAACATCAATCGCTTGTGCAGGAATAACAACCTTACCATACTCTTCCATGACTGCTGGAGTAACTGAGGAGCCTTCGCCAAATTCAGCAAGCAAGGCAATCAATGCCGCATGTTTGGTGGAATCTACCTCATCTGGCTCCAAATGCAAGAACCACTTGTCTTTATAGGAATAAAGTCTCCCAGCATCCGTAACATGCTGACGCAACATATGTGCAGCTTCAATGAGCACTTCAAAGTCCTTGAATGCATAAACAATGGAATCGCTTTGCTCGAGTGTAACTTCCATTTCATATACTTCTTCAGGAAGATCATCTTCATGACCTAAACCATATTGTTGCGGATCATATTTTCCACGTGTGACAATGACAACCATCCCTTGAGCGGGAAGTGCGAATACTTCGACAGCGAGTGGACCTGTGGCATCAAATCCAAGTTCGGAATAGGCCTGATCCATCATTTCAGTGAACAGTTCATGAACCTTAGGTATTTCCTGCCACATATCTTCTTTTTGTATTCCGCGCTCGCTCAGATCGTCAAAGGTCAGGAAAATCCGTATCTTATCGTGACTTAGTCGTTCTATTTTCATACAGGATCTCCCCTTTATAAGCAAGTCTTATAACAGATTATGAAGCACAAAACAATATGTGCTGAAAATAAATCTATGTAGTTATGTTATCATTTTATACCTCTAAATGCACGAAGTAAAATCGACAAAAAAAGAATCATTCCACAGCAAATCAAGACTGTGGATGATTCTAATTGGAGGTTTTGGTTTATAAACCCGGTACTGTTGTGTTTGTTTGGCTTAAAATTTGCTCAACTTCATGCTTCACATCGGGATTGGTGCGAATAAAATCTTTGAGCATGCTCATATTCGCTTCTTTTTCCTGCGGTGTGATTGCTCTTGCGGTCTTTGCTGCCGGATTTTTGTGGGATTCACCATGTTGATTTTGCTTGCTTGTGAACCCGTCCATACCCGGGAAAGTCATTTCCATCATCTTATGTTTTGCCTGATCCATCATATTTCTTGATGAACCCGATGACATCATGGGCAATTTGCCTTTGGACAGCCATGAACTGGCTGCAACACCAATGACAATGCCCCAAAAAAAGGATGAAGCCTTCATTACACCAACCTCCTTCAAGTGTTAAAATCATATTTAGTGTTTGCGGTAGTGAGCGATCTCATTCCGTATAATTACAGGAAAGCGAGTTGAAATCATGTTTAGACATACCGCCGCATTGATCATTGCTGCAAGTTTGCTGTTGTCAGCTTGTGGGACAGCGGAAGAAAAAACATCTGATAATTCCACACCAGCGGGCGAATCAACTACCACGGTTCAAGAAGAGCAAGGTAACTCTAACCCAACTGAAACAGGAGAACCCGGAACTGGTGTGCCCGAGTCTTCAACGAAAGATTCAACTGTGACAGAAGAAGAACCTGAATCTTCGGAGAAGGTTTCTACAGAAGAGAAAGTGGAAAAGACGTATCATATGAATAAAAATTATTATATTAAACCAAACGATGAAGCGAGCCCAAGCAAAGTGGTCTTGTTAACTTTTGATGATGGACCCAAAGAAGAAAAAATGATTACTTCACTGATCGACACTTTAGATAAACATAACGCTAAAGCGATATTTTTCGTCAATGGATATCGGGTGAAAAGCCATCCGGAATTACTCAAACTCATACATGATCGGGGTCAGATTGTAGGCAATCATGCCTGGGATCATGAGGATCTCAAAAAAATGTCCAACGCTGAGGCGGCAAAACAGGTTACAGATGTCCAAAAAATAGTGAAGGATACCATTGGTGAGGAACCGCAATTCTTCCGTCCACCTTTTGGTTCGGGAAATGATGCACTGAAGGCTGCTGTGAAGAAAAATGGCATGTTATATATGACTTGGTCTAATGGTTCGCTCGATTGGGATAAAAGCACCAAAGACAAACCGGAAAAAGTCATTCAAAATGTACTGGACCAGTTAAATCCCGGAAGCAATATCTTGATGCACGAGTTGCCTTGGACGGTTGAAGCATTGGATGAGTTGCTGACCAAGCTCGAAAAGAAAGGTTATTCCTTTGTTGATCCGCGTGCAATTGAATTGGAAGCTCGTTAAATTGTAATTTTGCGCATTAAAATAAAACAGCCTTGATCCATTGGATCAAGGCTGTTTCTCTGTGAGTGCTTTTTCCGCGGGCACTCTTAACGTGATGATATGCATCTCCGCAGGACAACTTAGTCGGAGAGGAAGATGATTTGTACCGTATCCTCTGCTAACAAGCATTTTGCCATCTTGGTGAACATCCTCCGGACTTCGCCTCAGGGAGTACCACCCGTTCGATACGGGACGATACGCTTTGCTCAGGAACACAGGTCCGAAAAATGGTAAAACCAATTGTCCGCCATGTGTATGACCGCTTAAAATAAGATCTGCATTTTCTTCCAAGCGAAGGGCCTGCAAAGGATCATGAACGATAGCAATTTTGCAAAAACGGTTACCGATCTGTTGTAGTAATACATCGCCCTGTTTGGAACGATAGTCTATGCCGATCAGGCTCAATCTGTCGTTGCCCCTTTGCAGATATTCTACATTATCCTGCAGTAGCTTAACGTCCGATTCCCGAAGGATTCGCGCAAGTTGAGCGGTACCAGCCCTCTTGTCATGGTTGCCATACACCGTAAATGAAGGAGCAATGTTCGATAAAATTTTCATGTTATGTCTAACTAAAGACCATGAGATTCCTTTTTCCGCAACATCCCCACCGATGAGAACCCAGTCCACCTTGTTTTTAACGTTTGCCAGATCCTTCTGCTTCAGCTTGCGCTTGTGCGTGTCGGATACATACAAAATCATGGCCCCGTCAAAGGATGTTGGCAGATGAGGCACTTCAACCTCTTCTTCAATCATTTGATGAATATGGGCTTCACGCCACATATGAAAAAGTAGTAAAACTCCCATCAAAATGATTAAACCTGCGAGTAAAAGCATTACCACGGCAAGGGAAGGAACGTATTCAGAGCGGGTGCCCCTTCAACCCCCCACCAAACCAGACTAATCGTTAACATGACAAAAATAAAAATGAGTGAATTAACAAACCTCTTGCTCAATTTTAACCGACGTGAAGGATGTAATTCTGTCCGTGTAGGAAGCGAACCCGCTTCGGGGATCGATTCTTCCGTTGAATTTGGCGTTTTTTTGGAGCGTGATGGTGCCCTTTGAGGAAGTACTGGACTTTCCAGTTTTTCTGTATAGGGCTTGCGCTGCGATCTAGGTAAAGAAACGGAAGTAATTGGTGTGATTCCGCCAACCTCAGCAGCTGCTGCCGTTTCAGCAACGATGCTTACTTGAGAAGCCACCTGACGCTCGGATTTCTCTTTTTTATCCGATTGACGATGGCGCTGACTGCCATATGTCTTCATTCTACTTAATGGCTGATTCATGATCCCCTCCGAAAACGTATCGCTAATCCGGACACCAAATCAATTATAAAGTGACATAATATAGGCGCCCATAATGTGCCGGACTGCAAGTAAATCCAACCCAATCCATAACTTGAGACAAACACCCAGCCTGTTGGAATCCAGTGGCGCAAATAACGAATATGGATAACTGCAAATAAAATACTTGTCCAGTAAGGACCGATGGCATGTTGGATGGCTCCACGGAATAATAATTCCTCACACACAGCAACAATGGCTGCTATACATACAATGTGCCAGATCGGACGCCCACGGAACAACATCTCGTTAATTCCACCGTCATCCATGCTTTCCTGAGGTATAACATACGACAGTACCAAGTCCATAACAAGCATTATTCCTGCAAGACCAAGACCCCACCATATAAATTGGTAATTGTCAGGCCATGCGAGTACATCTAACAAGTTTCGTTTCTGCAATAAGATCCATACAACTCCGATAATCAGTGTCAGACCTTGTGTAAAGTATAGATTAATTAAAAGCAAACGCTCGGTAAGCTGCTGTGGCTCAGCCTTCTGAATCTTGAACTTGGGAAACTTGAATTTTTTCATCGGATGCGTCTGTCCTCTTGAGTTAAATTTGATGGATAACAATTACGTTGTCCAATCGGATAGTATACTAAATGATAGCCAAAAAACCAATTAGGTTCAAGACCTGCCCCAAGTCCTGGTTATATGTCCGTGCCATTACTTCATTAAAGCAGTAAAATTCAGTTCACCAAACAGCTTACTTTCCATCTTCTTGTGGTAGGTATATTAACTATTGTATTACTTATGGTGACTCTGTTTATGTGTGAATCTAAAGACATCTGCAAAACATTTTAAAACATTTAAGCCTATTGACATGCTCATGTCAGCCATGATACATTATGAAAAAATTAGTCACGTTAAACACGATGATGGAAAAAAGACGTTGCTTCGTCTTACAGAGAGCCGATGGTAGGTGTGAATCGGTGGCAGGCAAATGGTCTTGAGCGCTCCTGAGTTATTGCATTGAAATTGGAGTAGGTGCAATCGGTTTAGACCCGTTATCCTCTTCGGTCTTCATTGACCGCTAAGACTGTCGTTGCGAAACGGCGGTGAATTAGGGTGGTACCACGACAACTCTCGTCCCTTATTGCGCAAGCAGTATGTGGATTGAGAGTTTTTTGATTTATTTTAAAGGATATCTGTGGGATCACTCTATTTGCTTCACCTTCCCCCTCTGTTGCGACACCGCGTTGTTGGGCGGAAGAATCAACCTGGTTTTAAGGAATACCTCTTCGCTGAGGTCAGACCTTGACGATATAGATACACATACCTAAGGAGGAAGAAACCATGTACAAAGTGTTAGTGTCGGACCCAATCAGTGATCTGGGGATCCAGCAACTGGTGGATGCAAATGATGTTGTTGTTGAGAAGAAAACCGGTCTTAGTGAAGATGAACTTGTTGCCATTATTGGTGATTATGATGCCCTCTTGGTTCGTAGCCAGACTCGTGTTACAGATCGTATTATGACGGCTGGTACCAACCTTAAGGTGATCGGACGTGCAGGGGTTGGTGTAGATAACATTGATCTGGAAGCTGCTACACAGCGCGGTATCATCGTTATTAATGCACCTGATGGCAATACCATCACAACCTGTGAGCACACGTTTGCCATGATGATGGCATTGGCACGACACATTCCTCAGGCATATGCCAAGACTATTCAGGGTACGTGGGATCGTAAAACCTTCCTGGGTGTGGAATTAAGAAATAAAACGCTCGGTGTACTGGGTATGGGACGGATCGGTAGTGAAGTTGCCAAGCGCGCCAAAGCATTCGGAATGGACATTCTTGCTTACGACCCGTTCCTCACGGAGGAGCGTGCCGAGAAGCTGCAAGTGAAGCTGGCTAGTGTAGATGATATCATTCTCAATGCGGACTTCATGACCGTTCACACACCATTAACACCGGAAACACGGCATATGATCTCACGTCCACAATTCGAAGTGATGAAAAAAGGCATGCGTATCATTAACTGTGCTCGTGGTGGTGTAGTTGACGAGATGGCACTTGTCGAAGCCATTGATCAAGGTATTGTTGCTGGTGCAGCATTTGACGTATTCGAAAGCGAGCCGCCAGCCGCTGATCACCCGTTCCTGAATCACCCAAGCATTATCGTTACGCCTCACCTTGGTGCGTCCACAGTAGAAGCACAAGAGAACGTGGCTATCGATGTGTCGGAACAGGTGCTTCACATTTTGCGCAATGAACCGTTTAAAAACGCAGTTAACATGCCGGCTGTTGCACCAACTGTGATGAACAAATTGCAGCCGTATTTCAAACTGGGTGAAACGTTGGGTAGTTTTGCAGCACAGATTACACAAAATGCAGTGCAAGAGATTCGGATCGACTATGCTGGTGAACTTTCTGAAGTAGATACTTCTCCTCTCACACGTTACATTGTGAAAGGGATTCTCGCCAGACATTTGGGTGGGGAAGCCAACATCGTCAACTCCATGCATCTGGCCAAAATCCGTGATCTGAATGTGGTTGTAAGCCAAACCTCAACAACTAAAGGATTTACTAACCTGATTACCGTAACATTGGTTACAACTCAAGATGCTGAGGAACGTCGTGTAGCAGGTACATTGCTTGCAGGTTATGGAGAACGTATTGTTCGTCTGGACAAATTCCCGGTAGATATCGCTCCGGAAAGTCATCAAATTTTGATCTCCCACAACGATAAACCAGGTATTATCGGACGTGTAGGAACGCTGCTTGGACAAAACGATGTCAACATCGCATCCATGCAGGTTGGACGTAAAATTATTGGTGGTGCAGCGATCATGATTCTGACCGTAGATAAAGCTGTTCCAAAAGATGTGCTTGTGCAGCTTGCTGCGCTGCCTGAAATCAATACTGCTGTTGAAATTGTTCTGGAATAATCAAATATATTTCTAAATGTAAAAGGAAAGACGGGACCCTAGTGGTTCCCGTCTTTTTTGTCGTAAGGAATTGTATGACTGTACCCGCTGAAATATCGGTGATGAAGCTTGCAAACAAAATATTTTTGGAATTGGAAAAGGGGTGCCCATCACCCCCATATGAACTCCGCTTCTTTTGGTCAATGGAAGTAGTCTTAATACGTAATCGAACTATTAACTTAACTGAATAATGTTTAGTGTAGACCCCGGAGGAGACAGAACGGCTGCGCCAACAAGCCCGAATAATTGTAACTGTATTGTAGAACCAGCGGTAACGGTAACCATAAAGTCAGACTGCAGCTGACTGAGAGAAAGTACTGGAGATACTACACTCGCTGGAATTGCTGCGCCGTTAAGTAAAACCCGAGATTGGATAGCAAGTGCAGCTGTCAGATTTATTTTGTATGAGATATAGTAGCGACCTGCGTTGGTCAGTGTGAAGGTGTCATTTGTCCCATTGACGGTTATACCTGTGCCAATATTTTGGTTATTCGGTAATGGAACGAGTGTACCACCCAATATTACAACAATCGTACCATTAGTGTTCTCAGCAAAAGCCGAGTTAGATGTTACAGATGTTCCGGTTGCACCTGTTGCTCCAGTAACTCCTGTACTTCCCGTTACGCCGACTCCCGTTGCTCCCGTTATACCTGTGGCTCCTGTTCCCCCAGTGGCGCCTGTTGCTCCGGTACTTCCCGTTATGCCGACTCCGGTTGCCCCGGTTATACCTGTGGCTCCGGTTTCACCAGTGACACCAGTTACTCCAGTACTTCCCGTTACGCCAACTCCCGTTGCTCCTGTTATACCTGTGGCTCCTGTTCCTCCAGTCGCACCAGTTACTCCAGTACTTCCTGTTATGCCCACTCCCGTGGCTCCAGTTACACCTGTCGCTCCTGTTCCCCCAGTCGCACCAGTTGCTCCGGTACTTCCCGTTACACTGACTCCCGTGGCTCCGGTTATACCTGTGGCTCCTGTTCCTCCAGTGATACCAATTGCTCCAGTACTTCCTGTTATGCCCACTCCCGTTACACCTGTCGCTCCGGTTTCACCAGTCGCACCAGTAACTCCAGTACTTCCCGTTATGCCGACTCCGGTTGCCCCGGTTATACCTGTCGCTCCGGTTTCACCAGTGACACCAGTAAACCCAGTGCTTCCCGTTATGCCGACTCCTGTTGCTCCCGTTATACCTGTCGCTCCGGTTTCACCAGTGACACCAGTTGCTCCGGTGCTTCCCGTTACGCCGACTCCCGTGGCTCCTGTTACACCTGTGACTCCGGTTTCACCAGTCGCACCAGTTGCTCCGGTACTTCCCGTTACACCGACTCCCGTGGCTCCGGTTATACCTGTCGCTCCTGTTCCTCCAGTCGCACCAGTTGCTCCGGTTTCCCCGGTGACACCAGTTACTCCAGTACTTCCTGTTATGCCCACTCCCGTGGCTCCTGTTACACCTATCGCTCCTGTTCCCCCAGTCGCACCAGTAACTCCGGTACTTCCTGTTACGCCGACTCCTGTGGCTCCTGTTATACCTGTGACTCCTGTTCCACCCGTCACACCAGTTGCTCCGGTACTTCCCGTTACGCCCACTCCCGTTGCACCGGTTATACCTGTGACTCCGGTCTCCCCCGTGACACCAGTTGCTCCGGTACTTCCGGTTATGCCGACTCCCGTTGCTCCTGTCACACCTGTTACGCTTACTCCCGTTGCGCCAGTCAATCCCGTTACGCCTGTTGCTCCTGTTTCCCCTGTAGCACCAGTACTACCTGTTACACTTACTCCTGTGGCTCCTGTGATCCCCGTCGCCCCAGTCAACCCTGCAACACCAGTCGCTCCTGTTTCACCAGTTGCCCCGGTTCCTCCAGTTACTCCTGTTGATCCTGTTACGCTTAGTCCCGTGGCTCCTGTAATTCCCGTCGCCCCGGTCAACCCTGCAACACCGGTCGCTCCTGTTTCACCAGTTACTCCGGTTGATCCCGTTACGCTTAATCCTGTGGCTCCTGTAATTCCCGTCGCCCCGGTCAACCCTGTAAGACCTGTCGCTCCTGTTTCACCAGTTGCCCCGGTTCCTCCAGTTACTCCTGTTGATCCCGTTACGCTTAGTCCCGTCGCTCCTGTAATTCCCGTCGCCCCGGTCAACCCTGCAACACCGGTCGCTCCTGTTTCACCAGTTGCCCCGGTTCCTCCAGTTACTCCTGTTGATCCCGTTACGCTTAGTCCCGTCGCTCCTGTAATTCCCGTCGCCCCGGTTAACCCTGTAAGACCAGTCGTTCCTGTTTCACCAGTACTTCCCGTTACTCCAACTCCAGTTGCACCCGTCACACCTGTCGCTCCTGCTCCAGCGATCAACGTGTAATCTGGTGAAGTCCCCGGCGTTCCCGTTGGTGATGCTACATTTGCAATATACGTACTCCCATTGAACGTTACAACCTGACCCGCTGGATATGTCGGGGCTACAGCTGGATCGAATGGCACAATACCACTTAAACCTACACCTGTCGCTCCTGTTTCGCCGGATGCTCCGGTACTTCCTGTTACTCCAACACCAGTTGCACCAGTTGCACCCGTCACACCCGTTGCTCCTGCGCCCGCAAGCAATGTGTAATCCGGTGAAGTCCCCGGCGTTCCGGTTGGCGATGCCACATTTGCAATATACGTACTCCCATTGAACGTTACAACTTGACCCGCTGGATATGTCGGGGCTACAGCTGGATCGAATGGCACGATACCACTTAAACCTACGCCTGTCGCTCCTGTTACGCCGGATGCTCCGGTACTTCCTGTTACTCCAACACCAGTTGCACCTGTCACACCCGTTGCTCCCGCGCCAGCAAGCAACGTGTAATCCGGCGATGTGCCCGGCGTTCCGGTTGGCGATGCGACATTAGTTATATACGTACTGCCGTTGAACGTTACTACTTGACCCGCTGGATACGTCGGGGCTACGGCTGGATCGAATGGTACAATGCCACTCAAACCTACGCCTGTCGCTCCTGTTTCACCAGTTGCCCCAGTTCCTCCAGTTACTCCTGTTGATCCCGTTACGCTTAATCCCGTGGCTCCTGTAATTCCCGTCGCCCCAGTCAACCCTGTAAGACCAGTCGCCCCTGTGACTCCGGTACTTCCGGTTACTCCAACACCAGTTGCACCCGTCACACCTGTTGCTCCTGCGCCAGCAAGCAATGTGTAATCCGGTGAAGTCCCCGGCGTTCCGGTTGGTGACGCCACATTCGCGATATACGTACTGCCGTTGAACGTTACAACCTGGCCGGCTGGATATGTTGGGGCTAATGCGGGATCGAATGGCACGATGCCACTTAATCCTGCACCTGTGGCTCCAGTTGCACCAGTCGCCCCCGCAGCAGCGATTAATGTGTAATCCGATGAAGATCCTGGTGTTCCTAGAGGACCAGCTACACTCGTAATGTAAGTACTACCGTTATACGTAATTACTTGACCTGCTGGATAACCCGGGGCGAGCGCTGGATTAAATGCCACGGCTCCTGTCAAACCAGCTCCGGTTGCTCCCGTTGCTCCAGTCGTCCCACCCGACAGCAAAAGAGTGTAGTCTGGAGAACTTCCGGGTGTACCCAAGGGACCGTTTACATTGGCAACATAGAGACTCCCGTTGAAACTAACGACCTGACCTTGAGCATATGTTGGCCCAAGCGCAGGGTCAAACGCCGTAATATTGTTCAAACCCACACCAGGTGCTCCTGCCGGACCCTGTGGACCAACTGGGCCAACCGGTCCTACTGGTCCAAGTCCTCCCGGTGTTCCAGTATCCCCTTTCACCCCAGGGACTCCTGGGACACCGGGTACCCCCGGAACTCCTGGCACTCCCTGTGGGCCAGCTGGTCCGGTAATCCCTCCAGTTCCAAGAGTTGTCGTCGCCCGGCTTAGCGATATGGAGATCGATCGAATTAATCCCACAAGTTTATCTTTTTCTGCAGGTGATGCTTCCAGAAGCAGCGTCACACTTAACAAGTCATCCAGTAAGTTTTGCAAGTTACCTGCGAGATTAATAAGAGGAACAGGGACAACCTCTGAACCTGCAATCGTTAATTCCAATACGGCTTGTAATTCTGCCTTTACCCCGGCACGAAATCCGGATTGATTTACAGAAGTAAGTAACTGGCGTAATACGTTCTGTAAAGACAGTATATTAGCTGAAGTCGGCTGACTGATTGCAGCAGGAATAGCCACAGCCAAAGAACGCAGTATGGATTCAAACTGCTCCAGTTCGCTTGTGGTTATTGGAATAAACGGAGAGCCTGCTCTAAAAGATCTGCCTTCCAGGAAAGCTTTAATATTGACCCTTTTTCGATCATCGGACATGCTTAACTCAATCCTCCTCTATCTTGCTTGCTTTTCAAGCTTATGTCACATAGGAAGGAAAATTATCTTGGACACTCTTTTTAGTCAAAAAAAGACCATTCTTGTTCCACGTTGAACAAGATTAAACGGTAGTCTTCAACAAAAAAACACCCTCCATAAGAGGGTGTTTCCGCACTTTTTGTATGAAATTCAGGCTATTTCGATGAATCCAAAGGAAATTGCAAAATAAACTCTGTTCCTTCGCCAAGCACACTATTGACGGTAATCATGCCTTGATGCGCATCAACAATATTTTTCACAATCGCTAAACCAAGCCCCGTACCTGCACTTTCTCCCCGAACACGAGCCTTGTCTGCTTTGTAGAATCGTTCGAAAATAAATGGCAAGTCGGATGAAGGGATACCTACTCCCTGATCCTTCACAGAAACTCTAACAAATGGAGCACGAAGATAAGTGACGCGCTCGGCTGAGATCATAACATTTTTGCCAGTAGGTGTATGTCTGAACGCATTATCCAGCAGATTCGTAAATACTTGCTCAAGTCGATCCTCATCTGCCTGTTGAAGTTCAATGGTTGGTTGTTCGAACTTAAATTGCAGTTGAATTCCCTGTTCTTTTGAACGCACAGAGAACTTCCGATATACACGTTCAAGTAGTTCTCCGAGGTCAACTTCCTTCATCACCATGTCCGTGTGTCCAGCTTCCATCCGCGCAAGATCAAGCAAGTCTTTAACCAATCTGCCCATCCGTAGAGACTCATCATGAATGACTTGGATCAGTTCTTCGCTCTCTTCCGGTGAGGTTGCCATACCGTCCAAAAGGGCTTCACTGTAGCCTTGCATCATGGATAGCGGAGTTCGTATCTCATGAGATACGTTAGCCACGAAATCACGCCGCATTTTCTCCAGACGCACTTCTTCTGTTACATCTCTTAAAACAGCCACAGCCCCTCTGACAACACTGTCAGCGTACAACGGTGCCATCTGAACAGACCAGACACCTTGCTGTACGTGAACATTGGAGTTCTGGTCCCCGCCTTGCTCCATCACCATTCTGAACAAAGGAAGAAGGGGCTCAGGTACATCCCGCGAAGTCTTGTCAGACTGCTCGGATTCTTGTCCTTCGTCCATTTTCGCCCAATCGAGATCATACCATGCCTGCATGATCTTCTCTCCAGGCGGATTCGTCAGAATAACTTTGCCTTCACCATCGAATGTAACAACAGCATCAGTCATGCTGCGAAGCACACTCGCCAAATGTTCCTTCTCATGGTTAAGGTTTCGAATATTATCTTCCAGTTGGGCAGCCATATGATTAAATGTGTTGGCAAGTTCACCAATCTCATCACTCGTTACCAGGGAGAGACGTGTTCCGTAGTTCCCTTTGCGAATCGCATTGGCTGCCTGAATCAATTGCTGCATAGGCTGCGTTATTTTGGTGAATAGAAACAATGCAAAAAACGTGGTTAAACTGAATCCGATAATACAGATATAGGTGAACAACCGCTTAATATCTCTGGATTCGGATTCTGCAAAGTTCGTATCAATGTAGGGCAGCAAAAAAAGACCCAGCGCTATAAGTACACAACCCACAAGGCAGATAATAGTGATCCATAACTTCCCGACCAGTGATCTCCAGAAACTAAAACTACTTCGGTACTTCCAGTTTATAACCCACACCCCACACCGTCGTAATCATGGCCGCCGATTCAGGCGATACCTTGTTAAGTTTCTCGCGAAGACGCTTCACGTGCGTATCCACGGTACGAAGATCGCCAAAGAATTCGTAATTCCATACATCTTTGAGCAATTCTTCTCTGGAGAAAACTTTGTCGGGAGATGTTGCCAGGTAGTGCAGCAATTCATATTCTTTTGGTGTAAGACTAATCTCTTCGCCACCAGCGGTTACCCGGTGGGCATCATGCTCAATAACCAGATGCGGGAACACGATGTTGTTACTCGAATTGCTCTCCTTGGAGAGATAAGCTGTCGCGGAAGCTCGACGCAAAATCGCTTTGACGCGATAAATCACTTCTCGCGGGCTGAATGGTTTTACAACATAATCATCAGCGCCAACTTCGAAGCCTTGAACCCGGTTAATCTCTTCACCTTTTGCAGTGAGCATCAAAACCGGCGTTGATTTCACCTGACGAAGACGGGTACACACTTCAACTCCATCCATACCCGGCAACATCACATCAAGCAAAATCAGACCGTAGTCCCCTGCTGTTGCTTTACGCAGCGCAGTTTCCCCATCCTCAGCTTCATCGATTTCATAACCTTCTTTTTCAAGATACATTTTCAAAAGCCTGCGGATTCTCTCTTCGTCATCCACGACCAGTATTCGATTCTCATGTTCAGCCATGCCTCTCCAGCCCCTTTGCAATAACTCCTCATCACTTCTATTATGTTCGATCTGGCGAACAATATTTGAATACCCTTCAATAAAAAGGTACATTTGTGTTTCCCGCTTCTAAACTCAACCTTTGCAATACGAGTCTGTCCTAGTCAGCTCCAGCATAAGAATGTAATCCGGCAATGATCAGATTCACTCCAACCAGCGTAAACATAACCACCAGGAAGCCAAGAACTGCAAGCCATGCAGACTTCTGACCTTGCCAACCTCTGGATAAACGCAAATGCAGATACACACTATAATATAGCCATGTAATCAATGCCCACACCTCTTTGGGGTCCCAACCCCAAAAGCGACTCCAGGCAATCTGAGCCCAGATCATGGCAAAAATTAATGCTCCCAGCGTAAATATCGGAAAACCAATGGCAATCGCGCGATAACTTATCTCATCCAGATCATCAGCATCGATTCCATCCATCATTGGCTGTAACGCTTGTCCAAGTGGTCTGCGCACAAGAAGTCGTACAATTCCATACAGGATCAGACCTACAATAAGTGACCAAACCACCGTATTCAGCTTGCGCCCGGCATTTACCCCGTTCATCCAGGAAGGCGTCTCAAGTAAAGGTTTTTTCATGCCAAGAAACGGTGTCATGCTCTCCACTTCGCTATTATATGGTGCAAAAATCGGAGGCATGCGATAAATCACTTTCTCTATTGTACTATTTTCCTGTACCTCTGTGTCAATGCTGACCGTTTTCTGTACAAAAACCGCCTCGTAACCAGCTGTACGAAAGGCAAATACCGTTCCTATGAATCCGATGACTACAACGATCGTAACTAGGGTGAATTCAACCCATCCTCGTTGACGTCTTGAAGACTTGTCTTTACCACTGAAATCAACAGTACGGAGCAAATACATGAACCCTGCGGCAAAACCCACGGCGAAGAATGCTTCACCAAGCGCGGCCAACGTCACGTGAATTTTCAGCCAGATGGACTGAAGCGCCGGGATTAATGGCTGTACCTCCTGAGGAAATACAGCGGCATACGCCATAATAATAATGGTAAGTGGTAACGCAAACAAACCCAGTAATGACTTGCGGTATATGGCATATACAACAATAAATGCAACCATAATCATCATGGACAGAAAAGACATGAACTCATACATGTTACTAACCGGGATATGACCTGCCCCAGCCCATCGGGTTACAAAAAATACGATATGAGCCGCCAAGGCGACAGTCGAAGCGATGAAAGCTCTTTTACCCCAGCGATTCATATGGTCCAGAGGATCACGATTACTCCATTTTTTGCCCATGACCGCGACAGCATATAACAAGAATGCAGCACAATAGAGAAAGAAAGATACGATAAATGCGTCGCTGCTGAAATCCAATAATCTCATGCCTGATTCCCCCCGTTATCCAACGACTTCTCTTCCACTTCCAAATTCATCTGTTTCAAGACGGCCGCAACTTCACGCCTGAAGCCAAACCAGTTTTTGTTGGTATGTCCACCCAAGGTGAGCTGTTTATCATCAAAACGAATCCAGATGCGGCGATGATGCCAATAAAAACCCATGACCAGACCCAACATAACAATACCGGCTCCTACCCACACAAAAGGCATTGCCTTATCCACTCTTATATTGAGATAACTTACGGACTGAATAATATCGACCTTGTCCATGCTGTCTACTTCCAGCTGTAAAGGAATCTCAGCTCCAATCAACTGTTGGTTAATCGCATCTTGTTGAAACCGTTGTTTATCAATCTGCTTCGCAAAGTACAGATATTGTATCCCCTCTTCGGGCAGATCCGGTCCCTTGATGAGAAAGAGAAAAGCAGGTGCATTAGGTGAAGGCGATTTTGATTTGGGCTGACCATTCTCATCCAATCCAAAGTCCATAAACTTTTCTTTTACCGTGAGCTTATAAGGACCAGCTTCAAATGTTCTTTGGGTATCTACCATATCGATCTTAATTGGCCCATATACTTCACCCGTCTTTGTATTGACCAGATCAGGCGTTACGGACCGAATGGTGGGTGTTAGATCATAATCAAACTGATATGCTTTCAGACCGTTATAATTCAATGGATGATTCACGCGTACATCATGTCTGGCTACCTCAGCTAACTGAGGTTTCTTCGAGAGATCCGAACAATCTGCTGTACATTCATACAAAACAACTTTTGTTTCAAACAGTTTTGGAACGGTCTTGTTCAGGTTACGGAATTGCTCGGGTACTTCGTCCTCACTGTAGAATTCAACATTAAACTGTTCATTTTGCAGATACATCGATGTATTCGGGATCTTTTTGATCTCACCTTCAGGAAAAGCGACGTGCTCGTCCAAATTCAGACCTGGAAGACCTCGTGCGAGCACCGCCAGCAAAAATATAATGAGTCCAATATGGATGACATATGGGCCCCATCGACTGAATCGCTGTTTCTCGGCGAGTAATGCATCCCCCTGGGTGTGCACGCGGTATCCTTTCTTTTTCAACGGCGTAACCGCTTTCTTAATCCAGTCTTCTGGTGCCTCTTCGATGGTACCTTGGTACACGAGACGCTGTCTTGTCAAAAATTGCGTATGCTTACGTATTCTCTGTTTATTCAGTGCTTTGTAGAGCGGTAGGACGCGATCCAGACTGCATATCACCAATGATGCCCCAATCAGCACCAGCAGTAGAATAAACCACCAGGATTCATATGTATGGGATAAACCCAACAGATAATAGATATGACCCAACTGACCGTATGTTTCTTTGTAGTACACGGAGGGATCGATATTCAGAAATGTACTTTCTTGCGGATAGATCGTGCCAAGCATAGAACCTACAAGCGTAAAAACAATCATATAGACGGCAATTTTAACGGAAGAAAAAAAGTTCCATATGCGGTCAATGATATTAGGATTACTACGCTGTGAACGGCGCGCCATGCCATCATAACGCATTTCCAGCACTTCATCCGATTTAGCTTCAGACTCCAGCAGCGGTTTCCCACATGCTTCACATAGTACAGTGCCTACCGGATTCTGGTGTCCGCACTCACATTTGGTATTTTGGAACACGAATAGACCTCCTGTCAGGGCTGCTTCGCCAGTTGCGAAATTTGAGCGTCAAGTGTGTCCAAATCAAGTTGCCCGATATGAATGGTAGAGATTTTGCCCGTGTCGGATACAAAAAATGTCGTTGGCATGGGAGAGATCCCAAAATCACGAACCGAGTTTTTGTCCCGGTCAAGCATGATTGGAAACGTAACGCCAACCTGCCGTACAAAATTATCCACGGTCATCTGGTCTTCTCCAACATTAATCCCGACAAATTGTACTCCCTGGTCCTTCCATTTGTCAGCTTGCGCCTGAAGTGCAGGCATTTCTTTAACACAAGGTTCACACCATGTGCCCCAGAAATTGATCACCATCGCTTTTCCTTTGTACTCATCAGACGTATGAACTTGACCATCCAGGCCCAGCAGTTCAAAAGAAGGAGATTTGTCCCCTTCCTTTGGCTTGCCATTCGAGCCGGATACCGATGTGGTAATCGCATATCCGCCCAACACCAGGATCAATAACAAAATGACGATTTGCACCGTTCTTCTTGATTTCCCCATGTGCTGCTCCCCTTTTAAGTGACTGTAGCATTCGCATCTTATTGGTATAAGACAACTGTGAACATCCTATGAACAATTATAGCGAATTTCGTCACAAAACTGCGGCGGTTTTATGAAAATTATGTGTCCTCACATTACCTTTTTTTCATTTTTTTGGCTGGCTCTGATTGTGCGAGGGTAATCAGGTTGTTGACTTCCTCTTTGGTCAGATGACGTGTCAGACCACGTTTCAGGTTTTGTAGCAAAATACCACCAAACGAAATCCGTTTCAGGCGGGTTACCGGATGGTTGATTGCCTCGAACATACGTCTAACCTGACGGTTACGTCCTTCATAGATCGTAATGGAAATGACCGACTCATTAGCCGCTGTATCCACATCTTTGTACTCTACCTCTGCAGGAGCAGTCATGCCGTCATCCAGCATAATGCCTGTCTTTAATTTCTCCAAAGCTGTACCATGTGGCACACCTTTAACCGTTGCATGATACGTTTTGGGTACGTGATGCTTAGGATGCGTCAGCAAATGTGCAAACTCACCATCATTGGTAAGGATCAATAAGCCCTCTGTGTCATAATCCAGACGACCTACAGGATATACGCGTTCCTTGACACCTTTCAGGTAGTCGGATACAATTTTCCGACCTTCCGGGTCAGATGCACTTGTGATTACGCCTTTTGGCTTGTTTAACATCAAGTACACTTTTTTCTCACTACGGATCGGTTTTCCATTAACCGTAATCATATCCTCTTCGGGGTTCGCTTTTGTACCCAGTTCGGTTACGACCTCCCCGTTAACTTCTACTTTGCCGGACAGGATTAGTTCCTCGCTCTTGCGGCGGGATGCAATGCCTGCCTGTGCGATAATTTTTTGTAATCTTTCCATGTTTGTCATGTCACCTCACACTAATGATACCCATCACGCAAGGAAATCACAAGGATAATCCATGGATTTTGTAAACTGGAGACACGAATATCCATTTCTGGCTACCTTCCTCCCCCAGATTGCCGCAAAAAAAAGCCTACCTTTACACGACCTGTTGAACACAGATGGCGTAAAGATAAGCCTTTTCCTCAAATCATTTAATTGGAAACTTTGCCGGCAACTGCAACCTGTTTTTTGGCAGGTGTGGTACTCTCTTTAATGAAAGTCTGCAATGTCTTGGAAGTAATATAATAGGTACGTCCACCGTACACAAATGTCATCATACCAATTACCCGGTTGTTCTGATCCAGAACAGGGCCACCTGAATTACCTTGGGCCATGGATTTCACAATACTGCCGATTCCCTTTTTACCTGGGACGTCCAAAGCTTGGGAACTAAACACTCTGCTTTTGGCTATCGTATTGAAGGTTGAAGGAAAATCTTCATCCAGGATGACAAGATCACCAGCAGGATTTTTGGGGAATCCAATCGTATAGACAACCTGGTTATCCCTTGCATTTGCAAATGCGACCGGTTGGGCGTCTATTTCCTTGTCCAGCTTCAGCAGTGCCATGTCTGTGACCGGATCTGTCTTAATAATCTTCGCCTTTACAGGCTTGCTAAGGGAACCCGGACTTGCAACAGTCAGTGTACCTTCATCACCATCAGACAGTTCAGCAAAACTCTGAACGACATGATAATTCGTGAGCACTTCATCCTTCGAGATCAATATTGAGGTACCAACATCATAATATACCATATCGGGTTCATCCTGCTTGACCAAACGTACATTCACGACTGGAAAAGAATCCGCTGTGACTGCCATTTGTGCACGCAGCTGTTTATCGAAGTAACCTGTAAAATGTATCGTCTGAACGGCTTGAGCTGCCGCCAGCCCCGTTGACCCTGCGAGCATTGCAATAGCAAGCACGCCTGACATTCCGACACGGAGCATTCGTTTCCAACTCTTCTGCATGTCTCACTCTCCTCCGCTATTATTCTAGCATATCTAATATATCGGAAGGAAAGGAGATATCTTTTAACCAAAAACGAGCAAACAAATGGCGAGGGCAGCAATAAAACCAACGACATCGGAAAACAACCCTACTTTGAGTGCATATCGACCGTTACGTATGCCTACAGCCCCAAAATAAACAGTCAGCACATATAACGTGGTGTCTGTACTCCCCTGAATCGTAGATGCCATACGTCCAATCATGGAGTCAGGGCCATGGGTTTTGATCAGATCGGTTGTAAACGCCAGAGAGCCTGTCCCCGTTAAAGGACGCAGTATTCCGAGTGGTAACACTTCGCCCGGAACACCCATCCAGGACACCAGCGGAGCAAACAGACTAATCACAAAATCCAGTGCACCCGAGGCACGAAATACGCTGATTGCGACCATCATGCCCACGAGATGTGGAATAATACTGATTGCAGTGGAGAAACCATCCTTGGCCCCATCAACAAAGGATTCGTAAACCGGGACCTTTTTGGTAAACGCATATAATGGAACAAACGCGATAATAACCGGGATGGCCCAGACGGAAATCCAGTTGATGAAGGTTAACAAAGGTGCTCATCCTTTCATGCCGGGATTGCCACTTTTCTGTATGCGCGGCGGTTTGTGTAAAGCCCTGTTTCGATACCAGCGATCGGCGATTATAGCAGCAAGTGTAGCGATAATGGTAGCCATCAATGTTGTTCCCACAATCTCTGTTGCATTGGCGGAATGATAGTTTAAGCGGATGGCGATCAGCGTTGTCGGAATAATGGTAATGCTAGCCGTATTCAGAGCCAGTAAGGTGCACATCGCAGGAGAAGCGGTTTGTTTGTCCGGATTAAGCTCCTGCAGCTGTTGCATGGCTTTGATTCCCATCGGTGTAGCCGCATTTCCTAGTCCCAGCAAATTGGCACTCATATTGGAGAGAATATAACCCATCGCCGGATGATTTTTGGGCACATCGGGGAACAGGAAGCCCACAACCGGACCGAGCAGCTTGGCAATCCGAGCCAGGAGACCCGCATCTTCAGCCATTTTCATCATGCCCATCCAGAACACAAGCACACTAATCAGTCCAAAACAGACCGTGACTCCCGTTGCCGCCCCATCAAAAGCGGCTTGCGTGACCACTTCGATATTGCCGTTGACGGCTGCAAAAACAAATCCGATTAAAATCATGAGCAGCCAAATTAGATTAATCATGGATTATATCCTCCCTTCAATGGCGATTTAGCTAAGGAGACAACAGATGGCTTAACACGGCGCGCCATGCAGCTGCCCAGGAAGAGACATCACCGATTCCACCCAGCGTTGCATCTTCTGTCTTCGGTTCAGGAGGAATATAACTGCCTTTGCGATACACGGGAATTGAGCCAACAAGTTTGCCGTCAAGCTGCATATCAATGCGACCTGCCAATCCAAACGAAGGATCTGTCGCTTTTTTCTTGTCTTCCTTTTCCGACTGTCCTCTATTTTCGTGTAGTATCAATTTCTTGGTCAATGAACTTTTCTCACTCTCAGCCAGTGGGTACCAAAATCCCCGGCCCGTAACAACATCTGTATTTTGCACAGGCTGTTCTTGCTTCGCGACCTCTACCAACGGGAAGTACTCAAACCCGAAATCTAACATCCGAGCATGATCGTTCCAATCGTTTCCATCGTTCAGCGTTACTGCGGCGAGCTGCTGTCCGTTACGTGTAGCGGAACTGACCAAACATCTGAAAGCTTTTTTTGTGTAGCCGGTTTTCACTCCATCCGCACCTTCATACATCCGCAACATTTTATTTTTATTGTGCCAAGAGTATTCCCAGCTTTCATTGGGGTTCGGTGCGGATTTGTCCTCCGTGGCTACGATGCGTTTGAACACCGGATTGTGCAATGCATATGCCGTTAATCGTGCCAAGTCGTTAGCTGTTGAATAGTGACCTTCTGCATCCAGTCCATGAGGGTTCATAAAATGAGAATGCGTCAGACCGATTTGCTCCGCCTTTTTGTTCATTAACAGGACAAAGCCTTCTTCCGATCCACCGACATGTTCTGCGATCGCAGAGGCCGCGTCATTGCCTGAACGGAGCATGAGCCCGTACAACATGTTTTCAAGCGTCATCTCTTCACCTAACTTGAGATAGAGAGAAGATCCTTCTTTGGCAAAAGCCGAGGGAGACACTTTCACTTTATCATCCAGCTTGCTGTGTTCGATCGCTACGATCGCTGTCATGATTTTGGTCAAGCTGGCAATTCGCAGTTCTTTATCCCCATCCTTGCTGTATAAGATCCGGCCTGATGTGACATCAATGAGAGCAGCGCTTTGCGCATGAGTAGACGGACCTTGAATCGTTGCCTGGGCTTGAGTAGCCCCAAATGAAGACAGCAAGAAGACAGGGATAAGCATGCATGCAATGACTTTCGTTATTTTTCGCATCAATTCATTCCTCCGGGTCACTTGGAATCTTGTACTATCTTATGTCCAGACAACTTGGAGTATGTCCCATCGGGCAAAAACAGCAAAAATCCCTCACGCTTGGATGCGGGAGGGACGTTATGTATGAGGCGTTATATAAGATATCAAGGGCTTAGACGACAATCAAGCCTGATCCTTTTTATCCAGCATTTTAGCTACTTTTCGCATAATTCTAGAGACTCTCATCTGGCTAATGTCTTCCATATCTGCGGTCTGAGTTTGATTAAATCCTTCAACACGATGCTTCAGTACAGTCACTTCTTTCTCACTAAGCTTGCGCTTGACCGAATCAATAACCGCATCAACGTATAACTTGTCCAAAATATCTTCTTCAATATTCTCCCCGCTATAGATGGTATCCATCAACGTCACGGATTGAGTTTGTTGATCATCAGCACCTACAGGCTCATCCAGGTATTTCACACCTTTACCCACTTGAAGTGCTTTATTGATCTTCTCTTCTTCCTCATCAAGCAACAATGCGATTTCATGTGCTGGTGGGAGGTAGCCCATATCGTGCTCAAGTCGATTGATTCGGTTAATTAATTCCGTAGCTGTGCGAGTTGGACGAATAATGCTTGCGCTATCTCTCAGAAAACATCTGATTTCTCTGACAATGGCAGTAACACTGAACGAACTGAATTTTACGCCACGCCCCGTATCAAATGCTTTAACCGCTTTGATGAATCCCAGACGGCCCAGTTGAAGAATATCATCCTTCTCCACACAATGATTCTTAGTAATCATTTCAGGTTTTCCAATATACTTATGAACGGAATGCCATATCAGGTTCTCATTGACCAGAATACAATCCCCGAGGAAATGCTCATCGAGCTTACAACGTTCAATATTCTCTACGTCATCCATTGTGTAATACTTCTTGTCTGCCTGCAAATTCGTGCTAATATGTTCTGGAAATTTTCCCATTTGGATCTCCCTATGTAAAATTGATAAACGATCTTATAGTATTCAAATTCTATTGTTAAATGATGTTTATTGACCTTTTTTGATTATTCCAAGCATCTTGTTATGATGTTCCTTCACTTGATTGTAGTACCAGGGGCGAGCCTTTCCCTTATCTACATTGCCCTCCCCCTGATTGTACGCAATGGTTGCCGTACGAAGATTTCCGTCGTACTTATCCATAAGATATTCCAAGTATATAATGCTTGTCCTGATATTCGTTTCAGGCTGATGTAGCTCCTGTTTACTCACTCCATACGATTTCGCTGTGCTAGGAAGAATCTGAAGTAAACCAACCGCTCCATGGGATGATACACTTTCCTCTAACATCCTGCTCTCTTGCCACATCATAGCCAGAATCCAGACGGAATCGATATCCGTATCCTTCGAATATTGAACTACCCACCTCACATACTTCAGCAGCTTTGCCTGGCTCACTGTTTTCTCATGGTGGAGTTCTATATACTGTTCAAGCATATCCGTCATTTGTATGTGCGCAGGAGCAACCGATTTAACTTGTTTTTGTTGTTTTTGTTGTTTTTGTTGTTTTTGTTGTTTTTCTTGCTTCATTAGTTTTATTGGCTTTACCTGCTCTGCTTCCGTTGCTTGGTATTGTGAAGCTAATACCACCACCGCAACAACAATACCTATTACTCTTTCTAAAGTAAGCAACAGATTCGCCCACCTCCTTACTGAAAGCTCTATATTATAGAAGGAATAATCTCATACATACGTTAGGATTGGTCTTGTTCACTTGGCTGATATACAATGATTGCTGCAAATTCCAACGTGTTACTGGATGGATCAACGGTGGAGGTAAACTCCAGTCCGGTAACGAACGTGTGTGGTTTGGATAACATCCATGCGTTGATTAATTCTTCCACACCTGTATCGCTAGCGGACACAAACGTTTTTACAGCTAAATCCGAGGCGTAGTTTAACACCTTCATTGCTCTTCACCAGATGAGTCTTGTTCCTCTTCCTTTTTCTCTTCAATGAGTTGATTAAACTCCTCTTCGGTCAGTTCATGAATCTCCAATTCGTAAGCACTTGTCAGAATGTACCCCATACCATCCGTTAAATGAACGTTATAAAATGTTTGTAGTTCTTCATGGAAGGTACCCTCTTCGTAGTTGAATCCAATAATGGCTTTTTCGTAACCAGCTACACGACCAGCAAACCATACGTTCGCTTTTGTTGTTGCGCCAGTTGGCGTCTGGATTTCATGCATATTGGTCGGCGCGTGGATATACTTTCCAATCATACTGGATACGATTTCTTCCGTTAATTTATCATCTTTTGCTTTGATCATATGTGTCATTGAATTATTCCTCCATTAGTTAAAGTCTCGCGAATATGCTTGCCCTTACATTCTCTATACGTGTTATCGGAGCGGCAGTTAAATTGGAGCCGCAGATGAAGGATTGGTTCCGCTGCTTAGGACCATATAGTTCGTCCGCATATGGTGTACAGCCACGTCCAGATCAGCCACTCGTTTGGAGACAAAATCTTCGATGACAGGCTCCAATGGCCTGAAACCTACACTCAAGATCGGTTTTTTATGTATATAAGCATGATGCATGATCACAATATCAGTAGAGGTCAAATGATCCATTTCCAGATTAACCAAGACAGCATCAGCCTGTAACACTACTTTCTCAATGATCAAGGCATACTCCCTGTTGCTTAAATCAGAAGCTGTCGAAGAATCATGACTTGCCCAAGCGATATCCGAATACCCCTCTAGACGTTCCACAGAAAATCCTAAAACCACCACACTAAGCATCCTTGTTCCGCCTTTCTTTCTGTACTAATCTCTCTATACGACATAAAAAAGCACCCAGTTAAGGGTGCTCTCTCTGTTCTATGTAGGTTACTGAATCTATCTTCATCAAACTTAGGCTATTAATTGCCACTTATGACTACAATGCTTCGTATTTCTCACGAATCGCTTTCCATAACTGGGATATACGTGCCTTGGATACACCTAGCATTCCTGCAATCTCTACAAATTCATACCCCGAAGTCCGAAGCTTAAAGATTTGTTTCTCTCGTTCGTTCAGCCTCATATTTTCCATAATATCTGTTACAAACTCAAAATTCTCATAAGCAAACCCAGCATGACCAAGCGCTAATGCGATGTCTGAGCTTTCCGATTCATCGCCACCCCCCTGATCCGTGCACATGATCTGTACAGCGTTAACCACACTGAGATTTTTCTCAGACATGCACTTGCGGTACATGTCCTTAATTTTATTTTCGATAAGATGATCAACAAACGTCGACATTTTGGCCTTTTCTGCATCATACTTGTCCAGGGAGTTAACTAATTTGATCATAATCTCCTGGGTCACATCTTCTTTCTCCATCCCGGCAAACGTTTTACCTCTAAGTTTGTGACGACACTTCTCCTGAGCTTTATTCAGGAACATGTCTATATCCCCAATCTCAAATAAATCATCAAAACCCATAGCAGTTGTAGCAGACATTATACATTTCCCCCATTAACTATTTAATTATCAGTAATCGTATTCTTTCTTCACAATCTAGTCGCTATCCAGCATGATCTTACTCTATATTCCCGCTATTGCTCCCGAAATCTCATATACCATATGTAGTCTTGTTACACACAATTGAAGCTAATAAGCCTAATTACACACAAACAATCAAGAAATCTCCCTTTGATCCGCCTCCCCATTCCCATCCTATTACATTCAGAATAACAAATACGAACTAATGTTCGCAACATTTATTTATTTCGTTCGCTTATATGCCTTTTACTGACTATATACGAAGTATACAGTGAAAGGTAAAGTAGCATTTTTTACAAACAAAAAGACCAACACAGAGCGCACCACTGGAAAATACCAAAATGGTGGAATGTGTCGGTCTTGGTCTGACATCTATTTCGTCCCAATTACCGAAGATATGGCCTTCAAGTTCTTTAACAAGGTTATAGGCTTCGTCAAGATTATTAATCTATTCGATCGCCATAAGGGTAGTATAAGGAAATATGTAGGATATTGTCAACAACAAAATTAGTTCCTAAGAACCTGTCCAGTATTCAAACGTTAGTTAATAGGTCTTAAGGCATGTTAATCTCATCATTTTTCAGCAGCACTTCAACATCCTTGTTCATCTTGAAGACTGTAATCTGCTCTGCAAAATCATGACCAAAAAATGTTGTTTCGATGTCTTCGATCTTCAGACCCATGTTGATATAGGAGAAAACGGGGTTGAAATCTTCTCTCATCATATGTGCTAGCTTCATCTTGTATTCGGCGAAAATTTGACTTGAGTGTGATTGCATATGTTCCAGCATGAATGCTTCAGGCTTGGTGAATTTTGCTGTAAACTTTAAGATGATAAAATGATTCATGATAGAGACTCTGGTATCTACCGGCCCGCGCTCAGTAAAATCTTTTCTTATTCTGGATGCCAACTTTGCGAGCTCTCTTTCCAAGTCTTTTATCTCAATGTCCCATCCCTCCTTGCCAATCATCCTGACCCCTTCTACTGCCCCTGAACATATGAATTCAACCTAGTTTAATCAAAACTGCTTGTACAAGACAAGTTTCAATGGATGCATTAAATCAAGTCACTATCAACTTTTCATGAAAAAGGAATAGACCCCAGAACTAGGCTTGGGGTATATCACTTTATTAACTATATTTTATAATTATTCAAATAAATCAACACTTGGTGCTGAAAAGCTAACATTAGTTAGCTCATACGCTTAATTTATCATTTCATTGGTGAGCTCTATTTTGAGTAGGCTAAACGCAACCAGGTTCAAAACGACATTGGCACCGTAGTCTTTTTCGATCAAATCGAACGCTTCTTCCGTTGCTCCAACCAGATCCTCCTTATCCGAGGTCATCTCGGTAGTGACAATTTCCTCATCATTCAGTGCAAAGGTCAGCCTGTACAGCATCTGTATTCCCCTCCTTAGAGGTCAATTCAATATTTCGCACATCGGTAAGATCAATGATATGAACCACATCGTCTGTATCTTCCAACGTAATCGATTTCCCCTCGTTCTTGTGTTTGGTGAAAAGTCGGCGATATTCTTGCTTAACCTCATTCCCAGTTAACGGGATTTCGCGTACGACCTTATCCGAATCTTTCTCTTTCTGTTGTAACCTTGGATTATCTTCCATCCAGTTCACTGTTTTTTTCTTCCCACTTCCCTTGAAATAGAAATGAGCAGTAAGTTCAATATTCATCGTACACTACCTCCCGGAATAATTACGTTTTCATACTACTTTCTCTATACGCCTTGATCAGTTAATCGTTAATGCTAATCTTCATGCAGATGCGGGATACACAAACTATTTCGTTGTTAAAAGAAAAAAAAGGACAGCATATGCTATCCTTCCGTATTAGTATTTCTTAACCGCTATACGATTGCCGTATGAGTCATATATATATTGGAAGTTAGTTTGAACAGGTGTTGTTCCCAACCTGGTGATGGACTTGGCCACCAATCTTCCCTCATCATCATACTGATAGATGACATCAACCAAAGTAGGAAGTTGCACGAAGTCCAGACCGTCATATCGATATATCTCACCAATCGAAATGACTAAGAAGGAATCATCCTGTGCATAACCTTCTGGAGAAGCCGGCATGGTAAGTACAGGTTCTCTAACAAGCTGCTCGGTGTAGTTGTCTGTAACGACTTGTCGAATAACTCTTCCCTGATTGTCAAAAGCAAAATATGTAACCACATCCGTATAATCTACCAAATCGCTGATCGATTCCCACGGATCAATGACATTCAGGCGTTTTCGTTCACCCCAAGTCATGCTCACATGGGTTTCTCCATCGCTGATCATATCGGCACTGTGTGTGTCAGGATGTGTGTAATGATTGGCCTCACGCTCGATGTTGGACAATTTTTCGCGTTCGTCCAGAGTCATGATAACGTTATGAATTCCATCTGTTAACATATCAGCACTGTGTGTATCAGGATGGCTATAGATCACCGTTTTGGTACCATTAAGATTAATCACTCCATTCTCAGGATGGTTCGAAACTCGATCACCACCCACCTTTACATATTTCCCACCGCTGTATGTATAGGTCGTTGATTCATTTTGATTGCTTGAGTCTTGGCGGACCAAATACAATCTTCCTGCTTCACCTACGGTTGGAAGTTCTGTTTTGAGTCTGACCGAGACCACGTTCCCTACTGACACTGCGTCCAGTCTGCCATCAAGTGAGGCATAAGAATCCCTGGCTTGTTTAACTTCACGTTCTACTTTGGCAGCTTTGCTGTATGAAACAATATCCATGTGGTGGTCCTCCTCTCACCTTGTAGTCAAACCAACGACCTCAATATCGAAGTTGGCCACATCTGTACCCAGATTTTTTAACGACAAGTGAAGTGTTGAAGTCCCATCTACGTCCTCATATGGCAAATCGATCATATCGTAAATCCCTTCCATAAAATTCCCCGTCGAGTATTGGGAATTGTTGAAATAGAGAACCTCTGGATGCGGACCCGCACTGTTCAATACATGAAGTTCCACATTTGTCTCTCTAGACGGAATGACCCTAATCGTTTTGATCATGAATCGAGGATGTTCCATGGGAATATCAATCATTGCCTTCGCCCCACCGCCAACATACTCTACTCTTTGGGCAAACGATACCGGCAATAGCACTTTTCTCATCTCCTCCATCAGTTTCCATGTCCTGTTCAAGAGTCTTCCCTCCTTCTAGGAATATGCGTATCCGGATACCGTCGTGGACGAAGATGATTGCCAGATGTGTTACCACTTCCGCTGTAAGACCAATCCCCCCACGTTTTCCCCATTAACCCCGCTTGCTGGACAGGAATTTTGACCTTAATGCACCAATCGAGCCCCGCATAATTTTGTTTCACTTTGAGGCCTCTTATGGTATCACGAATTAAACCTACTCCACTGGACTGGGTCAAAAATTTATGCTTGAGTATCATATTTTTTTCATTAGGAACTCCCACTCTGGTTCGTGGCCCATAAATATACTTATCCGTAACGTATCCAATCAATTGATCATTATGGTTGTCCAGCATCCTCCATGTACCCCAACGGTAGATGTCAATTAATTCAGCCGTAGTGGATAACGTTCCTAATGAATAGACTATTTCCTTACCTTCAATGGTGACCGGAACAGCATCAAGATCGTATCCAATGCCATGGAGAACTGCCGCCTTACTCTGGGTATAGAGAGAACCGCTCTCGGCGGTCCCTACAACTTTCCCTTGATGTATAGCCATGTCCATCACCACCTTAATTCATCAGGACAGCAACCGTAGCGCCTGATAAAAAGCTCTGTCCACCAATCGACAGCGAGTATACCTTATATGTTTTAGTGCCCACTTTGATCTCATCTCCATGGGAAACCCCAGCAGAAGGTACCGCATAGATATCAATAAGCTCTCCCCTAGGACCTTCCACACCATTACACATAATAACCGGACCAAGATGATAAAGAGACCCCCACCCTGGATTAACAGGAAGCATGGCAGAGTAAGCATCATAAATGTTATTCACCATCTGTTTATCTTTATCACGCAACGTCCGAATACCATTATCCCCGTTGTAGCTGAGGCCAACACTCAAACTCGAGGAATCTGTCTCTGTGGCATACCTGTTCAGAATTCCGAAGTAACCCAGATTGGATATACCGGTAACCGAGTTCACATCCCCCTGCAAATAAATAATAATACGGTTTGGTTGAACTGAAACTTGGTAATCGATTAATAGATTCGTATCAACGGCACTTGTATGACATAGGAAGTCCTTTTTCACTTCGGCTCTGCCCAAAGGAATACTACCATCTGTTGCCATCACATCTTCAGCCACACTCACGGTCAATTTATTTCCCGTAGTTCCCTTCGTGTTTCCAACCTCAAGTCTGAAAAACAGTTTATCTGAACCCGTTGTGCCCACCGATTTCAGCACGATTACACTCGCTGTCTCGTAAAAAATGGACCAGGGAGATCCCGCAATCATTTTAAAGCCTTGAACAATATTCGCGAATAATTCATTCATCTTAACTTTGCCTGTGAAATTAGCCATTCCTCATAAACACCTCCTATATTTGGAAAAGTAACGCTCTTTGTCCACCACCAAGCAGTCTGGCACCATGGAAGAACTTCGGTCTTGAATACACAGGAGCCAGGTTCGAATTGTGGTAATAACGTCCATAGTCTGTATTCGGATAATCCTGATCTACGACATGAAACACGTAATACTTGCCATCATTGCCAAGATCCAGGATCGATCCGTCCGGGTGCTGCGCACTGTTTTTAAATACAATAGAACGAATACCCTTGAATTCCCCCCTAGCTCCTTCAGATGGATGATAGACCATAAAAGGTGTAACATAGTATCTTGAACCTACACCTGGAGAAGGGATGGACTCTGTCCCAAAATTGTACAGTGCGTACTCCGTTCCATTCCGTGAAGTCATAACGACACCTCTCGGTGTATCATATTGATCTGATATGTTGTTATCCGAAGCGGATAAAGGCATATGTGGAAAAACGCCATAAAATTTATTGGCAATCGCCGGGTCCTCTTGCTCTAATGGCTGGCATTTACCTAGGAATATTCGTACCGGGTAAGCTCTTTCCGGATAGTTCAGACTCTCTCCATGGATAAACAGGATATCCTCATTCGTAATTACAGACCACTTATAGTTCACATTATACTGTACGTTATGACACAAAAATGGCGTTTCCGTCATGAATTTATCTGTGTCCACTGGCGAATTTACGAATAGATCTGGTGATGCCACATTGCTTCCCAGGTTCTTCAGTCCCCAGCGAATGTTGACTCCTCTGGCGTGCGCCCATACACACATGGTAAAACGCATGGATGTATTTTTTTTATTGGTAAGCAGCGCATTGCCCCAGTTGGCATAAGTCGTTTCGGCCGTATGTATGGTATCCCAGTAAGGATCGAGTGCATCTTTCAATGTGTTAACAAGCGTTGAAGTAAATAAGCTTAGCGTACTGGTAAACTCGTGTCTGCGAATCATGGTCATGCACTACACCTCCTTCTCGATCTCGAATAGCAGCACCCGTTGTCCGCCACCGAGAAGTAACGCTGAATCGAAGAAGTAGGGTTGACCTGCATATGCGGTACCGTTTGTTGCATAAAACTGTTGATTGGTAGCAGGATGGGCTTGGTTAAATGCATGGAAGACATAGTACCTTTCATCCTCCAAGTCCAAGATTGATCCATCTGGATACTTACTGGCATCCTTAAGTACTGCAGTTCTGATACCTTGGAACTCACCTCTGGCACCTTCTGTTTCATGCCAAACGTAAAATGGTGAAATAAAAAATCTCCCACCTACACCCGGTGAAGGTACTTGTGAACTCGTCGCAAAGTGATATAACGCATTTGGTGTTCCATTACGTGAAGAACGCATGTACCCGCGTCCTGCCCGATATTTAAGTTCATCGTCGTTGTCAATTAAACCGTGGGGGAAGTGAGAGAAAATACCGACGTTATCGTTAGCAATCAAAGGATCTTCTTCTTCGAATGGTTTTACTCTTCCAAGATACATACGGAAAGGATATGCTAGATTTAAGTTTGTCTGAGGTTCACCAAAGAGAAATATATAGTTCTCACTGATAAATAAACTCCACTTCCAATAGACATTAACAGCTGTATTAATACTCCTGTATTCACTACTATAGACAGAGTTATAGTCCATTGTATGAAAAGGGATTTCGGTGACTGCTCCAAGATTAGTATATAAATCGGGTAATATTGTAGATGCATTATTTCTTAAGCCTGTTCTTAGAACATAATTCTTTGAGTACGATCCACGACTATTATCACTACCGTATGTATAACTAGAAGAATTCATTGAAATTGTGAAAAAGAGACTGGGATCATTATTATTTTTTGCCGTTATCGTCCCTTGATTAGCGATACTATTTAGATTTGTATTCCACGATTTGGGCTGTGCGTAGCTATTAGTGTTGCTATAAGACCACTCCCAGTGGACATCGCCATACAAATCCTGTGTTACTGTATCGTAAAGGGTCTTAATAAACGTTGAACAATACGAGTAAAACTCATAACGACGCAGTGCACCTAACAAAATATTTTCAGCCAACTATCCCACCTCCTTAAGCACCAAATCGGATTTTCATTTCGTGAAAGATGTTCTCTTTAAGTACGATTAACAGAATTGATTTCACCATGTCACTTCTCTCTGTTATGAGATTCTCTTGATAAGACTGCTCTTTGTCCCCAGCTCCATCCTCTGTCTCCACACCACTAGCGGCCTCATGAATTTCAGGTAGCCCTTTAAGTGAAGGTAGAAACTTATGAGCCACATTATCAAACAGAATATTGCTTTCAAAAGCAAAGATTAGAATTTCAATTTCCTCTGTACTGAATGGCTCTAAGTGATTGCCCACTAATTTATCCATGATGGTATGTAGTGCAAACTTCACATCCTGCACGGTCCTCGTCACGTCAAATCACAACCTTTCTAATTTTTACTTGTTTGATGTTACCGCTAGCATCATATTCAAATCCCTTCTGAACTCCTTGGCCATCATAGATCAAGGTCTCAGTCTTAACGGTACCGTCTGCATTGTAAGTAAACGATGTTTTCTTCAATAGCTGTGGAGTCAATTCTAATGAGAACACTTCTTCTGACTCAATGTCACCATTAGAGAAGTAGTTATATATGACATCCAGCTCAAGTGTACTTCCTTCAAGAAAGACAAGTCTCCTCCGGATGTCCGTGTCATCGAAGGTAGCACCTCCTTGAAGCACATAATACTCTGCACCATTGTTGATTTCGCGCAGTACTCTACCCGTAATGTCACGCTGATACTCAATGGACTTGATCTGTCCGTTACTCTCAGTAACCTCCTGTCGTTCCAGATTTCCATCCGGGCTATAGAAGTGCTCAATGGTGCGGTTGATCCCTCCATCAATCTTCTCCGTATGCACTTTTCCATCTGGATAATAGGTATATTCGGTTACCGAAGTGGTGTTAATAATTGACCCACGACCAATGACAGTTACTCGGGCTTCTTTGGGCACATCAAAAGTAAACCGTATAAGCGTATCATTATATTCAATGTAATCGTCTCCTGCATCCATGCGTATTCCATCCAGAAATACCTCTGCAGAATTTGAACCAATCACATATCTGGGCACTTGAAAATCTCTAGTCGTCGACAACCTGCTGTTAGGAGCAGAAGTGAAATGGAATACGGATTGATGCTCCATAGTGCCTCGACTTTCAGCGAGTTCAAGACGACTCTGCATATTGTCGAGTCTGTCCTTGAGAGCATCATAGACGACTCCATTTTTGTCTTCTCTTGAAACCACAACTTCTTTAGCAGTTGCTTCTAATTGGGCTTCCATCGCTTTGATCGCCGTATGATGTGTAGCAATTGTTGTGGTTTGCTCACCAACGGTTTTTTCCAGATCATCTACACGAATTCCCAATGCTGACATGTCATTTTCAACAGATCCCTTTGTTAAGAAATACCTGAAATCCAAAGCCGTGAGTGAAGTTGTTGGAGAAACTCCAACATCAAGTCCACCAATGATCATGGCATCCTTGGGCTCTTCTTGATCTGAACTGTAAGAGTACCGCCCATTTTCATGAAGAAAAATATAATATGTCGTATTGGCTTCAATGTCTGAAATGCTGAATGTCTGAGAAAACTGATCCACAATAACCTTGTTGATACTGGCTCGTCCTGCATTAATCGTAACTTGGACACTGTTATTTGCATCTAGGTACGTGGGGTTGGTAACACTGAGATCCTGAATGGGTTGCTTCGCTACAACTTCAATCGCTTTCTCCAACGTGTCAAATCGATGAACTATGGATGCCTCTGCTCCACGTGCTTCTTTTATCTCCGTCTCCGCAAGACTCAATCTCTTCTCATGGTCATCCTGACTCTTGGAAATGGTATTGACATCTGCTCTTGCCGTCAGAATATCCTGCTGAACATCATCCAATCGTGAGCTGTTTGAAATAACCTTAGTCTCGACATCGCCTAATCTCTGCTCATGATTTTTTACTGCGTCTCGGCTATCGTGTGCAGATTCTTCTACGAGTGTGATTCGATCACCTAGACTAAGCGCATTCCCTCTGGCTTCATCCAACTCTGCAAGATAGGAATCAATCTCATCATGCGTACGGACCCCAATATCACTTAATTCCTTATGACTCTTGGCGGATGATCGATGAGACTGGTTAATTCTTACTGACATTTGACCACCTCCATTCATGCCTTACATGATCTATACGTAATTACTCCAATACGATTAAGTCATATGTATGTCGAATACATCTGTAGCGAAAATTTGACTTGGGAAGCATACCTGTCTTGAGATTCTTCCCTTTCCATTCGCAGCCAGAATGGATAGGACGCTCCTGGTAAGATGGTAAACGCGGTGATCGAGTAGCTGAAAGACCCAGGAATGCCTTCAACATCAGGCGCAATCTGCACTTTATCCGTCCCGCTTGTGAGCGCAAAGGTTACATTTTTAAAATCTCCTGATATCATGGGGTTCTTGGCAAACATTCGAACTTCTTGTGTAGCAGAACCACCTGCCGTTAAATAGCCTAGAAACCTATCCGTGTTGGGATAAAGAAGCACATCGAAATCTTCTCCTGTTTCAGGATTCGACTCTTTGTAATATAAATCTGGTGTAACCTCAAAATACATTAGGTCTCCCTTGTATACCTTTATAGAATCCATCGCCTGAAACCGATTTCCATCCGGAAGCCTAATCCCGAAATTGCCCTCAAACGGATATGGATATCGATCCATGTTAAAATGTACAACCGTTTCTTCAGATCGGCATACCCTAGACTCAAGCACAACACCACTCTGATCGATTAGATCAACCACAGTTCCTTTGGTTAGATTGTCTACGGTAATAGATGTTCCTTTGTTGATTCGAATATACTGAATATGCATGGGGTGATCCCCTTCACCCTTCAGATAAAGACCAATTTTAGGGGCTCCCACCAGTTCTACAGAACCAATGATGTTCCAAATCACCCCATCATCCGACCAATACGCCGTATAATAGTTATAATCTCGAATCAAACGTATCCACGGGTAAGTCTTAAGCAAAGGCTTTGGCAAGGACATATCCAAAAACTCTTCAATCTCCATGTAGTTATGTTCATCTACAAACACGATAACTCCACCGTAACATCCCTCTGTATCGGGATTGTAACTGTTCTTCACATCCATGACGAATTGCTTCATATCTGTCAAAGGTTTATAGAACATATACAGCGGATCTTGACCATGTTTGAGCACCAGGCTGCCACTACCCGCTTCATAGCGAGTAGCATCGTTAGGGAGTACTTCCCATTTGGAATCCAGGTTGGAGCTTACGAACGCATCCTCATAAATCCTGCCTGACTCTTTCAACCTCACAACACCCATACAGAACCTCCTTTCTTTACGTGAATAGCCAGATGCGTTTACCGATCACACACATCTTGGGCCTTGCTTTCCAAACTTCCAGCAAACATTTAATAAGCGCTTCAACACACTTGTCTCCACCACCACCTTCGCAGTAAGGAATGACGTAGACGTCATCACATATCCAGTTGGTCAGCTCCATCCAGTCCAGATTAGCATATTCGTAACTACGCGTACCCACTTCCTGAAGTGAGGTGAACACCCATTTGAACTCATGTTTGCCTTTGGACACTGGATATGAAAATGTATAGTATCCACCCTCTTGGGTGAATGTTTTGATCAGCTCATCGTCAATGAAGAAATCCAGTTGACAATCAAATGGCTCAGGTACCCACACCCATCGTTCGTAGGCTTTGAAGTCATGCACCCGGAAGGTGGTTAGATATCGTTTTCCTGTCCAATCGCTGATTTGCCCCTTCTGATCTGTTGTAATCTCCACCTTATACTTGCTATATGGCTTGGGAGCCAGATCATTCAGTTCGAAGCCACGATACCCATCCCCGTAATACTTTTCATCCCATAACACTTTTCCGTCCTCACGTGTAATTTTTACGCGCATATTACTGTTATCGCAGCCACCCATCCAGATCGGTTTGTTATTCCAAACTTCAAAGTGAGTCACCTCAGCCCAGGATGGATCAACTTTGCTAATATCGTCAAGTTGCATCGATCCGCCCCAGATCATCGCTCCATCTCCCGGGCAGCTCTGTTCAAATCGAATGCGAACCTCATAACTTTTCTTCTGATCTGATGTATTTTCTACCTCAATAGAAATGATTTGGTCATCTTCATTTGTGAATGGTCGAGTATCAATTACTTGGCCTTCTTCAAGAGTTTCGATGACAATTTTCGTTCCGGAACAAGCTCTACTTGTATTTTTATATAAACGAATTACATCGAGCCAGGCATGACTTCCACCATCTGGCGCAGTCGTAACTGGTCCGGGCGGATTCCATGAGTCTTCACTTGGATGTGGAGACTCTCCTTCTCCATACAGTAATCCCTGAGCGTCTCCGCAGAAAGCATCCCATGTCTCTAAAAAGCTACCTCCGCTGAGAGTGAATCCACCAGCATCCAATCCAGAAGCCGTAGTTTCACCCCTTTTTTTATGAAGGGTGTACTCAATTCGATAGGTATGACCAGGTGTTAAAGTTTTAAAGCTGTCTGTAAATTTTCTAGGCTCTCCGTTTAATAAATTATAAGTGGCACTTCCCGCTTGCATATCTAGTGTTAAATCCCATATTACTGCTTGTACTTTCGTTTCATAATCATAATCGGGATACCCAATCAAACTATTTTCATTTTTACTGTAAGGGTCTTCAGTATGTATCTGCAAATTACCAATAGTCGCATGATAGCGGACATTTTGCTTGTTTTGATCATTATCTGGATAGGTATCCGTAACTCCAATACTTACTGTATACCTACCTGGTCGGGGTACATTAATTACATCAGATTGATAGGATGCTGCCGATTTTTCCCAAAATTCATCGGTGAAACTGTCATAATCAACAGTGGTACTATTGTATCCTCTGTTGTTATTCTCTTCATGGATTAGCTTTTTTTGTTTTGACTGACCTTCAGGATAGAAATATACTCTAAGTTTAGCTCTTGGGTTCTTGTCTACAAGGTAACTAATAAATTTATAGTTAAGTCTGAATTTTCCTTCACAATGAAAAGAAATTTCTATTTTTTTCGTGTATTTACTATCAAAATCAGAATTATTATCTCCTGGCTCTGTACCTTTAACGTTTACAGAATAATAAGATGTTCCCAAAAATTTAGGGTATCTTACTCCTGAACTTGGAATGATAGTTGGAATAATTTTTCTTAGACCTTGAACTTTTTTATTTTTCACCGGATAAACGGTAATTTGCTCATTGTATAAGATACTTCCAGTAGGTGGAGCTTTAAAATACCGTGTGACTGTCTTACCTTCATCCAGCACTTTAATACCCTGCATACCATTATCACTATAAATTAATCCATCGTTCTTCCATCCCCACTGGCTAGACTGTGCTGAGTTTCCGTCATATGGGACTTGCCCATATTGAATTTTGTGAGTTTGAGTACCTGCTGGAAAACAGCTTTGTCCAAAAGGATCGGTGACTACATCTCTTATTTGCTCATTTGCTGGACCATCTCCACCGGTATTTCCAGAGCCTCCGGAGCCTCCTGAACTTCCCGCACTAGGAGTATATGCCTTCCCATCCTGGTATATCCAGCGGAATATATGATTACCAGCAGGGAGGGGATACATACAATCTGTACCTTTATCACCGTTGGATTGACTTCCTGTCCATACGCTGATGCCATCTATTTGTAGTTCCAACTTCTCCCCCGTATCAAAGTCGCCACCATACTGCCAGCATATATATCCAGAGTTATTCATTGAAGCTGTAAATTCACAAATAAAATTTTGGTTATGTCCCTGCGCCCACATTACACCATCTCCAACCGGGATTGGATCAGGGGGATTGTCAGGGTTATATTGCGGAGGTTTGATATCTTTCCATTTCCAACCACCAATAAATTTCAAAGACGGTTTATACACATCCTTTTTATTAAATAACTCTCCAAATATTTCGATATCTCTTGAAGTCCCTTTATCTGGGTCATAATTTGAATCCATTGCAGGATAGATTCGCATGTGCTCTTTAATTTTTAATTTGGCACCAGGATTGAGCTCTGCGCTGTATGTAATTGTATCTCCATTTGTTTGTGTAGATGCTCCAGCATCGGTTACATCCCATCCACGTGTCACATCAACATATGAACCTAGCGGTGACGTTGTACGGTATGTATTACCCGTGTTATTACCATAGGTGAACAAATGATTCTTCTGATACTTAAATGGCTCCTCTGTCAATCTATCTTGAATATGAAACTCTATGATGTTGTGTCCAGCCTCTAATGGAATACGCACTAGTTCCCTGGCACTTTGCATGGACGTATAATGTACTAACATTCCGTTAACTTTTACTTCAAAAGCTTCAGTAGGTCTAAGCAAATGCGCGTAACTGAATACAAACCACCCCTCATGATCTAATATCACCTCTGTCTGTGCTATCATATTCCCTTCCGTTGGTTCATCCAAACGTAAAATATCTTCTTTACGGATCCATCTCGGATTTCCCGACATTAACCATTGATATTTTCCAATTCCTTGTCCATAGTGAAACGGCTCCCAATGATCAATCTCTCGCGGAGGACAAGTTACTTCGAGCGAACCTCTCAAGTCCACGGTCGTATCCGGCCCTGCAACAATTTCATATTCGATTTTAGCCTGGTTAGTCTCCGTTTCTGAATATTCCCCATTCAGTCTCCACTCCACACCATGTACTGATGTAGCATAACTGCCATGATCTCCATCCCCGCGCTGAGTGCGTTCAAGCATTTTATCATCAAAAAATAACTGATAATCATGATCGGGATACGGCTCTTCATCCACCCCCATCTTGTAAGCAAATGAAACCGTTCCATCACATTCGTTATCCAGATCCATCGTCATGGTTTTCTTACGTAAATCATCCGTAATGAACTGTCCTTTAAAATGGGCCTGTGCCACACTTTGCGGTGATCTTACAACCCAGTTTCCATACTCATATACGTCCTCACCATCCAGATCGTAATCTTTCGGTGCAGGCGGCTTGCGTGTATCCACAATCTCAACGACTTCTACATCCTTGATATAGATGCCATTGTTCTGCCATACTTCGGGTCTCATTTTGCGGATCAGCCAGTCGAACTTGTACATCTGTCCTGGCTGCAACGTAAAAGCCGCTTCCTGCCATCCGCTATTCTCGCTCCATTCACCTCCGACTTGCTGCCCATTAATATAGAACAGCATGCCATTACCGCGCTTGGCACTAGCCAGGTACTTGAACCTGATCTGTCCATAACGCTTCACACGCCAGTTAAATGTGATTTTGGATGAGTTGCCAATCTCCAGAAGCCCTAAATCCAGTTTTAAGATCATCTCTGATCCAGATTGTTCATTTCGGCCTACGGAGTGGACAGCTACCCATTCCTGATCCTCCGTTGATGATACATATCTGAAGAAATCAGGGAATTTATTCGAGAACGGGACGTCCTTTTTCATTGAAAAGAGCGGAATCTCATATACCGTTGCATCAAAATGATTAAAGTAATTCCCACTAAAATGATGGTAGTAGGGTGCCGGACAGACGGGCAATGATACACCATGATGACTACCGCCAGGCTTCTGAGCATTTTCAAGAATCTTGTGAATACAATCTTTAATCATCTGCAGTACTCGCTGATATTGTGTTTTATCTGGAGGCTGCTGTTGTTCTACCCACCATTCAATCCTGCGATACATATTCCACAGTGCTTCACGGCATCGTACACTCGCATACCACGACTTATCTTTCAGATATTGCTCAATGATTTGATCAATACTGTTTTCCAGTGCATCCAATTGAACCGTCTGCCATCGTCCTATCTGACCGTAACCTGGATCACCCAGAATAGGATTATTTTCTTCGCCATGCCGGTCCGTTTCACTCCTCGGTGCATTGGGACTCTGCGGTAAATACGCAGGGTTATTGGGGTTGCCGTAACTTTCGTCCGCAATCTTCGCTCTCATATTGGCGAACAATACACCTTTCTGTGATTTGGAGAACAAACCAAATGTATGACCCATACCAATCACCTCCCAATCTCTCTATACGACAAAAAGAGCACCGAGTTAATCGGTGCCCGTCAGATCATATTGCAATTTCGAATCTGTGTAGATCTGGAGTTTATTTTTCATGACCGACACGGACAATGTATACCATTTATCCTTCTCCCACTTAAAGGGTTGCATCGGAGAGCCCACTGCAGTTGGATTACCAGCAACGATTTTATATAGCTGCATCGGCGTTCTCATATCCAGACTGTTATCGCTGTCTCCTCCGTGAACCATAAACATCCAATAATTATGTTCATCGAAGTATTTGAAAATAATTCCTGCGCCATCCCCATCCGTACTTGTATCCACCTTGAAATCAATGGAGAACTTATACGTCTCAGCCAGGAAATTATTGCGGTACCATCCACTGATGTCCTTCGTATCTGCCTTGGAATAAAACTTTCCAAGCAATGGATCCCGATCCCAATCACCTTGACCGAATTTAGTCCAATCGTCTGATTGGGATAATTCCAGCGCATCCATATCCTTGGAATACGGATAGTACACATTAAATGGATCATTCGGATCATAGTCCTCCGGCACACCCAAACCACCTTCCCAATCTTCAGGATCCATCCCTCGATCGAGCAGATCTTCCGAGTAATCGAATATGAGACCCTGTGCCATGGTATCCATCATTGGAATGTAAGCATCAGCGGATTCCCGTTCAGCCACCGGGTGATCAGTCAGTGTGAAGCTCTCACGCGGTTCCATCTTGGCTTCGTGATACATTTCCATAAGATGAGCTGTTCTCTCGGGAAGGAACGCGTGCAACTGTTCCAGATACTCTGCTCTTTTCTCAGGTCTTTCAGCGAAAATAAAACCTGTGATGACTTGAGAACAGCGTTCTTCAAATGAAGCCATGAGAGAATCAGGATCTTCAATTTCAGACAATCTGGCGTTCGCTATACCAGTCGGCAACTCTCTTGCAATGCTAGATTCACGTTCCTCTGTTATCCCTTCAAAATCATCTTCACTAAGATAACCCGGGTCTATTAACTTACTGCCAAAGCTCTCGCCGTCATTAACAATGTAACTTGTGTATGGAAGACTATTTCCGTAACTTAACTCCTCACTGGAGAAAGCAAACCTCTGGAGTGTGGTACCATATATCCCATCAAAATGCTCACCGGCTCGCTCACCCCCAACGCCACTTTCCATTTCATGTGAATGACCATATCGATCTATTTTCTCCGTTGCGAATTGCTCCCAATCCAGAGTCGTGCTTCTTAACAAGTTCATTCCAGAATCCAATTGATGGTTATACGCGTCATAAGAACTTCTGGAGCTCATGAACGAGTTATCTTCAATATGAACGTCTCTCGTTTTAAGGTAAGCATATTCGCTTTGGATCAGGTCTAGCTGTTTATATTGGAAGCCAACCAGTTCCATGTCCAAAATGGATTCATTAAATTCCTTGTTTCCGTAGAACATGTCCTGATCCAACGATCCATTTCGCAGTTTCACTACATCATTGATCGTCTCATGGGTATGCGCCCATCTTTCAGCTTTTACCGCCAAAAGGTTGTCATGAAGGAATGCTGACCTATCCTCTTTATTTAACTCAAGCGTTTGGATCAAATCAGCTTCATTACCGTTTTTAAACGCATGAATTTGCTCATCAATAGTGGAATCTTTGGCATTTTTCAGACCGTACATGTTCTCTTCCAAATATGCATATTGCGGTTTGTCGGCGAGCAGATTCTCTTCCATATTGCCGTACTGGGGTTTGTCCGCTGAGAGTACAATCTCTGTTGTTCCATACTTCAAGTTTGTTCCACCAACGATCTCAACTGGAACATCACCGTACTTCAGATTCGTTCCGCCAACAATCTCTACAGGTATATCTCCATAAGTGAGCCCCGTCCCACCCACAGATTCCACTGGAACATCTGCATATTTCAGATTTGTACCGCCTAGTGGTAACGTGAGGTCAAGGTAACCATTTTGCGGTTTATCCGCTATAAGTTGTTCTTCAAGATTAGCAATCTTTTCAATCGTGCTATCAGTTGTCTCATGAAGGTAAGCGTCATGAGTATGCTTGTATGCAAGAATCACATCATGATCCAGTGCTGAATCCTTTTTACTCTTTATCGAATCATAGATCAGTTCGACCAAGTCAGTATCTCTGATACCTTTACCACCGTACCAACCCTCACCATGCAATTCACTCAAGCGTAACTTGACAACTTCACTCTCAATTTCATGAACTGATGCCTCTTTCACGATTCTTGTAAAATGGTTATCTTCAAGCATGAGGGATAATCTGTTCATGTTATCCGAAATGATTTCAACGTTTAATTGTCCTTTGCGCATGATTGAATGAGCCGTCAGCATATCGTCAAGATACGCAGATTTCATTACAGTAGTGGCTAGAGATATCTCATCTTGCACCGATCCATATCGATCTACCCTAATCGCTTCAGGAGTAATATTTACCAACGTGGATTCCCAAGCTTGCCGCATACCTTCGTTAAACTCGATATCCATCGCACCTTCTCTTGCCCACGATGAACCAAGCGTATATCCAATCTCAGCTACTCCATCTCGATATTTCGAGCTGCTTATGGAATAATCCTCGCTGAGCAGCGCAGATCTCCATTTCAAAGTCGCCAGTGAGTAATCTATATCAATAGCTGCCTGACGTGGTTCAATCATGCCAATAGAGTAGCTCTCATTCAAATACAACTGTCTGATCTTGGCTGTGCCTATGGAGTACTCACCACTGATTAAACCTTCTCTTATTGGATTAGTAGCCATAAGTTGTTGATCATACGAGTATCCCTCACGAGTCTTTGACGTTCCAATAGCATATTCGCTGTTCAAAAGCATCTGGCGCAAGTTCGTGCCACCCATGGTGTATTCATCATCAATTATTCCATATCGATACCGGGAAACCCCGCCCATATTAAATTCGGTATGAATCACACTCTCACGGTTCATGTTGGAGCTCACGATATGATGGTCGAGAGCCATTCCGTCCCGTTTATATTTTGCGCCTATCCCGTACTCATCAAAGGTTTGTCCTCTGCGTTCAACTTGACTTCCTTCATACGCTGGGTCATCCGGGAATAATCCCCCTCCAGGATTCAGGTAACCTAATGAATCTTCAAACTCAATAATAGCCGGTCTTGCATTAAAATCTGCGCCGTAAATGACTTCCGTAATTTCGCCATGCTGATCTTCCTTTACTTTCACTCCCTCGAAAACGTCTGTCTCTAGAGTAGAATTACGTCTGTTCAGTTCAGCCGATCGAGATTCATCCTCAAGTACTGTTATGCTCAAATCTTTGGATGCTTCTGAGAGTTCCGTCCCTATATCACCAAGCTGAGATTCCTTCGCACCTTCGAAATTGAAGGAAATGATGCCTGATCTGCTTCCTTCTTTATCAGCTGTTAAGATCCCACAATCGATTAACGCATCTACCCGCTCTCTAATCCCGGCCAAAAACGGTTCATCAAAATAAACCGAAGCGTCTGCATTATTCACAGCTTCCATCATCATTTCCAGGATGACTGCCGGGCTGTTCTCCAAGATCTCCCCAACAATAAATTCCTCGTCCAGATATCCAGGGTATGCTTTATTCCCCAACCATCCTCCACCAACCAATTTGTCTAAAAGCTCGTCTCGAATCATGGTTGGTCGGCTATTATCTCGGATGGATTGCAGGATTGTTTCCAGGTGTAGCTTTTTAGACTCTCTATGTGATACAAGTGGTTTGTCAGTCAGATGTACATACTTCTGTTCATCGTTCTTTCCATACGAATTTAGCTTTTCGAGCATGGTAGAACGTAATAATTCTTTGTCAGCCAAATGGTCCTCAGACTCAGGTAACCACAAATCATGAGCCAACGCTCTTTCTGCCGTTGTTGAACCTGCCGTATAGCTTTCAAAGGATGCTTTTCTTTCTGCGCCTTCCTCGCTGTTCGGGATGAACAAATTCCTTTTTTCTGTTTTTGCAGTATGGAACTTGTCCTCAATATAGCTATCGAACTTGCTTTCCCTTTCACCAAGTGATTGCTTGTTGAGTATTTCAAGAGCCTCTGCAGTCACTCGTTTGCCTAACCTACTCTCCTTCTCTACATACCCAGGAACCTTACTGATCCTTCTGCTCTCCTGCAAATCTCTGAAAACAAAACCGTGCTCCTTACTTTCACGATAAGCCTGTTCTGCATGACGGTCCACCTCACTATGAACCACATAAATTCGTCGTGCCTTAGGACGCTTATGCTCAATATACATTTTCTCCACATAAACTCTTTGCCCCGTAGTCAAATCACCTATGACGTTCATATCTTCTACTTGATCTCGAACAGCCCAAGGAAACTGTCGTTCCACATCCGTAATAGTCCCTATATCTCTGGATGCCAAAATGATACCGGATGCTGTAGTTGCTGGATGTTTGTCTATAATTCTGTGAGCTTGGAGCGGATGCCAAAGGGTATCACTCGGACGAAAGACTAACGCATTTCGATGTTGGTCATGGCTGCTTTGACTGAGATCATCATGAAAGTAAAGTTGCTTGTTGACTTCTCGCGTACTTCTCATTTCGGTATGTAGAACAGTGGGGTACTGACGATCCTTCAGTTTGGCAAGAACATTCTCATGAGTTGTCATTTCATTCTCAATTACCCGCGTAGCCTGATTCAGTCGTGAAAGAAACATGTTCTCTTCGATGTCTCTGATTGCTTGAACAATTGTGCCTGTAGTCGTTCCACCAAAAGTTGTTTCTCGCACAGCTGTTCCCAGTGTATGCATGAGTGTCAATTGTGAAATGTTATCCACTCTTTGGGCTAACGGCAACGTCCGATCAAGGTGCATATACTTTATTTCCTGAAATCTACGAATATAAGCAGTCGACATATCAGAGAGAATGGATAATTGCTGATGATCATCTACCCTTTTCCCAATCATCGTAGCTTGATCAGCAAATGTTTCTTTATGATCATCACGTAAACCTAACAGGTCCTGATATAGAATTTCCACATCTTGTTTGCTTACTTTCCGGGACTGGAGACTTCTCTCAAGTTCTGTACTTCTGAAGTGGTCTTGAATGGCTTCTAACAAAAATTCATTTTGTGTGGATCGTCCAATGATCTTCTCCACTTTCTCGAAAACCTCTGCCACATCCATATCCGGTTTATCGTTTCGAACAGAGTGTATCAATTGTTTAATCACCAGTTCAGAGCTGTTATCTTGCTCTGCACTATCTGCATAGTCCGCAATCATCCCAAATTCACTAACCCTGAAACTGATTTTTCCAGGCTCCAGCTTATCCAGATTCTTAACAAAGTTACGAGTTAAACCCAAATTACGGACAATCTTCAGCTCTTTATCGTTATCTACGCGCCAGCCCTCTGACATATCTTCAGGAATGAATGAGTCCTTTAAACCTCCGGGTCTGTGGCCCTCATCTTGATGATCCATCTCCAAAGCTTCAATTAACGCAGACCGCTGCATTTCAAACGAAAATTCCATGACATCGCCTTGCTTGGTAGCTGAGCTCGATCCTTCCATGGAACTGTGCAGAAGTCCTTCTTTATCCTGTTTAGCTTCACTTAGGACAATAAATCGTTCTTCTCCTTCCAGATCCTTGCGAATCGCTTCCACAAGTTGATGATTAAATCCATGTGAGATCGATCTTGCCATGTAAAAATCAAGCATCAGGACACTTGGATACCGGCTGTAAGGCATGTATATAAATCGATAATCCTCAGGCCTGCTTCCTGTAGTTCCGACTGTAAACAGGTAACCGTACTGAGTTGTCGTGTAATCTATAACGGTGAAATCAAACTTATTGACTACTTGACTCACGTCACTGCCCCCTTCCAACTAAAAAAAAGGGAACCCCTGAGTGGAGTCTCAGAAAGTTCCCTCTCACTGAATCTATACGACTCAGCTTTGATTCAGTTTAACTTACGCCGTATAACGGACTTCCTTCAGAATAGCCACACCCATACGTTGGTTGGCAGACAGATTCATGAAATTCTGCGCTGTATCGGTATCGAAGTAACGATACACTTCTTGGTCCCAGGACTTGCCTTCCACATCAATAATTAACTCATCCAGGTGAAGGATATTATGCTTCGTAACCGCGATGCAGTTATCGAATTGACCGCGGTAGCCCTCGTAAGGGTGAACCACGTAGATCGGAGACAAGTGATATTTGGATGTCCATTTGGACGCCTGGAAGCCTTGAGGCTCCAGTTCCAACCCCGTATCCCCCAATTCCGGATCTTGATAAGCTTTACCTTTCGGTGGAGCTTGTGTGATAAAGGAAGGATAGTGCTGCTGGAATTCAATACCTGATTTGGTTTTCAACATCTGAAGTGTGTTGTTACCTGCAGAAGTATATTGACCGTAGTAATACGTTCCTGTTGTTGCAATCTGAGAGATATCTGGTTCTTCGATTACTGCTCCAGCTGTCAGCATTACGTTTCCGTCTACGTCATTCAGGTTGTATTTGAACGGTTTCAATGCACCTGCGTACAGGAAGGATTTTTTGTAATCAAGGAAGTTTACTGCTGGGTCAGCGACGAGAACCATCGCCAAGCGATTGTTCATGACATTTACATACATGTATACAGGTTTTTCTTTATTCCGATCCGTTGGTGTATAGTTTTCCAGTGCCCATTGGTAGAGTACCGGATGTCCTGTTAGCTTGAATGTAGGGCGAGTGGTAACTGGTAGTGTAGTTGGTTCGCTGCCTTCCAATCCTTCAAGCAGCTGAACAGTCAACGTACTATGCTCCTCATAGGCTGGAACTGGTGCAACGACGCGTGGTACCAGAGCATGATTAATGAAACTTACATAGAAATGTTTAGTAATCGGTGTTGCTTGTGTTCCAATGGTCATGATCCCGCGAAGAATAAGTTCCTGAATACGGTCACTACTGTCCTTTTCTTCGTAAAATACTTCCCACAGATTTTGTTCCTGAGACTCGCCTGCAGTGGATTCAAATGGGAAACTCTTAAACCCTGTAACTTCCTCTTTCAGTTTTGTCAACACGTCCTGTGAAGTAGTGATTGTTTCTACATATTTAAAATTTGCCATTATGTAATCCTCCTTATTTTATCTCTTTCAAAAATGCAATCGTAATTACATCTGGTGATGGGGAATGCTTGAATAGATTCAACGGACTCTTGATACTGAAAAACTTGTAAACCTCTGTCCATGTACCCAATGCAGGTTTGGAAGGATCTTTCAGAATTTCTGTGTCTACGATCAATTCATCGCGATTGACCAAATTATGGTCGTATATCGCAACTACACCGTCCATATAACCTCGGTATCCTTCTGCCTGATGCACAAGGTAGATTGGGCTCGCGTGATACTTTCCTGTCCATAGGGACTTCTGGAACCCATCCGTATCTACAATCAATTTCGAGAGGCCCGGGGGAAGTTTACCCACAGAAGGATAGTTCGGAAGATGCGAAATAAATGCCGGGTAATACCGCTGGAACAAGACATTACTGCGTGTCTTCAACATGGACATGGAGTCCATACCATTTGAAGTGTACTCACCGTATTCGGCATAGGTATCCGGATTAAGATCCGTGAGAATATCATTTTTCGTATAACCTGTCATATCTGTTCGCAGATCACCCATACCTACAGTGACACCAAAGTTGCCTCCATGGTCGTAATCATTGAACGGAACGATCTTGCCTATGTATCCAAAACTGCGGTAATAGCTGTGAATATTCGGTGAAGGATCACCTTCCAGAACAAGAACTACTCGATCATTGTTTACCGATAAAGTGTAAGCTACCAGGTAATCCGGTCTGCGTTTTTTGTTAGGCAACCATGACGTTGTAGAATGTCGTCCGTGGAAAAACCGAGCTGCAGGGCTTACGATCTCTGTCTTGCCGTCATAATCGAGCTTCCACTTCGTGGACGGTGGGATGAAAGGTTTAATGGCTGATGAATCATTCCATGTCAAATACATATAATGTGCCTTCAATTGGTCAATGACTGTAGGTGCCTTCCCAATCGTTATGGTTGCAGGATCACAGATCCCATCATACGTTTCGCGCTGGCTTCCTTGAGCAACTTTCCCCTCGAAACCTTCTCCATAGTAGATGTTAATGTAATTCCAGTCATGGGCTGGCTGTTCAAACATGACATAATAATCTCGAACCTGAATCCCTGTGGGAACTGTAGGAGTTGCTTTCACTACGGTCTGAGCAGTTACATTGTTCAATACATCAGCTGTATAGAACAGTTCATCGAACTTGTAAAGTTGCTTTACAGGTTCATAGGAATAATCCACAATATTACCCCAAGCCCAGTAAGGATTATATTGATAGTCGTTAACTCTTCTGGTTAAGTTGTATTGGTACTTGCCTTTAGACACTAGCTTGATTGCATATGCCCAATCTGTAGGCATCTCTGTGACAATCTCAAACTGATTCCATTCCTTTGTTGGTTTTGTTGTGCCATCCAGGTTTCCAATCACCTGTCGTACCAGATATGCTCTGTACCCATCAGGAACTGAATTATCTACAACAACAGTTACCAAACAACCAGGAACATCAACATATATTGTTTCATTTGTCTGAGCATCTTTGTAATTGAATTGTACAACCTGAATTTTACGTCCTGTCTTATAATTGCCGTAAGTTTTTCCGATGTTTGCTGTGCCAGGTTGAGTCATACCTTCAGCTGATTCGTCAAAATAGGTTTGTCTTACTTCCCATAAACACCCATCCGCATCTAAGGCAGATTCTCCTGTGTAATTTTTGGCTTCAGTCCAATCCGGAATTTTGTATACTTCATACTGATTTCCATCCGAATGGGTGTACATGCCAACAATACCTTTGTGATAACTTTTACTGTAGGTCACCCACTCAGCTCCGCTAGATTCGTATACCTTCTCCCAGCGATTGGCGTCAATCCCGCCCTCTACTTTGGGAATATCAGCACCTACGATTTCATCGGCCAGCGTGTTGATTAGTTTTTGTGCTTCCGACTCTCCGTCAATATAAGCGGCAAAGTTCGTCTGCGGTTTTTGCAGTGCCATCGTCACCCTCCTTATCTCAAAAATTTGATGTTGTACCAGACCGACTTGGCTTCAGCCACCGCGTTGTAGAAGTCAAACTTAATGGTCGTCCCCGCCGGAATCGGGTAGACAATTCCGAAACTGTTCCCCATAGAAACCGACTCGGGAAGTTCCTTCGCATAAATGGTGCGGCACACCTTTTCAGTCCCGATCATCAGCTCCCAGTAATCGCCGACACAGTAGTGGCTCGCAGCAAATGCAATGCTCAGAAACTCTGTGTCATACGCCAAGGTGAACGTATCAGACTTGGTGGTCTTGGCCGCCGGAATGTCCAACATCTGTCCCCGAATGAACGGGATCGTCTTTTTACTGAAGTGTGGGTACGGCAGCTCGCGCACTTTGTCGATGACGCCACCCGCGATGTAAGATACATTAAATGCCATGGAACCACCTCCTACATGTTATATACGACTTACGCTCGTTCCAGTTAAGCGTCCTTCGTCATCATAATTTAGACCAATATTGTAAGTGAACATCGACTCTCCACTCGGATCATATGTACGGGCCGTCACCTGCGTTAGTCTGAAATACTTGTAATAATCATAATCCGGGTGGGAATAGCCCACTCCGGAAGGAAAGTCTTCCTCATCCTCTGAGCCAAACTTCATCCAGATCGAAACCTTCCATGCCGATTCATACAAGAGGTCTGCTCCAGTCACCCTGTCCGGGTCCTGCATGTGCTCCCGATATAATGTAACGGAAGGTTCACCTTCAAGGGGAGAAACATTCGAATTGGAGATACTGCTATATTTGCGAAGCTCCCGGTGGATTAGATCCAGCACGGGAAATACAATATTTTCATTCACAATGCCGGCCATTACACCATCACTCCCTTTCTTGCCCACATCATATCAATGACCTGTAACATGCCACGGTCAACCGAATAACTGGTTTTAATACTTTTAATCGTATATACAGCTCGTGTGGTGGTCGTTTTATCCGTCACAATAACGTTGTCGAGCAGATCAAGCGCAGGATTCGCAGGAATGGACACCTGTAGCGTACGGCACATCCGTTTCATATCAAAAAAAGCTCGTTCTGCCACCTGTCTCTTGGCTTCAACCGTCTTCGCCCAAGGAACGGCCAGCACCATGGTTCGGATTTCTCCTTTGAGTTCGAGCAGAATCTCCTTGTCCACGAAACTGCTCTGACTATCATTCGAGTCGATAACAACAATGTGGCTTCTTCCTCTGGACCAATCCGTGGATTTGGTAATGGAGATCAGATTGTCATTCTCGGAAAACTCTGCCACGACCGGTTTGTCATAATTCAGGCGCTCCAGTCGGTACGTACCATAACGGTCACAATAGCTTCGATAGGGAATCTCCGAGATCACCTCCTGAACAGCTTCCGTAACTTTGGCAGACCATTGCTCAAACGTCCTGCCATACTCCTCAATAAATGGATTAAGCCATCCGTTCGGTGTCAGCACAGTGCTTGCGTCCTTGACTTCAAACTCACCTTCCTGACCCGGTACGGGGACAATGACCCTGCCCGTCTTTTGATTCACTTCAATCAGATAGGTCTCGTCAATCACGTAGTCAGGATAAGAGCGATCCTCACTGGTTGCCCGCCAACCCACCATACCCGCATGTTTAACCAGATCTAGTACAACCGTTGATTTGACCCAAGCCGGCTTTTCAAATTCTACAGGCTGAGCTGGTGTTGGTGTAACTGCCGGGGTGGAGGTTGCTGTAATGGTCCAGCTTGCCGGATCTGCGAGCATCTCCTGATAATAGGTCCATACCTTGTCCACCCAATTCTCCCGATCTTGACTCCAGGTCATGGGAGCAATGTCTCCACCATTGTGGAAATAAAGTACATCGGCTTTTGAAGTCACTTTTTTACCTCTGGAAGCTAGTGCTTTGGACATCCGTTCTGCTCCGCGCTTCATTTGCTCCTGAATTCCCTTGTAAAGGGGATTGCACTCGCTTTTACTAGGACAGCCATATCCAAGAATAAAGCTACCGTTCTCATCTTTACCCTTACCTTGTGTTCCGAGAACGGTCTCGTGCCTGCATATCGCAAGCAAAAACTTATGATCAGGTACACCATACGCTTCAGCTTGGGCCTGTGCGGCCTGAATTATGGATGATGTCCGGTCCGTGCCAACTGCTGCAGGCGGCACCGGATCTGGCACATTATCAATCTCATCTACTTCTGGATAAGCTTTTTTCTCGGAAATGACTTTCTCGATAATGCGCTTGTACATATCTCGGGCCGTAATCTCCAGCGTGGAGCCTTCGCCATTGATGTCCACCTTGTCAATCAGTCCAGTAAATACCCGCATCATGTGCTGACCATATCCCATATATATGCGTATCGGTGTATTTTCACTCAGCACCCCGATATGGAATCCGTTTGCGAAATAAGACCATGGAGACGGCACACCCCCAAGCTCAGGAAAATGAGCAGGATTATAATCCGGGGAGAAGAATCCTCTCGGATTGGAGATGGTCAGCCGTGCTTCCCTGGCTTCAGAATCAAACTGATCATCGATTTCGGCACTAATGATATTGGGAAGAACCTGCGTGTCCATATAGACAAAAGACCCGACCTGAATAACATCCGTCTCTGTCCTTCTATTATTGATAAAATCTCCGTAGCTGTTCGTTTGATAATATCCTTTAGACGGATCGAGCCCTTCTTCACTCTTTTGATTCTTCAACGGAGCAGGTAACAACTCTTGTATGCGAATATAATCAATGGCGAATTTTTTATACTTCTTACTCGAAGCAGGAACAGACCCGGTTGGGACAGTGGGGTTTTGTTTGCCCCCATAGGTCACCTTAATCTTGATACTCTTGGCTTTTGCAGGGATCACAATATTATTCAATTCCGTGAGTTTGGTCAGATCATATGCCCCGTTAAACTTATTGACAAAGGCATACGTTTTACCATCAATCACCACAGCGAAAGAATCCCCTTCCACTTCACTAAAATTAGTCCCCATTCCAATACTAAGCAGCCCTTGCGTAGGCATACTCAGTTTCGTAACGTTAATCTCAAATTCAGCTACGGCAGCTTTGCCTTCAAAGGTGTATAGCAACTTGCCTCCTGAATCAAACATAGTCCAGCCCGATTCAATCTTGGCATAATCCAAAAATTTCAATCCGATTGTATAAACGTTTTTCTCATGCCAGTTTCGCTTGTCGAACTTCTCATTCAGTTTGATCTCTCCAGGATATCCTTCGACCTGAACCGGCTTTATATCAGTAAATGTTGTTTTCGCATTTCCGTGCAACTTGCGCTGTCCCTTGAAATACAATTGAGGATTAACTGCCTTACCACCTTCTCCAGTTCTCGTTGTTGGATTGACTCCTTCCCAAATTTCAAAATGTAGATGTCGTCCCTTGCCCACCGCACGTTCAGCCGCAGACACCTTATGACCACCGGTATATACGCCACCCGTATTGCCTAGTGTTCCAATGACAGCCCCTTGAGCTACTTCATCATCCACCGAACAGAGTATCTCTTTTAAATGGAAATACTTAGTGATTACACCGTTTGCATGTCTTATATTTACGGCATTACCAGCACCCTTTGTTTTACTATAGGATATTCGAACAACCTTTCCAGCCCATGCAGCCAAAATCGGCGTTCCAATCTCATCAAACAAATCAATACCTTTATGAATTCTTGTACCTTTATCACGAGGAGAGCCAAAATTATCTGTAACTGTAATACTATCAATCGTTTTACCCTTAACCGGAAAAAAAATCTCCTGAGCATTCGCTTGAGTCGAACCGTTATATATACCATTACTCGACTCATCCACCCAAACGGATTCTGTACTGATGATGGGTACCTGCTCGGTTACGATATGCCTGAACTCTTCTGTCCGTCCCGGGATAAATGCCAGCCGATCTACTTCGACCCGGATATTGGGAAGCGCTCCTTCACCCAGCTTCAGACGCTGGGATAGCACATTCATAACCTCATCCGAAATTGGAATCATATTGTAATCTCCCCCTTACTTGAATCGCTCGATGGTCCATTTCATGAATCGGTCCAGGAAAGCTACGGCTTCAGCCCGGGTCATAGCGGAATTCCCAAGGAACCATACCTCTGCCTGCTCTGTGCCATTTGTAGGTCTCCCCATATCTGTTACTATCGCTGCACCATCCAGCTTGTTATTGATCGGAATGCCAGCAATTAGTGGATCATTGTTCGCAAATGTTTCGTCTTCCATTTCTGAGACGGCTATTTTCCAGAAGGCATCCTTGTTCTGTACAACTCGCTCCTCTTTGTCCCGATAATAAATGGCCGAATCTTTGCCGACGTCTGCGAACCTTTCGCTCACATCTTTGAGATAATAGAATGTCACTTCGTCGCCTTCTGAGAAAGGTTGATTAAAAACAACCGTGTGGTTGTCAATTTCCGAATAAGTCGGTGTTTCTTGGTCTTTATCTTTTTTTTCGTCTTTAAATTTCACTGTAACTTTAAGTTTCTTTTTACCTGCTGGATAATTGCCGTTAAGTCTAAAAACCCGTTGACCTTGAAATGCCGTAATAGGCTGATTAATCTCCGTCGTTGGTGCTTCCATGTCCGTAAATCTGGCATAGAACACCTTGCGTAACTTATTAATCAGATGAAAGGCTTCTCCCCGTTGTATAATGGCATTAGGAAAGAAACAATTGTTGTATGCTGGTTTGAGGGTTGTCGCTTTGATATCTTCACTCTTGAATTTGTTATTCTTCGTCCAATAATTGAACTTGCAAGTGACACCGTTCAGATTAAAAGGAAGAAACACCGATCCCCCCGGGCTGACACAATATACATCCGTTCGGTAACCAATAGCCTTTGTTGCAATTTTGGTTACCGCCGCGGCATCCCCCTTGGTATCACCCCATACCTCGGAAGGAATACTGAGTCTGCGAAGCGGTTGGCCTGCTGCATACAAATATTCCTGATGATTACGACTGAATGGATCGTAGAAATAGGTCGTCGCTGCACTAAGTTCAGCTCTGGGCAGATCTCCAGTCCAGGAGACGGGCGGCCTTTTCCAAGCACTGTCCAGCAACGGTTCACCATAACTACAGAAGGACACCACCTGTCCTGCTTTTACACCCGTATACAACTCCACATCAGTTAATCCCTTACTATTGGTTTCAGCCGTTTGGTAGATCGTTTGAACACCATCAATAAACACATACAGTGGATTGTCATCTGTTGGTTTAATCAGCACAGGCAGACTAAATGAGGTTTGCCCCGCTTTCCCTTTGATTTCTTCATATACAAAAGGCTTGCCTTCCTCAAACTTGTTATAGTTGATTCCGGCCACAAAGACTTCACCATCTTCCAAAACCATATTCGTGGCTTCCATAACATCGTTATAGAACCAGTCCCCTTCGTTTACATCAACCCATTTTCGTATGATAAACACCTCCTATCTTTAGAATAGACAGAAAAGAGAGTAGGTCACCCTACTCTCGAATTGTTCGTTCCAGCAAACGCTTAGTACGCATCAGGAAAGTAACAAACTCTGCTCTGGTTATGAAGTTTTCCGGTCTGAAATATAGAATGGGTGTGCCATCCAATTGTGTTACAACCGTCAGTCCCAAATCAGCCAAGCGTTCAATGGAATCTCTTGCCCAGTGGTCCTTCCCTTCTGTCGTCTGTAAATCCTGAAACTGTATGGCACTCTTACGGTCATAACCATCTTTTTTGATCAGGGTCATGGTCAATTCGACCTTGTACCCCTTCTGATCTTTATCCATCGTATCCTGATGGTAGAAAATAGGGTCAACTTTGATGGACTCTACTACACCAACATAAATATTGCCCTTCTCATCATAAAATTTGTGTGTCCAGCCTACGTACATGGCGTAGTCGTGATAGGATTGTTTATCTTTAAACAAGATGTTAATGATGGCCTTGTACGAAGACACGCCCATCTGATGAAAATGTGAGGGAGCATTAATCATTTTAATTTCCCTCACTTGTGGATTGGGCGAAGGTGAAGAGTACGGATCAATAATTCTTCCGTTCACTGGCTCAAACTTCATGCCTGTATCTACATACAGCTTTCTTTTATACCGGTCATTAACTAAGCCAAACGGATCTTGCTGAGTCATATCAGATTTCCTCCTTACCTATTTTATCTGGGGATATGATTGCTTCCCATTCTTGCACCTACATTGCTGGCCATTCGGTTTGCAATACCAGGACTGTTCTGCCGTAGTGTCTTGTCCAACGTAGATGTAAGTCTCTCCACATCTTTTGTGCTGCCTGTCATATTATCGATGTTCACATGAACCGTAACATCCCCCGAGCCAACCATCACACTTTTATGTGTATTGTTCGTCGTCATGTAGTCAAAGTAATCCATGACCTTAAGACCTGCTGGAATGTTGAATGAAGATATCGGTTTATCCATTTTTTTGCTAATTTCATACAAATTTTTGGACTGTTCTACACCCAATGATTGGATTTGTTTAAAAATCTGCATATATTCATCCGAGCCCGGTTTAAACACACCACTATTCAACAGATTCTTCCAATCTTGCTTGATCGAACTTATTTGTGAGTTCATTTCAGATGCACGGGATTTGTTCAATGCAATTAATTCTGGTGCATCTTCCTTACCCCCATTAGCCGCAAGGAGATCATACATTCGTTTATCATAATCCAACTGCGTCAACTCAAACTGATCATTCATCTTGCGTCTAAGCTCATCAATCTGGCTGTTTTTAACACCATTCAGTTCAAGCTCTGATTGTGCCTTCTGCTGTTTCTTCTCATTGATCTCCAGGCCCAGCTCATCTTTATCCTTACCTTCAGCCATCTTGTCGTACGTCTTCTGTAAATTTGCAATGGCCTTATCGAAGAACTTGATATTCTCTTGCAAATATTTCTCCATTAGCGCACGCATCTGACCAGAATCTTCGCGAACACCACTAATCAACAGACGGGATCGAGTGACTTGGTAATTGGTTTCGTTATCACTTGTCGATTTGTTAAGCTGCCGATTAATCTTGGCGATCATTTCATCAATACCATTGCTTTGCGGCTGAGGCCTATAACCGTTAGCAATAGTTCCTATTCCGCCCGCAGCAGGAATATACTGCATTTGAGGTTGAATGTATTGTATCTGCGGTTGTTGTTGTTGCTTGTTGTCCCCAGGCGGTTTTCCAGACTCTTTATCCATTTGAATCTGGGCTTCTTTTTTCTCCTGCTTGTAGTTGTATTCCTTGCCCAGTTTCTTCTCAACTGCATCTCCGCCATCTTCACTCCAAACCGCCTTAAATCCCTTCCAGTAATCCCCGAACTTGTTATTGGTAGCACTTTTTCCGAATATTGAACTCATTGTGCCAGACACAGCGGCATCCATCCCCAGGTTTAACCCTTTCCACACTTTCCCTACAAAAGATGACTGCTCCATATCCTTGAAATCTTTGGCCAACTCTTCTTTATTGGTTGCGCGAATACTCTGCTTCTCCGCTTCTGACTTACCCATGTTGTTTAATGGATCGACAAGACCAGAGACGACATCCATAGCGGTCATCGCTAACCCAAGTGCTGGTACAGCTTTTAAAGGCCTCAATAATCTCCCGCCGGATTTGACTAATTTCGAAAATTTTCCGGGTGTTTTAATCCCACGGGCAGCTTGCTCCGCATTGATGTCACGCTGAGTAATCGAGTTGCCTTGTCTATCTCGAAGAATATTTCCATCTTTATTACGGATCGGGGCATTGCTATCAAAAAATGCTTTGCGATTGCCTGTATCTTTCATATCCTTAAATCTGGAAAGAAGGCCTCTTTTGGGTGTGTTTTTATTCCCTTTTTTCGAGTCGCCCCCCGGATTGAATTCATCCATTATCGCGTCTTTCATGACATCTTTGATCAGGTCTTCATGACGAGCTACAAAGGTTTTGTTCTTGGGTTCTTCCTTGTCATCCTTAACAGGGGATCCAGGGGATCCAACGCTTCCTGCACCTTGAGTAACTAATAATCCTCCTGGACCACTCATCATACTCGCGAGCTGAAGCTGTTCAAGTTCCTTCAGTTTGGATATGTATGCTGTAGCATCGATCATGCCTTGTCTAAAAGAAGCATTTAACTCATTGACTTCGGTTCTCAATGTGGAGAGAGCGTCATTCAATAGAGTTGACTGTTTACGCAGCTTCTGGATCTCGGATTCGTAGCGCTGAACATCGGTTGAACCGTATGTAAACTCAGCATTAAGGAAATACAACTTGTTTCGTAGTTCAACTGCATCCAGGTCCATGTCATCCATCGCCATCATCAAAACTCTAGCTTGGTGTTCAAGTTGCATCATTGCTCTACTCGTGTCATCCAGCTCTCGCCCAAGAAACTCAAGACTTCGCTTCGTCTTTGCAATCTGAATATCGAGTGAATGCATTTCTTCTCGCAACAGAAGAAGTTCTCGACTATACGTTTTGACTCGCTTCTCAGCTTCGTCACGTTTTTCTGCATGAATGGGAGAAGCCGCTGTATCCCCATTTTGTATAGCCTGATTGTACATTTTATGTTGATGATCTCGGTTAGTCCGTGCCTGAAGTACATCATCTTGCTTGGAGGCGGCCCTACTTTGAATTTCTGTTCTGCGATGTTCCAGCGTCTGCAGACGACTCTGCTGTCTGCCCATTTCTTGCGCTACACCAGCACGTTGCACATCCGTGACTCGAAGTGGCTCGGGAACATCGCTCCCCGTATTTTCGACTTTCCCTGGATCCGCATTTGTAGCACTGTATCGCTTCTGATCGCCTTCATTCATCACTTCACCGAACTTATCCCACGCAACCTGAACTCCGACTTCATCCATAATTCGGTTAAGCACTTCCATATGATCAACAATGCCACCCGTACGATCTCCAATTAACCGCATGACTGCGATAAGATAATCGCCCAGCTCGGCAAATTCCTCTTTCAACCCTTGCATCGCCTCATGTGTTGCAATCTGAAATGCGATTTCGATCTCTCGTTGTCGGAATTGAAGGTTGTCTCTGCTTCCAGTGCGCTGATGGACCGACGCGTTTGCATCCGTAGCCTTCAATTGTTCAGCAAGAAGATCGAATCTAACTCGATTCGATGCAAAGCCCTGCTGAGGATGATCTCCTTTTGACTGAACCAACAATCCAGCCTTGCTAATCCAGTTGGCTAATGCATCCTCTTGTGCAAGCGTTCCATCAGGGTTACCAGCCATTGGAAGGGTCTGACGCATCATATCCATCAAGTCCTGAATGCCAACATCCAACATCGTTGAAGCTCTGATCATCATGTCTGTGACTTGGGACAGATCAAAGCTACTGCTTCCCCATGCCGGAGTAACAGCTTCCAGACCTGTTGCCGTCTGTTCTACATCCATATTGCCCACTGAATGCAGCTTGGCTACTTCTTCAGCAAACGCGACAGCTTCAGATGAATGATCATAATTACGAGAACCAATACGATAGGCAAGACCTACATCTTCCTGATCCATACCATGTTTCAGTGCAATTCGTTGCAGATTTTTGACCGTTCCGGTTTGTGTGAATTGCCCACTGCCATTTGTAGTCCCAGACGATCTAAGCTCCAAATTTTGGTCGGCCCGGCTTATCTGTTGATCCATCTGCTGCGACGAGTCAAGGGATTTCTTAAGTAATGTTGTTGAATACCCCTTGGTTTCACCTGCTGAAATATATTTCATCGTATTCATCACGGAGTCTATCAACCCCTGTGAGCCAGCTGCAGATACATCCTTCATTTCACTGAACGCTCCACGATAAAAGTGCTCCAAATCGGTCGTCAGTGTTTCAATCATTTGCGACTGCATATCACTTCTGATTGTCTCCACTCGTCTAATCAGTGTGCTAACGCCTGAAGGGGAACTCTCTTTCAGTACTGCGTTTTGTCCAGTTAATTGATCCTTATCCGTTAATATTTCTTGTGTTAAGGAATGTTTATCTCCTTGTCCTTCTGTTTCAGTCAAAAGAATCACCGCCTTTATGCATAAATCCCGTTCTACCTTCATTTAGGCAAAACGGGATATCTCTCTCTTATCCTCCGAGCGCTTGTGCAAGCATACCGATATCATCTTCTGATATCTCTGCGTAATCCTCGTCATTGAAGGTTCTTTTACGTCTGACGGTCCCATCTTCTTCGACTTCCTCGCCCCCACCGCCACCGAACATGCGAAGAGGTGCTGTCATAAGCTCAACCTCAAATTGAATATATTTCTCGGCTGACTTGCACAGCTCCGCAACCTGAGGGAGTGTGTACTCCCAAATCTCCCACTTGTTCAGCCCACAGTGTTTATGGAGGGTGAAGAAGATTTCTCCCCAGTGAACAGGTTCCTGTGTTTCCGTATCACGGATTTCGGTTCCCTCCAAAGACTCCCCCTCGGTGCGTTCTACTTTTTTAAACCATTGAGTCCAATGAGCATATCAATGACTTTGCGAGCTGTGTTCAGATCAAGGTACTCATCCAGATACTCTCGATTGATGATATACTCACCATGCTCATCTTTGGTCACGATATGTGGATAGTTTTTGAATGCCATTGCCAATACATCAAATAAATCCTGCTGCCGCTTTTCATCCAGTTCATCATTCTCAGTCGGAATGAAGTTAAGAATAATGGCATCGATATTCACCGTTTTTAGCAACTTCATCAGACGGCGGGCATCCTTCAGGTTACATGGCGGAATACGATATTTCCGTCGATCCCGCAGCGTAATAATCTCATCATCTTCAAAGAATGCACGCTCAGCAGCTTCCACTTCCTCCGGAGTCACCCGTTTGTTTTCCGGATCATCTTTGATTCGTTTCGCCGCTTCCTCATTCAGCTTTTCCGCAAGCTCACGCTCGGATTTTTCTTGTTCTGTTTCCATGAATTTAAAGACCTCCCCAGGACATTCTCCCCCATATAATAAAAAACCTGGCAAGGCAAGGCTCTGTGAAGGGGAGGACACAGATGCCGTTTGATACCTTGCCAGGAGCAATCAACCTTATTTAGATATTAGATCTTGCTTGGTGCGCTGAAGCGTTTGATACTTCCGATTTTTCCGTCAGCACGTTCAGGATCAAGAATCTGCAAGGAGATTGCAGAAGCAGAAGCGGCAGCGCGCTGGGCATTGATGCTGAATGTACCTTTTGCACGGCACATGTACAGCTCGGTTTCAACACCTGCATACGAACCATCTTTTTGCTGGAACGTACCGTGATGAATGACAGAGATCGGGAATGGTACTTCGTCAACCAACAGATCAACCATGTCTACAATTTGATCTCGCTTGTAATTCAACACAATCTCTTTACCGATATGGACCGCATTCAGGATGACTACACCATTTGCTTCGTCGTAGAAGAACGCATTGGGTTCCACGGCCGTTCCTTTCGAAGTGAGTTGTTTCAACAACGTGTTGGAATCTTTGAGACGAACCGTGATGCCACCGTTGCTTCCATAGATTTCACTCGCATGCTTCGGTTTGGCTTCCGCAAATCCAGAATTGGAAACGCCTGCAGCCACTGTAGACTGCTCATTCAGCACCCATACATAAGACTTCACTTGCTCTTGTACCGTTGAACCCATCATCAGCTGGATCGCATCCAGATCGAATTTAGCATCTGTTGCCGATACTTCGATCGATTTCGACTTCACCAGTACATCAATGGCGAACAGACCGTCACCACCAAAGATGTCCTCAAGCTCCACGTTAAGGTCAATTTTCAGATCTTGCAGGGTGCCCAGGGTAACTACCTCAATTTCGCCCATCGGATCTTTTGGAAGGCGTTTAGCCATAAACGTACCTACACCTTTGATAATCATTTTTTTAGCCATTGAACAGTCCACTCCTTAGGATAGTATGTATTTTTAGCTACGGAGACTTGCTTAAGCCGGGATCAGGTTAAAGGACTTGATGATCGGGAGATCCATTTCGTTTAACCCGTCTGGCTGTTCGCCGTCTCTGCTTTTTATAGTGTAGAACGCTATCTTCAATCCCTAACGATAATGATCAAAGAAAAGACCCCTACATTAGAGGGGCCATTCTGTTTGGCAAAGCATCTATAATTTGCGCTACCTGTTCTGCACGTTCCTTGATCTCAAATTCATCGGCAGTAACCAGATGAACATGCGAGCAATATTTGCCATGCTCATAGATTCTCTCGGGTGTAATGAAGACAACGTCAGCAACAGCTTCCATCTTGTGTTTGTGCTTCTCGTACTGATCCGGATCAGTCAACGAATCAAATACGACTAGATCAGGATAGGCTGTCTCGACAGAACTTGCCAGCCGGCTATCGTTCACCCAGTAGATCACGCGATCACCCTGAAACAGCGTACGGACATTCTGGCCCACACGGGCTACGACAAAGTTTGGAAGCTCCGGATATGGATACTCCAAGGCATCAACCTGATAGAACTCATCACTGGAGTTGATATATATTACATTGTAGCCTACTTCCGCGAGTGCTTTTAACAGCCGTTGTGGTCGACGCCCGAATCGTTCACTATGGAAATCGATCGCAGGCAGATATACAATCGTTGTATCCGTGTTTGGGGTGTATGTCGTAACATTGAACTCCGTCGCGTCAATCTCTATTTCTTCAAGCTCAATTGTCGGTGTAGTCGATTGGCTACCAAACATTCGTTTAAATATCTTTTTCATTTTTCATACCTCCTATGACCTGATTAATCATCTTCACGGCATCCATTGCCCTGCCATCCCAACTATTAGACTTAGCCACCCTTACTCTTGCCGCAATTTTGGAAGCACTATTCTCACGAATCGCTTTCTCCAACATCAATCCACAATTATGCTGATTCATAAAGTAAGTTACATCGCTGTACTTATGAACAATTTCCTCCATACGCGTTGTCAACACAGGTTTGCCCGCAGACAAATATTCATAATACTTGATCGGATCGCAGCCACGGATCATCTCTGTCAACTTAAATGGCACGATACAAACATCGAATTGAGCAATGTAGGCGGGAAGCACTTTATAATCTTTGTGCGGAAGACAAGTCACATTGGGATGCACAATATTTTTTTGATAGAGGGCATTGTTTCCAATCAAAACAACACGATAACCTTTATCTGCAATAGCGGTAATCAGCGAATAATCCACCCACGATGCCATTGCACCGTGGAAACCCACAATCTTTTGCCCATCATGAACATCGGGTAAGTCGGCCGGTTTGGGCAGAATTGTCCGCGCTTTCTCAAAATGTTGGTAATCTGCCCCGTTAGGGCACATAAAGATTGGTTTGCCGTCATGTTTATGTGCCTCGTACATCACCTTCGCAGTCGTCGCAATAAGATCTGCACGGTCAAAACATTTCGGGATGTAGGATTTCCACACAGCAAACTCATCAGCCGAATTATCAAGGTAATCAAATACGGTAAAATCAAACTTCCGTCCATCCGAATAATTGTACTGACCTGGATTCGAGAACCAGAGTACCTTCTTTCCTTTCACCAGGTGATCGTAGTTCACACCTTTTTGCACAAGGAACAGATTCTCATTTAACTTTTCAATCGGGCGGGTCTGCTTTCTGTACGTTTCTTCATTGATAAATATAGCCCGTATACCTGGAATATTAGAGAAGGCGGTCATCAATTGCTGCGGACGTTGGAACAAGAGGTTCCAGTCAAGTGCAGGCGGGTAAACAATGGTCATTTCTATACTTTCAAAAACCGGATTTTCTCGTTGTTTTCTACGAAGCAGCCAATTGAGCAATCAACTCCACCCCTTCCGCATAGGCATGAACGGGACGCAACCGAGTGTCTACAAACAATTGAAATCCCAATCTTCTAGCTTGCTCACAGAATGGTGCATCTTCACCTGTTGGATGGGAACCATAACGAACCCCAGCTTCGATCACTTCACGCTTAATCAAATATACGGCACCTGTCAGTTCTACCGGGAACAAACCCGCTTTGAATTCAGGTATATGTTTTCCGCCGCTCATTGCATTATGAGCCTTCAATTTTGGGTGATTCCGTATAAGCATTGCGCATATATCTTTGTCATTATCCATTAACTGCCGTAGGCTACCCTCAGGAATGATGATATCCGTATCAATTGAGAACAGATAATCACAGTCCGATTTCAGAAACTCATCTAGAAGCATATTCCTCAACAACGCCAGGTTGTGATAGGAATATTGTCCACGTATATGACCATATGTTCTCCCCAGATTATGAGTCAGATAAGGAATCTGATGACAATCAAGGATATGCTCCGTCTGATCTTCACTATCATTCAGGATGTACATATAATGCTTCTGCACTGCTTGTTGCTCAAGTGATTGCAAGTGCCGTTCCATAATCCAAGCCCGATTACGTACAGGACTACCTATAAATACGTTTTTCACAGTCCATCCCCTCTCCCTTTTTACATAGTCTAGACTGTTGCTCAATAACCTTCGCACATTGAACAAAAAAGGAGTGATTCCTCAAAAGAAGAGAGAGAACGAAGCATTTTTCCTATTCTAGTACAGAAGGAGTTGATGAATATGTATTCCAAAGAAACCATTATTCACACATGGGAAGAAGGTGACAGGCATGTTGGGGAGTGTAGAACTAATCCACAACTGGTTCCAAATGGCCTCTGATGGAGAAGCCCATGCTTCTGTTCGATTTGGGGATGCTTCCAACACCATTCTGGCCCACGATACCGTTCTGACTATGGATTTCATCAAGTCTCATTACGGCTGGTTGAACGACCCTACCTATTGCGGGATAACCTTACCCAATGCAAGTGCGAGAGAAATTATCGTACACTGCCTGCGAAAAGCGGATTACGTCGGACATCTGATCCAGACAGATCACTGGTATTTCAAGCCGTTATTCGATATGTGCCTTGAATATTACAAAGTTGAGCCCAGAGAGACCTTCTATGCTTTTGAGAATAATTACATCGCCCGATTCAAGTTATTCTACGAAACATTCAAGACCATGCCTATTCTGATCTGCGGAGCCAAGGCCGAGCAATATCGAGAAGTTCTGGAGCGGAGATACGGGTGGACAAGCATCGTGGGAACGGTGGACTGCCCCTCGTGGTCTCATGTGAGCACAGCATCCAAACAAATGGAAAATATCTACCAACAGACACCGTGGAAGCTTGCTTTGGTGTGTGCAGGTGCACCCGGCAAGGTACTGGTTATTAAGGCCAAAGAACTGCAAACCGTAGGTGTTGACTTTGGTTCCGGAGCAGATGTTACCATTCAAGCCGACAGCGAAAATCTGAACGCATGGGATTACAACGGATTTCCTGATTATTGGGAAGGCAGACCCAAAAAATGACCCTCTCCGGGTCTTTTTTTCTGGATAAAACTGTGATTCCAAATCCGATTTTATTGACTTAGTAGCTGTTGATAATTTAAACTATCTGCCTTATTATTGTTAAGATAACTCCTAATCTAACCTGGTTTAAACTTGCATGAAGAGGAGCTCTGCTAAGATATTCAAACCGTTGGAGGGAAATGTAATGGCGTACTCGCAGTCAAAGACCGAAATAGTAGCAACTCATTTACGAACAAGATTTATGGAAGGTAACGTGGAGGGACATGAGATCGTTGTTGCTTTGATCAGTATGGTCAAAGCTGAGAAGATTAATTTAGATGAAGTTGCCCCTATTCTCTCTACAGTCTTTTTTGAACAACCGCAAGGTATTCTGTTGGCACTCGAAAAAGCTAGCACTCTGATTGATGATGAATTAATTGATTCCATTCTCCACGAAGTAAACGAAAAAGCTTAATCTTACATACAAAGGAGAGCTTATCATCAGATTTTAATTTACAACAACCAGTTATTCTCTCCACACTTTTAGATTGAATAGATTCATCACTGAGAAATTGGAATTTCTCGTTATTTTCTGTCCTCCTCTGCTTATTCTAGTAGTATTACGAAGGAGGGGACACCAATCGAGACAGTGAATAAAGCCATTTTATTTTTAGCAGTTATTGAAACCATGCTTGAAGCGCTCCACCATACAGAAGTAGATCAGACAGAACTTGTGGATTCGCTTGTCATGTTAGGTTTTGATCCCATTGAGATGTTGTATGAGACAAATACCATTAGATCTTTCCAAAAGATATGCAGGGCTTTCGCAGAACTCCATCTTACAGATGAGGCCCTGGACACGTTCTCAAAAGAGTAGTTACATAACCAGAACCCCACATCACATTCGACGTGGGGTTCTGGTTTTTTTTGAATTTGAACCTTTTTTGAAACGGATCAGTTTAACCTTCCCCATCCTGCCTCGTATAGGTCATCTAGGGACTATGGACATCTCCATCGCCCCTGTTGACTCTGACTTAATAAACGAAAGGATGGTTGTATGAGCTCACCCACACCAACACATGTGATCGAAACAAATCAACTCGCTGTTATTGGAGTCGTCGATGAATCCTCGATTCAGACCCAATATGAACTTGAGTATCCTGATCATATCGTGATTATACAACATTTTTATTTTTTGAAAGATCCAGCACACTTTAACTCCTGGTTAACCAGCAGACAGGCATAACCTCTATCTGAGATGTACTTTAGGTCAGGACTTTTTACGTCTGCGCTCATCAATTAAAACTTTCAGTAACAGCAACTCTCCATAGGTTAACTTCTTCTTGCGTACCTTCTCTACCCATGCCCAATCTTCAATCACCTTGTCGTTGTAGGCATCTCCAATGTACTGATCAAGTTCATTCCAGGCCCATTGTGCGTAATTAAGAACGGTATTCATATCATCATCCTCCGTGACTGCTATTTCTTGCAGTGGGTTTAATTTTATATGTACTGCTTGCTTAAATCTTTCATATTCACCTGGTTGTTTAATCCATGGCAGCGGGCATTCCTTCCATCCAACCACTTCTTTATGTGTGAAGAAGACGGGTGGAAAGCCCCGTTCCCTGATTAGGTATACCGCGAGGTCTACAACGTTATTAAATGTATCTTCATGAATACTGCCATCCTTTTCAATGCACATCTCAATGCCCACTGTACTATTGTTAGGATATGTCCCAAGTTTGGCTATAGCTTCCTTCGTGTATGTTGCACTCCCGCAGTGGTAGGCCAGTTCATCATCCGGTAGACTGTTATATATCGAAGTTCGATCTACCGAGAAGTGCGCGCTTGCATAACGACCTTTCACTGCTTTATTGGAATCCTGCTGTGCCAGACTTGCAAAGTATTTGCTAATGTTCTTCGCGGGCGCTCCGGGAGAAGCCGTATAATGCATCACAATTCCACGTTTCGCTTTTAACTTAAGTCCGGCCCGACTGTATTTATTAACAGGTATGTAATCCTTGGTGATCTGTATCATGACATCTTCTCCTTATCTTCAACTTGATCTTCATTCCCTCGAAGCTTAAAGAGTGCTGAAGTGATAAACTTCGGTACAGGCAGGCCCAGTTTCCCCATGTTCTCCAAAATACTGATTCCTTCGGTACCAATGATGAACATTAACATTGCATCTCGCATAAAATCATTGGAATTGCCTGCAACCATATCCAGTTGATGTGCAATAATGACAAAAACAAATGTCAATGACTTACGAGCAAGCCCCCACCATCCAACCCTGCTGGATAACTCCTTCCTATACCATGCAGACAGTACCCCTGTGATGTAATCCAGCCCCACAAAGATGGTCACGGCAATAAACAGGTGATCAATTCCTCCTACCAAATACACGACTGCCGATAGCAGCCAGCCAAACAAAACCATAAACACGGTATCTCTGTGCATTAACGTTCCCCCTTTAATAACCTATTTCATGTCTAGGTTAGGCGGATCATAGACATAAGTCTCATGCAATACGGAAACCTCCGAAAAAACACTCACCATCCGCTATACAAACAGCAAAAATCCCTCACGCTTGGATGCGGGAGGGATCATAACGAAATGATTCAGCTGTACGTTGATGGATCTGGTGTAACCGGTACACCTGTAGTATTCGTTGGTGTTGTATTCCGTTGGAACATGCCTTGAATACGGTCCAGAACATAAGGGGTGGAGTCAATGAGTTTCTCAAACAGATGTGTGGAGTTATCAAGTGGTACAATGTGTACCCCCTGTTTACCTACCACCAGGAACGCAATAGGACGTATGGATACACCGCCCCCACTACCGCCACCAAACGGAGAAGCAACTTTAGCTGAACTCGCATGTTCAGCAGAGGTACCCGTAGCACCACTTTTGCCACTACTTTCTCCATTAACGTGAAAATCACTACCACCGGCAGCAAATCCGAATCCTACCTTACTGATTGGCAGAATCACGGTACCATCTGGTGTTTCGACTGCATCGCCAACAATTGTATTGACATCCACCATGGCCTTGATATTTTCCATTGCGGTTTCCATTAAGCCTTGAATTGGATGATCTGACATTTAAATTCCCTCCAGTTTCAATGTAAGCTAGGTTTGATCTAACCATATCATCCCCAAACTTGAAGGGACTTATGTAATAAGCATTTTAAATACACTCACCAAATCCCAACCTTACATTCCCAAAAACAGACCGACTATGATGGGTTTTTATACTGTTGTCCCACTAAGTTTCTTCTTTTGCTTCTCCTTATGCCTGCGGCGCTGTTCCTGAAGAAGCTTGAACCACATCCGCCATCCGCCTTCGACTTGAAACACACGGGTGAGTAGTGTAACTCCAGCGATCAGAACGGCTGTAATCCGAATTTTCACTCTGAAATCAAGTTCCGTTCTAAATTCCATTTCATCGGACCATACCGGCATAACCTGAAGCACAGGTGTTTCATCAAAGCGGATCTGATAGGTGAGAAAACCAATAATAATGGACTTGATACTCCACACCCAACCCGTCAGCACCGCTGTATATGCTGCATCACCAACGCCGATGTGGGTAGCCCAGGACAGTTGGGTCATATGTACGCGTGTGAGTGTTTGCTTCAGCCACAGCTTGAGCGCGTCCGTTGCCCTAAGCATAATTTTCACATCTTTAGCCCACTTCTTGACTTTGCGTTTGTTGACCCGCTCGCTACCCTGGGCCTCGCCTCTCAAATGATTCATGGATTGTTCGGTCTTGACCAGAAAACCTTCCTTCATATTGCGAAAAACGATACTCGGGATCTCATAGTTAATCCGCACAATCCCATAGAGAAGACGAACATTAATATTGGCGTAATCATCACTTTTATGTTTACTGAATGTAAAATGTACATGAACATTTGAGATGAGGACTGCGGCAATCAGCAATGCGAACAACAAACCGATTCCTCCAAGCCAAATCCACACAGGCCTTACCTCCAAGCCCTCAATTCTTTTCTCGTCTAGTATGGCACTCTGGATAGGAAAAAATTCACGTCTCTCCTAAAAATCCCATTACATATTTGTTTGGAAACTGTTCTATTCACCATTTATCTAAAACAATGCACAAAAAAACCGACTCCACTGATGGGTGTCGGTTAGTATGAGCTTGCAAATTAGAGTGAAGAATCGTTATTATCGTCTTCGTTGTCGATATGACTTAGATCATCCGCCGGATCAGCACTTTCCGGTTCCAGTTGTTGCAAATCCAGTTTGTTGAATAACAGTTGTGTCTCTTCTTCCAGGTTTTCCGAATCTTCGAACAAACCTGGTTCCGGAAGGTCTTTAATTGAAGCCAGTCCGAAATAATCCAGGAATGACTTGGTCGTTCCATACAGAATTGGTCGTCCGATCGCCTCGGCTCGTCCCACTTCAATAATTAGATCCTTATTCACAAGCGTATGGATGGCCCGCTCCGATTTTACACCGCGGATTTCCTCAATCTCTACCCGTGTAATGGGCTGCCGGTACGCTACAATAGCCAGCGTCTCCAGAGCCGCTTGGGATAAGGACGTACGCGCGGGAGAGTATGCCAGTTTCTCGAAATATACAGCGTGGTCAGGCAAGGTGCCCAACTGAACTACACCAGCGATCTTGAGAATCTGTACACCTCGTCCCTGCTGTGAAAATTCATGAATCATCTCCTCAATCGCGTCCGTTACAAGCTCCACTCGCTGGTCGACGATCTCGGCGATTTGTTTGATACTCAGACCTTCTTCTCCGGACAAAAACAGCAGGCCTTCAATAATCGATTTCAATTTCGGAAAATCCATGATTCTTTGTTTCCCCTCTCCACTCCATAACGATATCCTCAAACATCCGTTCCTGATAACAGACAATCTGCTTCATCTTCATCAGTTCCAGCACCGCCAGAAAAGTGACAACAATCTCATGGCGATAGATATGTTCATCCATCAACTTGGAGAATAACAGCCTGCCTCCCGGCCCCATACTTTCCAAAGCGCCGATGACATCCCGTATCCGATCCTTAACCGAAATCTCATCCCGTTTGATCCGGGTTACGGTTGTACGCTTCTCAGCCTTGCGTAGCGCCTTCTGAAATGCTGCAATCAGGTCAGAGGTGTGTAAACCCTCAACCGGGTTCGATTGGGCTTCTACGGGCATATAGGGGCGCAGATCCTCGGGCTCTTTGGAAAATATAAGACTGCGTTCCCACTCCCGTTCATGAAGATGACGCGCAATTCCCTTGTACTTGCGATATTCTATCAGACGCGCAATCAGCTCTGCACGTGGATCATAATCTTCTTCTTCCATATAATCATAATCCTCTAAGTCCTCAATGACCGGTGGTTTGGGCAGTAAAAGTTTGCTCTTGATCGACAGCAATGTTGCTGCCATGACCAGAAATTCACTCGTAATATCCAGTTCCAGTTCCTGCATCGAATGCAGATACGCCATGTATTGATCGGTAATATCGCTGATGGGAATATCCTGGATATGAATTTCAGCCTTATCAATCAGATGAAGCAGCAGATCCAAAGGCCCTTCAAAAGTCTCCAGTTTGTATGTAACTACCGTCACTAGACGAATCCTCCCGCCAGAAAAATCCAAAACCCTGCTAAGCCGTCCGAATCCGGTTTCCCGTGTTCGTCTGCGCAAAGCAGGGCACTACTATTAAATAAGCACTATTTTAGCTGTTTCGTCAAGTTTGCCATCTCAATTGCCGCCGTAGCTGCATCCCAACCTTTGTTACCCGCTTTGGTTCCGGCACGTTCAATCGCTTGTTCAATATTTTCTGTTGTAACCAGTCCAAAGATCGTAGGCACGCCAGTTTTCAGGTTGATTGCTGCTACCCCTTTAGCCATCTCGTTGCACACATAATCGTAATGCGTAGTGGATCCACGAATGACAGTTCCCAAGGTAATCACCGCATCATACTTGCCGCTCTCCGCCATTTTCTGCGCAATCAAAGGGATTTCGAACGCACCTGGAACCCAGGCTACATCCACTTCATCATCCTGCACGCCGTGACGTTTGAATGCATCGAGAGCTGCGCTAAGCAATTTACTGGTAATGAATTCGTTGAAACGTCCAACGACAACTCCATATCGTGATCCTTCTGAAACTAAATGTCCTTCAAAAAATTGTGGCATTCAAGTCATCTCCCTAACGGTATAATGTAATGTAAGTAACGGAAATCCCTAAGTAATCTCTTCCATAAATTACATGGTGAACATTGTTCATCTAAAATATATTTACTGTTCGTTTTGCTCGATATCATCAAACTTGAGCATATGCCCCAGCTTGGCTTGCTTGGTATGAAGATAAACCGTATTGTCCTCGTTCTCCTCCATCTGGATCGCGACACGCTCTACGACTTCAAGTCCATATCCTTCAAGACCTTTAATTTTACGAGGGTTGTTAGTTAGCAGTCTGATCTGACGAACCCCAAGGTCTTTCAGAATTTGGGCACCAATTCCGTAATCACGCAAGTCGGCAGCAAAACCCAAACTCAGGTTTGCATCAACAGTATCCATACCTTCCTCTTGCAGCTTGTAGGCTTTGAGTTTATTGATCAGGCCAATACCCCGACCTTCCTGTCTCATATAAAGCAGTACACCATTGCCTTCCTCGTGAATCTGTTTGAGTGCCGCATCAAACTGCGGACCACAGTCACAACGATGCGAATGGAATACATCACCTGTCAAACATTCAGAGTGCACACGTACAAGCACAGGTTTCGAACCATCAATTTCTCCTTTGACCAGAGCCACATGTTCCTTATTGTCCACAGCATTTGTATAAGCCACCGCTTGAAACTCACCAAAGTCCGTTGGCATACGCACAGCTACTTCACGTTGAACCAGCTGCTCTTTTTCGTTACGGTAACGAATCATGTCCTGAATACTGATCAGCTTCAGATCATGTTTGCGGGCAATCTCCTGCAGATCCGGAAGTCTGGCCATCGTGCCATCTTCCTTAATCACTTCACAGATAACACCAGCAGGGTAGGAACCACACATGATAGCGAGATCTACAGCCGCTTCCGTATGTCCGGCACGACGAAGTACACCGCCGTCTTTTGCAATCAGCGGGAACATGTGACCAGGCTTACGGAAGTCCCCGGCTTTTGCCTGAGGATCGATTAGACCTTTCACGGTAATAGAGCGTTCATGTGCCGAGATACCTGTTGTTGTATCTTTGTGATCCACAGAGACGGTGAAGGCTGTTCCATGGAAATCCGTATTTTGTTGAACCATCGGTTTCAGGTTAAGTTCGTCCGCACGTTGTTGTGTAATCGGAACACAGACCAGACCTCTACCTTCAGTAATCATGAAATTAATGACTTCAGGCGTCGCCTTTTCGGCCAAAGCGATAAAATCGCCTTCATTCTCCCGATCTTCATCATCCACAACAATGACGGGTTTACCACGCATGAGATCATATATGGCTTCTTCTATTGTGTCCAGAATGGATTGTTCTGACATTGGTCCACCTCCAGTTAATTTCTGTTCTCTATTTATGCAAATCCGTGATTGGAGAGAAAATCTTCACTGATACTGCGCGGCTTGCCAGCACCCGTCTCCCGATGTCCTCTCCCATACTGGAGCAGATGATCCACATATTTGCCCAAAATATCGCATTCGATATTAATGGTATCCCCTGTCTTTTTCACATTTAGTACAGTTTCACCAATGGTATGCGGGATAATGGAAACCGTGAATGCGGTATCCGATGTATGGACAACGGTCAAGCTAATGCCATCCAGTGTAACCGATCCTTTGGGGATCAGATATTTGAACAACTGGTGATCATCAGGCTTGATCTCAAACACAATTGCATTCTGATCACGTGTTATACTGCCAATCACTCCAGTACCATCGACATGACCCTGAACGATATGTCCGCCAAAACGACCGCCTGATTGCATGGCCCGCTCCAGATTAACTTTACTGCCAGATTGCAGCTGACTGAGATTGGTATGGCGATAGGTTTCAGGCATTACATCGGCGGTAAAACCTCCACCTTCGAGCGTTGTCGCAGTTAAGCACACGCCGTTCACTGCTACACTATCACCAATCTTCAGATCGTCCATGATGGCGGAAGCTCCGATATTCAGGACCATCGCTTCGCCTTTCCGACCAATACGCCGGATCTGACCGACTTCTTCCACCAAACCGGTAAACATGCTGCCGCCTCCCTTTTTCAAGTTATAAAGAACCTAACTTTCTACTTTCAAATCCATTTATTTATTCAGGCCACACCGGAATACCGCCAATGCTGATATTATCTCCAACTTGTTCAATCTCCAACTGATTCAATTGAATCGCCTGATTCATACGTTCCACACCCTCGAAGCGGAAGCTTCCAGGTGTATCATAACCGCCTACAATCTTCGGAGCGATAAACATGAGCAGTCGATCAACCAACCGTGCCTCCAGCATAGCTCCATTCAAGGTACCTCCACCTTCAAGCAAAATTGAACCAATGTCACGCTCACCCAACTTGCTAAGTCCGTTTAACAGATCCACACGTGGTCCAGGACCACAGCGTATAATTTCGACGCCGTAGGCTTCCAAACGTTCAGCAGCTTCAGGACTGGCTTCGTCTGTTGTCAGCACCCATGTTGGAGCAAGACCATCCTTAACCATTTTGGCACCTACGGGGAGACGTAACTTGGAATCCACTACAATGCGCACTGGACTAATGCCTTCGACTTGCAAACGGGTTGTAAGTTCGGGATTATCGGCGATTACCGTGTCGACGCCAACCATAATTCCCTGGTGACGATGACGAAGGGCATGCACAATCTCACGAGCAGGCTCGTTGGAGATCCACTTGCTGTCTCCGCTGCGAGTAGCAATTTTCCCATCCAAAGTTGTAGCTGTCTTCAACGTCACAAAAGGTAGACCCGTTGTAATAAACTTAATGAATTTTTCATTCATGCGTCTTCCTCGCTCACGCAGTACGCCAACTTCAACTTCAATGCCTTGTTGACGAAGCATGCTTATGCCCCTGCCGGATACTTGCGGATTTGGATCTTCACAACATACCACAACACGTTTCACCTTTTCATGAATCAGGCGTTCACTACAAGGTGGCGTCTTGCCATAATGACTACAAGGCTCAAGTGTAACGTATACCGTACTTCCTTCTGCATCACTGCCTGCCATGTTAAGTGCATGCACCTCTGCATGACCGGTTCCACGTTTCAGATGGCTTCCCAGGCCTACAATACGACCCTCTTTCACAACTACACACCCAACGACCGGATTAATCCCCGTCTGTCCCTGTGCTCGTTCCGCCATATCCAATGCCAGTGCCATATAAAATTCATCATTGATCATTTCCAAATCCGTTCACCCCGCGGTTTAAAGTCTTGTTTATTAAAAAATCCCCGTCGAACAATCAGTTCGATGGGGATGATGAGAGACAAATGTCAACAGCAGGAGTGAAATGGATACAGCACGCCAACACTTTGCCCAAAACTTCATTTCGGGCAAGTGAAAATAGACACATACCTTAATGAACATCAATTACAGGTAAAGAGCTTTTATAGTGCGGCATATGTATGGAACTGTCCGGCGTAACCGGATCTTCCCTGCACAGTGCAAGACATCATAAAATCGTGACTGTGCAGCAATACTCCTGCTGAATGCAAACCTGTTAGGTCTGCACCTCTCCTTCTCCCATCCAGACTATACTGTCGGTTCTGGAATTACACCAGATCAGCCATCTGCCAATGGCAGACAGGTCACGGACTTTGCATCAAGTGCTGGACACATAGGTCCTTACACTTCCTGCATCACCGCCGGTAGGGAATTGCACCCTGCCCTGAAGGATTGCTTTCGTTATTACTTGGATGTTAGCACTTTAATGCCAAAAAATCAATTGTTTTTTGTTCCTTTTTGTCACATACTAACTTTTAATAAGCTAAGAAACAACAAAAAACCGCTTCCTCTCAAGGAGGCACGGTTTTTGCTTGGAGGCACATTTCACATCCATCGTATCATTCTACATATCAGGAAAACACCAGCTCGCCATATGCTTTAATTCTTTGGCATTATGGAATGGAGTGCGATCAGGTTCTTGCAGGGGCGAAGTCGGAAGCGGGAACTCTCTTGCCACCCTTCTGACCCAACTTGTGGAATCGATCGCAATAGCCGAGCATTTCCAGCGTCCATTCGCTCTCGGTCGAAACGTCCCATGCAAATCTGCTTTACCCGGCATCTCTGGAAAGACACCATCCAGATATTCAACGATGACGCGCTTGTCTCTGACTTCATGACAATATACAGTCACCCATACACCTTCTCGGACCCGAACAGCATACACATCGCCAGACTGTACCTCCCCGGTACCTGCATCAGGAGATGCCTTTGGTACTTTTCCACGAACACTTCTCTTCTTCTCCAATGCCCCTAAGATCGTGTCCTTTAGAGCTGGACTCTCATCAGGCTTATCCGCAAGAGATATATTATTCAGATCAAAATCATGAAATATCTTGTTCAGGTTGTTCTCATTAATTCCGACAGATGAGTCCCACCACGCCAGAGGGGCCTGCACTTCCACCCGCACATTGGGGCGTGCGTCACGCTGCATATAAGAGGTGAATTCCGTGATCATTCCGGGATGTTCCGGCGTATCCAATATGCCAATCAGAGCTAACGTCTCAAGCAAATCACGGTAAGCATATTCCTTCTGTGTAGGCAAAAGACGTTCCTTCTTGAGCGCTACTGCTGCCTTGCTGTAACGTGTTTTGGGAGGTAATTCGCGCAGCACCGTTAACACCGCACGGAATGTCCAGCGGTCGTACTCATTGGGTATTGGAAGCTCCTGTGCGGTAGCCAGCTCTCGAAGTGCCAACACGCATCCAAAAGGATCACCGTCCAACGGGGTTCCATTGGTCATCCGCCAATACCATTGCAGCGTTGTGTCGGTTGCTTGATCTACACTTAATCCGCAGATCTTACAAGTGTTCGAAGATGGATATGGCGTATGTTCATGACTTGGCATACTGCTCGCAATAAGCTTGCCCGTAAGCAACGAGCGCCAGATCATGGGTGCTGACCACAAAGAGGATACAAAGGCCTGCGCTGCATCATTGATCGTCCATTGATTCGCAACTTTTTTCAGCTCAGTAATCGTTTCATCATGTTGCGGACATACAAAGCGATTCGGTTCATGCCCGGCTGTCTCAAGCGCTTCTCGATCCTTTACGGATAGACTATCCGGAACGACATGGCGCGATGCCTGCAATTCTTCATCCCACAACGTGCGCTCACTATAAATTTGTTTTAACAAGCTTAGCTGAGTAACCATATCCAAGGTTTTATTCATCCTTTCTAATTATCGATTTGAAGTATGTAAAAATAAAAAAAGTGCTTCTATAAGAGAAGCACTTCATGTTTGGATCCAGTTAAGGTGAAGGTATTAAGCTTCTACAACTTCAACAGTTTCCATTTTGTCTTTACCTTCTAAAGCGTCCACGAACTCCATACCTTTAGTTACTTTACCAAATACAGTATGTTGTCCATCCAAATGTGGTTGCGGTTGGTAGCAGATATAGAACTGGCTTCCACCTGTGTTACGGCCAGCATGTGCCATAGCAAGTGTTCCGCGCTCATGTTTGTTCGGGTTAATTTCACAGTTGATTGTGTAACCTGGGCCACCTGCACCGCTACCGTTAGGGCATCCGCCTTGAGCTACAAAGCCCGGGATAACGCGGTGGAATGTAAGACCATTGTAGAAACCGGAATTAGCCAGTTTCTCAAAGTTTGCTACTGTGTTTGGAGCTTCTTGATCGAACAGATCGATCAGAACTTCTCCGCCGTTTGCCAATTTAATTTTCGCTTGTTTCGCCATATGTAAATGACTCCTTTCGTATTGACCATCGTTAATGGTGCCAGAACGCATGACCCTGGGCCAAGCATTACAGCACTTTTCTTAGTGTACACCGAAAATGTCTGGATCGCAAAAAAAACGGCAACTTTTTTCATGAATCAGCTTAAATACGCAAAAAGCAGACGAAAAAGGAAGTTCCCTTTTCATCTGCTTCAACTGTAAACGAACTATCGAGTTACTGGCTGTTTGCCAATGCGCGCTGGTACCAGGTCATTCTGGATGATATCTTGATACGTCTCACGGCGTACCACGACATCTCCTTGACCGTCTTTGACAAATACAACGGCCGGACGACGAATCCGGTTGTAGTTGCTCGCCATGGAGTAGTTATACGCGCCTGTGCAAGCTACAGCGAGTAGGTCGCCGCTTTCCACTTTTGGCAGGTCCAGATCCCAGATCAACATATCGCCACTCTCGCAGCATTTACCCGCAACGGATACCGTTTCCTGAGCAGCCTCATTCGCACGGTTAGCAAGCACAGCTTCGTACTTGGATTCATACAAAGCAGGACGTGGGTTATCGGTCATACCACCATCCACGGCAACGTATTTACGCACGCCTGGAATGTCTTTGCTTGTTCCAACGGTATACAGCGTTGTTCCCGCTTCACCCACGATGCTGCGGCCTGGCTCAACCCAGATCTCAGGTACGGCATAGCCGATTTGAGCAAAATGATTTTTAACGGCATCTGTAATAGCCTTCACGTATTGTGCAACTTCAAGTGGCGTATCTCCATCGATATAACGGATTCCGAATCCACCACCAAGGTTAACCACTTTGAAAGCAACATTAAGACGCTCATATACACTTGCTGCAAATTCAGCAACACGTTGAACCGCCATCTGGAAGCCTTCAACTTCGAAGATCTGGGAACCGATGTGGGAATGCACACCGAGCAATACCAGATTAGACTGCTTGGAAGCCAAGTCAATCGCTTCAAATGCCGTACCATTACCGATATCGAATCCAAATTTCGAATCCGTCTGACCTGTGGAAATATATTCATGCGTATGTGCCTCAACACCAGGCGTCACACGAAGCAAAATGTTTACTTTACGATTTTTGTCCGCTGCTACAGCCTGCAACAGATGCAATTCATTGAAGTTATCAACAACAAAGCATCCAATCTCTGCATCAAGAGCCATTTCGATCTCTTCCAGCGTTTTGTTGTTACCGTGGAAGTGAATGCGCTCAGCCGGGAATCCTGCTTGCAGTGCAGTAAACAGTTCACCGTCAGATACGACATCCAAGGAAAGTCCTTCTTCAGCTGCAAGGGCACACATCGCCATTACACAGAATGCTTTACTTGCGTAAGCAACCTGGAAGCCAAGTCCGGAAGCACGGAATGCTTCCATGTACTCTCTGCAACGCTCACGAACCAATTGCTCGTCCACAACGTACAGGGGAGTTCCAAATTGTTCTTTCAGATCTGTTGCATCAACTCCGCCAATCTCCAGATGCCCTTGCGCATTTATTTTACTTGTACCATGTAAATACATAATCTGCATTCCTCACTTTTTATATACTGGAACAATTGATATTCCAATGATTTTACACCAGTATATCAAATTAGGCAGCGAGATGAATGGATTTTTCGGAAGATCATTTGTGTTTTTTACTTTTTTGCAGTTCCCCGTCCGGATCATCCGACATTTTGGTGTTGTCACGGGTTTTATTGAATGATGGACGTTTTTTATTTTCCAGCAGCGGAAGCCGGAATAAAAAGTTGCCCAAGGCCTTCGCATTAAACGGTATAAAAGGCCAGAGATACGAAGAATTGTACGACCGGTGAACGGTGAGCGCCAATATGAGTAATGTACAGCCCACGACCAACCCCGGAACCTTGAATATCGCAACAGCGACTAGCAGAACCAGCCTGACCAGCCTATTGGCGAGACCCAACTCGTAACTCGGCGTGGCAAACATACCGATGGCTGCTATGGCCATATAGAGCACAACCTCATTGACAAAGTATCCTGTTTTCACCGCGATATCCCCGACTAGAATGGCCGCGATTAAGCCCATAGCCGATGCCAGAGGTGTAGGCGTATGGACCGCTGCCATCCGTAATAAATCGACGCCTAGTTCGATCAGTAGAAACTGTAGAATCAGCGGTAGCTTTACATTTTCCTGTGGACCAATGAAGTCAAGTCCCATCGGTTTAATCGAAGGGTCAATAACCATGAGAAGCCATAATGGTAGCAAAAACAACGAGATGAGAATCCCTGCAAAACGCACCCATCGTAAATATGTTCCCATCAAGGCCGTCTGTCTGTTCTCCTCCGCATGCTCACATAGGTCGAAAAAGGTCGTTGGTAGAATCATCACACTGGGGGAAGTGTCTACGAAAATGACGACTCGTCCTTCCAGCAAATGAGAAGCTGTAACATCTGGTCGTTCCGAATAACGAACGAGTGGGAACGGATTCCAACCCTTGTTGATAATCGCTTCCTCCAGCTGTTTATCGGCTGCGGGAATACCATCGATATCTACTCGCTGAATTTTTTCACGAACTGAATCGACCTGCACTTTATCCACAATATCATCAATATACACCACGCAGACATCGGTTTGTGTTCTCCGCCCTACCTGCATAATCTCAAACTTCAGTCCCGGGTCGCGTATTCTGCGACGCACCAGGGTCACGTTAGTCAGGAGTGTTTCGGTAAAGCCGTCTCTGGAACCTCGGACTACCCTTTCCAAGGAAGGTTCTTCGGGTGAACGTACTGGATAACTCCGGGTATCCATAATTAAGACCGAGCGGTCTCCTTCAACGAACATTGCGCTCATACCGGTAAGAACCTTGTTGATGACCGCACTCATCTTCTCGACTTTCTCCACCTGAATATGGGGAATGTAACATTCAAAATAAGATTTGAGAGCATGTCCGGACACGTCATCCGGCGTGAGATAGGTCAGTCTTTTCAACACTTCAAGCAAAATCTCATCCTTGGCGAAGCCGGTGATCATCAGCAACCCAACGTGCTTGCCACCCAGAACCATTTCCCTCATATTCACGTCGAAGGATTCTCCGAGCCCCAGTACCTGTTGCAGTGTATATCTATTCTCACTCATGCGTGGGGAGATATCATCGTTTTCCTGCCAATATTGTACAGATTCCTCAATGCTGTCGGACATCTCATTTTGTTTTTTCTTACTGTACGCTTTCTCCTCTTCTTCCTTCTGAATCTCATAAGCAGACTTGTGTAACATCTCTTCCGTTATACCTTCACTATTTTCCTGGCCTGTGTGCTCCGTTCGTTCATCCATCTTCCATCCTCCTATGGCCACGAGTTACCGTTGATATATAAAAAAATCAAACAGGGAACCTGTCATTTTACCCAAAATCATGGCGAGCAGTAATCCAAATAAATAAGGTTTCATGCCCAATCGTTTGGCTAGCACGGGTAGTACATTGAGTACCTCAGTGAGCGCTGCGGCCAGCAGACCGATGAACACGCCACAGAATAAACCAACGATTGGGCTGAGCAGCAGCACCCCATGCATTTTCCAGTGCCAGAAGTCCGCCACTGTCCCAAGCAGTGAACCACCAATTAGCGCCCCTTCGTACCAGTGAGTTTTGTCATACGATTGCGTAAGTTGAGCCAACCTGGGAATCATATCGAGCACCAGAATAAGCGCAATTACGCCGCTCCCTACGGCAATTCCCCCTGCAATACCCAATACAATGCTGATTGCTCCATTAAGAACGCTCATCCGCATTCATCTCCCTGCGTTCCTGCTCGTGCATCCGTTCGCTTTCTTCAATCACCACATATTTATCTACATTTTGCTGGTATAGGAACATCTCTACTTCCAGCGGGGTAGGCTCCTCATTCCACTTTTTCTTAAACAAATGATTAAAAAATACGGCCATTCCGAATCCAATGCCAATGGAATACGCCACTTGAAACAGATAGGGATGTTCGTCCCGATGCCCAGTAAGCATCTCCACAATACGAATTTGTACTTCCTGCATGTTCACATCGGCATGAAAATTCATAATGGTTAAGGCCGATCCGAAGAACAGCAGCAGCCAAACCAATATGAACAGAGACTTGGAAGGTTGACCATTTCCCGCAATGACTTCAACAAGCGTATGACCTGATCCTATCAGTTCCACACTTACCTCCGGCAAAATGTGCCGAATTCGGGGAATTATCTGCAATATATCAATGAGGATCAAATTGCCATCCTCCGGTCCAGGGCGTAGCAGTTCAAGCTCCAGTAGCCTGACCTCTTGGTCTTCTGAAGAGGTCAGTACATGTGCAATGTCTCCAAGCTTGACTGCTCTGCCCCTCTGGATGCGAATACGGCTGCGCAGACGAATATAGACCATTGGAGTGGGTGTCTGGGACATCCATAGCACTCCTTTACTGCGTAATTTAGGTTAGTATTTGAAGAATGTGCAAATTTATTACAAACTGGTTGGAAAAAAGGTGGAAGGTTGAGTTGACGCTGCGGGATGGATCGGTCATTGGTCGCTGTTGCTCGGGGGGAGGATACACGCAGACACTCCGACGGCAGACCAACCTTCTGATCGCTGTTGTCTCCAAATTCTTATGATTGATTTCTAATTGTTAGAAATTTGGAGACAAAGGCGCACGCTTCGCTTCTTCAGGTCTAATCTGCCGCCTGCGTTGCTTATGTATCCTTAGATGAACCCTCACGCTTCGCTCCTTTCGACCGATTCCATCCCTCCGCTGCCCATCGTCCTCCCGTTTCCAAACGTTTGAAATAAATATGCTGGGGAGGTGGCAGGAAGGGAATTGAAAGATGAGCTTTTTGGGGGTGTTTTTCTCAAAATTCTATGAATTTTGAAGTTACCTTCTGCATGCGTCTTAGAATACAACTGGGTAGAAATTTGGAGACAAAGGCGCACGCTTCGCTTCTTCAGGTCTAATCTACCGCCTGCGTTGCTTATGTATCCTTAGATGAGCCCTCACGCTTCGCTCCTTTTGACCGATTCCATCCCTCCGCTCCCCCTCGTCCTCCGTTTCCAAACGTTTGAAATAAATATGCTAGGGAGTAGGCAGGAAGGGAATTGAAAGATGAGCTTTGAGGGGGTATTTTGTGCAAAATTCTATGACTTGTGAAGGTAGCTTCTGGATATTAATTTTAGAAATTTGGGGATTTGAAGCGCAACTGAGTGTGAAGCATTATTTTACATATCAAAAAAAGTCGCCGTATGGGCGACTCTTCGGTATTGGTAGTTAGGTTCACGGATCATGAACAATAATTCAAAGAATTATGTTCTTTTTCTCTTTTGTTCAATTCCCTTCTAAATCGTAAAGGGGTTGAATTCATTGTTTTGCGGAATTGGTTAATGTAATAACTCGTGCTGTTAAAACCAACCTCATAGGCAATTTGGGTGATACTAAGCTCGGAGAGTTGCAATAGTTCAATGCTTCTTTGGATGCGGTACTCGATCACATATTGCATGGGTGTGGTTTTCAGGATTTGCTTGAAATAACGGCATGTCTCCGATCGACTTAACTGTCCAGCCTTTGCAATATCTTCAAGCTTAATTGGATCGGCATAATTGAGATTAATCCATTGCAACATGTCTTTCATTCGGTTGTTTCTGCTCATCTCTGATGGATCATGTTCAAGAGAATATCCGTTTATAATCAGCAGTTTCCACATATTAAGCACCGCCGAAGCAACATTCACTTCGTAAAAAGGAACTTGGTGCACTAGCTCCTTTCTAATCCGTGCAACAGCATCCAAGATCTGTTCTCCCCAAGCGTTAGCTCTTTCGATATACAGAAAAGGCAAATTAGTTGCTGTTACATATGGATGTACGTACTTTATATACAAATCCGAAGGCATGATAACATGTGGGGACAAATTCAGACATAAATAAATGCAGTTCTCGCTCACCCCGTGATCTTCGGCCATATGCATTATTCCACTGTTGATAAAAATCCCGTCACCTTTGGACAAAATCATCTTTTGATCGTTGATATGAAACAACGCCGTACCCTGAAGAACGGCAACAAACTGCAATTCATCATGCCAGTGGAGAGGAATATGTCTGTGAACATTTTGAACAATGGTTGTCTCATAACAAGCTATAGATAATGTATCGGTACGGTGTTCCGTCATTTCTTTCAAATGTTGATCAATGATAAATTCGATCTTCTGCATGGCCCTCATCTCAATATAGTTATATTTTTAAGTGTAATATTGATATAAATGTATCGCGTTTCTCCTTAATATAACACTATTCTTATACTTAAGGTGAGGCGAACAAGAATGACAACTTCTGCAAAATCCAAAATTTCAGGTATCGTACTCGTTCTGACGGGAGCCATCTGCTGGGGCATTGGGGGTACGGTATCTCAAAAACTGTTTCAACTGGATGGAATGGAGGTCAATTGGTATGTCACTGTGCGATTGTTGATTGCCGGGTTACTATTACTGGTTATTCAATCGTTTACAAATGGAAGATTTCAGATTTTTGATGTATGGAGAAATAAAAAAACGGCTGGGCAGATGATCATTTTTGGATTGGTGGGCATGCTTGCCGTTCAGTATACGTACATGGCATCCATTAAACACGGCAATTCAGCGGTGGCTACACTCCTACAGTACCTGTCCCCTGTCATGATCATGATTTACATCGCACTCCGTAAGCAGTCTGTCCTCACACGCAATGACCTTGCATGCGCCGTTCTGGCTCTCAGTGGGTGTTTTCTCCTGCTCACGAATGGCTCGCTTACGCAGTTATCTGTCTCCTCGCTTGCAGTGATATGGGGGCTGTTATCTGGGGTTTCAGCTGCATTTTATACGCTGTATGCCGTGCAACTGATTAAAAAGTTCGATTCACTTGTTGTGGTCGGCTGGGCTATGATCATCGGTGGTTTGGGAATGAGTTTTATTCACCCACCCTGGAAAATGAATTTTGCTAACATCACGTTTGAAACCTACGGTTATTTGATATTTACGATCCTTTTTGGAACCATGATTGCTTTTTGGTTTTACATTGCGAGTCTCAAAAGTCTTACACCCAAGGAAACTAGCCTGCTCGGGAGTGCAGAGCCCCTTGCTGCTGTTGGAACAACCGTCATATGGCTCCATGAACCTTTTGGCTTCTATCAATGGATTGGTATGGCATGTATCCTTGGCATGATGCTGGTCATGCAGTCCAATCGTTTGAGATCTCCCCGTATTAACAACAAATAACCTCCCTCGCCATAATGCGCGATAGAAGGTTGTTAGTTGTCGTATACTGGTGTATATGCACCAATATTGTTGTTGCAACCCACGAAATCACTGCGCGATCTGGTCGCGGATGGATTGCAGTATTTTTTTCTCCAGACGTGATACCTGTACCTGAGATATACCCAACCTGCTAGCTACCTCGGACTGGGTCTGATCCCGGTAATACCTAAGATAAACGATTAACCGCTCCCGCTCGCTGAGACCACCGATGGCTTCGTTCAGGGCCAGCTTGTCAAACCAACGTTCCTGAGACTCGTCGGCAATCTGATCCATTAATGTAATGGGATCGCCGTCATTTTCAAATACGGTCTCATGGATGGAGGTCGGTGGTTTGTTCGCTTCCTGGGCAAATACAACTTCCTCCGGGGTTACCCCCAGCTCTGCGGCAACTTCCTTAATCGTTGGTAAACGATCCAGATGTTTGGACAGTTCGTCCCTTTTTTTGCGGACTTTATTCGCCATCTCTTTCAGTGAACGACTGACCTTCAGGGTACCGTCATCCCGCAGGAATCGCTGGATTTCTCCGATGATCATCGGTACCGCGTAGGTTGAGAACTTCACGTCATAACTGAGATCGAATTTGTCCACTGACTTGAGCAGACCGATACAACCAATCTGGAACAGATCTTCCGGATCATATCCCCTGTTCATAAAACGCTGTACGACGGACCAGACGAGTCTGATGTTGCAGTTCACCAGCGTATCCCGTGAGACATGGTCACCCGACTGACTGAGCGCAATCAGCCGTTTGACCTCGGCATCGTCCAAATAGGTCTGTGAAGATGGTTTCACTTCAGCATCCATAAGAACACCAACCCCTAATTATACAATGCTTTCTTGGATTCAATCCTTTTTTTCATCTTGATGGAGGTGCCTCTGCCGGGCTCACTGCTGACTTCGAATTCATCCATAAAGTTTTCCATAATGGTGAAGCCCATGCCCGACCGCTCAAGTTCGGGTTTGGACGTAAATAGCGGCTGCTTGGCCAGTTCAAGATCTTCGATTCCTTCACCGCGGTCTTCCACGATGATAGTGATCATGTCTTCCCGAATCTCCGCCTGGATGGACACCACACCCTCGGAGTTGTTGTTGTATCCGTGGATGATGCTGTTGGTCACGGCTTCCGAAATGACCGTCTTCAGGTCACTGAGCTCGTCCATCGTTGGATCAAGCTGGGAGATAAACGCAGCAACGGTTACCCGTGCAAACGACTCATTCTCTGACTTGGCCGCGAATTGCAGATTCATGAAATTTGTCCCTGTTCCTTCATTCATGAGACGACCTCCAGACCTGAGAGAGCAGTTCCCTCATTTTCGTATATCGGCATAATCTTAAACAGCCCCGACATTTCCAGCAAACGGTACACTGGCGAATTGACGTCACAGACCACCATCTTGCCACCTTTATTCTTAATGAGCTTGTATCTTCCCAAAATGACACCTAGACCCGAACTGTCCATAAATTGCAGATCTTTCAGGCTGAGTACGAGATGCTCGCTTTGTCTCCGCTGGATGGCTTCATCCATTTGCATCCGTACCATGTCAGCTGTATGGTGATCCAGCTCCCCGGATAATCGTACAATCAGAATCCCGCGATGGTGTTCCATTTCCACATGCAAGTTCACGTTTGCTCACTCTCCTCCCTGTCTTAGAACAAGGATTTCTACGCTTCCGAAGGCTTTTCCTGCCCCCCGACAAAACTAGAAGAAAACCCCTATTTAACTACAAAATATGTTCGAAGGATACGTGCAACTCGCAGAAATCGCCGTTTAGTCAAACAGATTGGACGTTGTCCGCTTAAACAGCTTCCACCAGCCCGCCTTATTCACATCCTGCGGAGCCTGAATGTCGAACTCCTTAATGACGTCATTACCCTGATAAACCACCAGTTTACCTATACTTTGCCCGGCTTTGATCGGAGCTTTCAATTCTTTGGCGACCAGCAATTCATGCCGGATGTCGTTGGATTTGGCTCCTTTGCGCATCAGCACACTATAATTTTGCGTGGCATTCAGAGGCAATTCGGCAACTTCACCTTTTTCGATCTTCAGACTTCCCAGCAGATCCCCTGCCTTGTAGAGCGCCTTCATCGTATATTGACTAAACGCATAGTCAAACATCGAAGACACTTCACTGTTCCGTGTTTTGGTATTTGGTTCACCGAGTACCACGGAAACGACACGTAGTCCGTCCTTGGACGCTGTTGCGGAGAGACAGAACTTCGCTTCGGATGTGTAACCTGTTTTCAAACCATCTGCCCCTTCATAAAAACGAACCAGCTTGTTTGTATTCACCAGCCAGAAGGGCTTTTCCGTATCTTTGCGAAGGTAATCCTGATATGCACCGGTGTACTTCGTAATCCCGGAATGCTTCAGCAGTTCACGGCTCATGACGGCAATGTCATGGGCGGAAGAATAGTGATTATCGACCGGGAGGCCGTTACAGTTGGCAAAATGAGTATCCTTCATGCCCAGCTCCTTCGCCCGCTCATTCATCAGCTGTACAAAGGCTTCTTCCGAGCCAGCGATCTTCTCAGCCATCGCTACCGAGGCATCATTGCCCGAAGCCATCGCGATCCCTTTTAACATATCGTCGACCGTCATTTCTTCCCCAGGCTCCAGAAAGATCTGCGAACCGCCCATGGAAGCTGCGTATTCGCTTGTTCTTACTTTGTCGGTCAGCTTCAGCTTGCCTGAGTCGATCGCTTCGATCGTAAGTAGCATGGTCATAATCTTTGTAATGCTCGCTGGAGGCAGCTGATCATGACTGTTTTTCTCATAAATAACCGTTCCCGTATCTGCATCCATTAAGATCGCAGAGCGCGCCGACGGGGCCAGATCAGTTCCTCCCGCTGCCTTCGGTGTTTCTTCAGCCAATGCTGTTGATGCCATAAGGGACAGCAGGATACAAAGGGTCATGAACGATGCCATTATTCTTTTCTTCACAAGGTTACCTCCTCAAATGACTTGCTTACTGCATGTTCCATGCATGTACTGCTAATCATTGTCGGCCCGTTTCCAGTAAATTATTCCATGTAAAGCATGATTTCCCGAACTTTTATTGAAAATGTGGTCATAGCCAAAAAAACGCACTGTACTCAAGGAATGAGTAACCGTACGTTCAACACAACAACAAAAAAAGGTTACCCCCCGATGATTTCTCATCCAAAGAGGTAACCTTATCTACTCAAATCTTGCTTACATTTGTGGAATAACTGCCACTACCAGCGCCAGGAACGACTCACGCACACGTTCCGTCGTCTCCATAACCTCATCATGTGACAGTGGCTGGTCCAGAATTCCGGCAGCCATGTTGCTGATACAGGAAATACCGAGTACTTCCAGGCCCGCGTGGCGTGCCACAATCACTTCAGATACAGTGGACATGCCCACTGCGTCTGCGCCCAGTGTACGCAGCATTCTGATCTCTGCCGGTGTCTCATAGTTCGGACCGAGCATACCTGCGTATACCCCTTCACGTACGTTAAAACCTTGTGATGCCGCCGTATCCTTCGCCAGCGCACGCAAACGGCGGCTATATGCTTCGGACAGATCGGGGAAACGCACGCCCAGTGCAGCGTCATTTGGTCCGATCAGTGGATTTTTGCCTGTGAGATTCAAGTGATCCGAGATCAGCATCAAGTCTCCAGCTTCATACGACGTATTCACGCCGCCTGCAGCATTGGTTACAAGCAGGCTGCTTACACCCAGTTCTTTCATAACCCGTACCGGGAAAGCTGTCAATTCCGGACCATATCCTTCGTACATGTGGAAACGGCCTTTCATCATCACGACTGGACGACCTTTAATGGTTCCGACCAATAGTTCACCTTCATGTCCTTCTACTGTGGACACTGGAAAATGCGGAATATCCTGATAAGCAATACTTACGCCATCTTCAATCAGTTCTGCCAGTACGCCAAGACCTGAACCCAAAATCAAACCGACTTCCGGCTTGATGGAGCTTTTGCTTTGAATATAAGATGCTGCTTCCGAAATCATTTGTTGGTTTAATGCTGTCATGCGATGTATGTTCCTCCTTGAGTTGAAACGATCCGTCTTATGTATAACGGCGTTTGGATGTATTCAATTTATTTTATCCTAAATCGGCCCAATGTTCCGCATTTATTTGTGAAGGCCATGCGTCAAAATCTATCTTGCCCTCGGATGATGGGTTTCATAGATTTCTTTCATGGTTTTGCGACCATGATTGCCATATTGTTGTCCAGGCTGCTCCACATGACCCAGCATGTCTTGAACCGCACGTGTATCCGCCCCATTGGCAATCAGGTGTGCTGCAAAGGAGTGACGCAGCGTATGCGGCGTAATTTCTTCCGAGATTCCTGCGTCCACCGCCGCTTTTTTGAGCAGCTTCCAGAAGCCCTGCCGGGTTAAACGTCTACCAGATACATTCACGAATAGTGCCTGCTCGTCCGAATCGGTTTTGAGCAACTTGTTGCGGAATTCCTCCACATATACACTTGCCCAATGTGCAGCTGGTGCACCAATGGGAAGGATACGTTCCTTGCCCGCCCCACCGCATCGTATAAAGCGCATCCCTGGCTGTACATCCCGAATGTCAAGGGCAATCAGTTCCGAGACCCTAATGCCTGTAGCATATAACAGTTCAAGCATCGCTCGATCTCTCACACCCTGCGGTGAACGAGTATCAGGCGCTGTCAGCAGTTGTTCGATCTCTTGGATACTTAACACCTGTGGTGGCGTCTTGTCCGCCTTGGGAGCTTCCACATCAAACGTAGGGTCCTGTATAATATCACCCCGTCGCATCAAAAAATGAAAGTAGGAGCGCAGAGATACGATGCTGCGGGCAATGGTTGCATTGGCACGTCCTGCCTGTTTGAGCTGACCTGCAAACAGGACGACATGTGTACGTCTGACCTGGTCGGCTTCGCGTATGCCATATTCCTTATCTGCAAATTCAATGAACTTGTCCACGTCTCGGAGATACGATTCAAGCGTGCTGCTCGACATCCCTTTATCATCTTCCAAGTATAAGGCGTAGGCGTGTATCGTCTGTTTCATGTACAACGCTCCTCAACTGACAGATCTGCCGCTCTGGCAGACTGCTCCCGTATTTGCATCCCTGGCTGTTTGAAGCTACTCCCCGTACCAATAGAACAAACGGAGACGCTCTGCCATCGTAGGACGTCCTTCTCCATTACCCGGCCAATCCGTTTCCTGAAATACTTTGATTGCATTGCCAGTCGGCATCTGATACTGATCCACAGGTGAGATCCAGCCATTAAACAGATCCAGAACATGATAGAACAGATAAACTAATGCAGCAAAAAATATAATAAATCGAATAAAACGGAGCCCTCTCCGCACTGATATAATCATGGGCGCGTCCCCTCCTGATTCGAATCCGGTATTGTCCTTGAATCAGGGTATGTCCATAAACACAGGTTTATGCCATTCGGGGGAAACTCCAGATCATGTCCGGTGCCAAAAAAGCTCTCCCGTCAAAACCGCCGGTGAGAGCTTGAAGATATGCTATGTTATTCTTCATCTTTGGGTTTCTGTTCATTTTTAGCTTTGCAACGATAACAAATTCCATGAAAGTCCAGTCGGTGATCTACTACCGAAAAGTTGAATTCCCGCTCCAAACGCTCTTCAAGCGGTCCAAGCCAGTCTTCACGTATTTCATCCATACTTCCGCATTGAACACAGATTAAGTGATGATGGTGATGCTTGGATGTATCTCCGCGCAGATCATAACGCGCTACACCGTCGCCGAAGTTGATTTTCTCTACAACATGCAGCTCACTCAGCAGTTCGAGGGTACGGTACACGGTTGCCAGACCGATTTCGGGAGCCTTTTCTTTAACGAGCATGAATACATCTTCTGCGCTCAGATGATCTTCTTCATTCTCAAGAAGTACTCTTAAGGTGGCTTCCCGCTGGGGCGTTAATTTATATCCTTGGGACTGTAGTTGCTGCTTAATTTTATCAATCCGTGCTTCCATTTTCTCCCTCCCCCTAGGAAATCACTGCACACTGCAACTTAACCCACTCTTTTCATTATAGGGGGAGTGCGTAATTAAAGTCAACATTTTACACTATACGGTGCACGTTAGGCTGGTAGTAACATTGGCGTGACCCAACGCATCATTGCAGGTGTAACCCATGTTTCAAAAGACGCCACGCCGAGCAGCAATGCAGCCATAACCAAAGTTAACACTATATATGAAGCAAAAGGCCTTTGTCGACCAGGTGTTCGCTGCATCAAAACACGATTACGAATGATGTATAACGAGAACGTCATCGCCGCTACACTGCAGATCAGGAGGATCGGAATGACAAATAGATTATGCGGTGCCACGGACACCAGTGCAAACAGTAGCCCTTTCCAGGAATACTGTCCAACAAGGTACCCCACTGTGAATCCAATGAGCACACCTTTCAAAAAATCCAGAACCAGTATACCGGGTAGTCCAACGACGGATAAACCCAGAATAAAGATCAGACCCACCCATTTCAGATGGAGCATGGCAATGTCCCAATATGCCCCGGTCTCAGTCACTTGTGCACTGTGCTGCACGGTCATGAAGAAATTACCGAGATAACCCTCCAGATCCTGACGTTGCTCGAGAGACAATGCGTTCACCATGAGCGCGCCAAAAATGACGCCGACCAGAAACAAGACGGCCACGAATACATATAACGAAGTCTGACCTTTAAATGTAAAGTAGGAAGAGCGCATACAGGTACGAGTCCCCTTTCCGGTATCATGCTGCAAGGATTTTCATTTACATCCTCATAGTCATTCTTATGAACCGGAATGCACCTGTATGACTTCTTGTCCAGATTGGACCTCTGTATAGCGAAAGCTATATGAGTTGAACTAAAGATTATTTACACCGGTCACTCCGAGGCTTTTTCCTGAACAGCAACCTTTCCGTACGTACCGCCACCTCCGGAGGACAGCTCCAGTTGTCCGTTCCGTGCAGCCACAATCAAGCCTGCCAGCACAGGTCCAACAACCGCAGCAAGCTCTTCCTCACGCGTGCGATGAAGTACGTTCATTTCTGTACCAAAATGGTCCAGTAGCTGGCGCAGTTTGGCTTTGCCAAGTCCCGGGATGAACTCCAGTGGCACCTGATAATGATAGGCTGGTCTGTTTGCAGGAACATGAGGATTCTCTCGATCAGAGATCGCCAGGATGCGATCCAGCACCCCCTGCACCAGCTTCAGACTACCACAGTGCGGACAACGCTCTGCTGACATCGCTTGCTCGTCCATAATGCTGCCACATGCTGCACAGTAAGTACGGTGATATTTGCCTAGCCTTGGATTCAGTCCATAATTGGCAGCTATGCTCCTGCCGGCTTCTCCTTGAAGTGCCATACGGAATTCATCAAAAGAAGGTGCAGCCACTTGCAGTTCATTATACTCCCGTCCAATCTTACCGAGAGAGTGGGCATCCGAATTGGTCAGGAACGGAACATGATCCAGCTCCCGAATATAACTTGCCATGGATGAGTCCGAGCTTAACCCCAGCTCTACCGCATCCACTAGACTAGTATCCAGCACATCGCCCATACGGGACGCAGTACTGCCATAAATGCCTTTATGCGGTGTAAACACATGTGCAGGCACAATAAGTCCACCACGGGCCTTAATCTCCGCCTGCATCTCAAGTGCGGGCACGTAGACCCGCTGAGAACTGAGATTCACATTTTTCATATAACGTTTCATCCAGTCCGTGAAGGACTTCATCGTTTTCAGATCACGGAAGTACGCCAGCATATGGAACTCACGCATTCCAGGCTCGCGCAACTCAATCTCTGTACCCAGCAGAATGGTGGTGTCCTGGTAGGCAATACCGCCGCCCTCAATCTCGGACATGGTGCCACTCTCCAGCAATTGCTCGATATCCATCTGTACAACCGGAGAATGACAATCAATAACACCAAGCAAATGAATTCCTTTGCGATCCGATGCTTCCCGGGCAATATTCTCAAATGTCAGATCACGACTGCCACTGATTTTAACAGCCTCACCCCGAGAGGTTCGTCCGATGTGGATATGCAGGTCTGTATAACAGGGCTCCCACGTCGTGGACGTTTCCAGTTGGTCTTGCATGCCTAGAACCGTCCTGTCGTTCTGTAAAGGTCCCACGCGTACACGGCCATCATCGTTTTGGCATCGCTAATCCGGTTCTCGTCCATAAGCGCATAAGCTTCCTCCAGAGTTATTTCGGCAACTTCAAGGAATTCATCTTCGTCCAGCGCCATGTCCCCTGCTTCCAACTCTTCAGCGATGTAAAGATGAATAATCTCATCTGCGAACCCCGGTGACGTGTAAAACGAACGCAAATGACGCAGCGACTTGGCTACATATCCCGTCTCTTCTCGCAATTCACGTGCTGCGGCAACCTCTGGTTCTTCACCCGGGTCCAGTTTCCCCGCAGGAATCTCCACTTCGGTGCGTCCCATTGCCTGACGATACTGATCCACAACAAGCATGCGATCCCCATTCAGAGCGAGTACAGCTACCGCTCCAGGGTGCCGGATTATCTCACGTGTAGCCGTTTGGCCATTCGGCAGTTTAACGGTATCGACTTGAAGTGAAATCACTTTGCCCTCGAAGATTGGCTTAGTGGATACGGTCACTTCATCTAGTTTTGGATTGGCAGGTTGCGCCGCGTGGATGGATTGGGCAGATTGATTTGGTTTCATTGGTTCTTCAACTCCATATCGTAGAATTATATATTCGGTTAATGTATATATCTCTGATTTTGGGCATATGGTGAGCGTATAGAATTCTCACAGCAAATATAAACGAATCAGGGGGACTTTCAATGAATAGTTATATGACGCCTCAATCCTTACACGTGGTAGGACAAGCCCGGCAAGTACAGCTTATACTCAAACAATGGTTGCGCGAGTGGGGCCCGGATGCCAAGTTAATCGATCTGCTCGCTGGACGTAAATGAATGGGTCATTGATCCATTCATCCAATGATTCAATTTGACCCTAAATTAACGAGTCTTCTCCCTTGAAATATAACATGAATTCGCAAAAAGTCCGAATCCGATACAGACCGGGTTCGGACTTTTGTTTAACAACATGTGAGGTAACATGTGCTCTATATTATTTCTTGTCAGCTGCCGTTTCCTGAATAATAGCTACGACTACCTGGGATAACTTCACAATGTCTTCGGCACGAATACGTTCTTTGGTTGTATGAATATCCTCATACCCTACCGCCAAGTTCACTGTTGGAAGGTCGAATCCGTTAAAGATATTGGCATCACTGCCACCACCGGAAGCAAACGTACTTGTCTCCAGCCCAATACTGCGGATGGCACGCTGTGCAAGTTGTACAACTTCGTGTTCATCATGGAAGCCAAATGCAGGGTAAAGGATCTCACTTCTGAATTCAGCTGTTGCACCGTATTTGCGACAAGTCGTTTCCAACGCGTCACGCATCTGTGCAACCTGCAATTCAACTTTCTCCTGAACAATACTGCGAGCTTCCGCTTCAAGCTGTACAAAGTCACATACCACATTGAGTGCTGACCCACCCTGGAATTTGCCAATGTTTGCTGTTGTCTCGTCATCAATTCTGCCCAGTGTCATCGCTGCAATTGCTTTTGCGGCAACCTGAATGGCGCTGATCCCGTCTTCCGGATTCACGCCAGCATGGGCAGACTTACCATAGATGCTCATTTGAATTTCAGCTCTCGCTGGAGCAGCAACACAGATCGTGCCTACAGCTCCATTAGAATCCAGCGCATAACCGAACTCGGCATCGATATCCTTCGGATTCATGGCACGTGCACCCACCAGTCCAGACTCTTCGCCGACCGTAATGACAAATTGAATTTTACCATGTGGAATCTTGTTTTCCTGGATCACTCGAATCGCTTCAAACAATGCCGCAATCCCTGCTTTGTCATCTGCTCCCAGGATCGTTGTTCCATCACTGCGGATCCAGCCATCTTCACCCAGTTCAGGCTTGATTCCCTGTCCCGGCGTCACGGTGTCCATATGACATGTGAAAAAGATCGGTGCAACCCCTTCAGTTCCTTCGGCTTCCCAGGTAATGACGAGGTTTCCTGCGCCATGTCCGGTTTGCTCCATGGTATCATCCTCATAGACATGAAGACCAAGCTCTGCAAACTGTTCTTTTAACACCTTCGAGATGTTCTGTTCATTTTTCGTTTCACTATCAATCTGCACCAGTTCCATGAACTGATCGATAACACGTTGTTGTTTAATCATAGGACTTTCCTCCCTCTCGTAGATACGGTACAATACAATTACTATGGTTTGTTTACTTTATGTTGAAAGGAGTTCTCTCATCATGCAAAAAAAGAAATGGTTCAAAATCATCATCTATCTCATGCTGATCGCCATGATCGGGTCCACCCTCTTCATAGCTCTCGAACCGTTGCTGTTTGGATAGCAACCTAAAGCCTTTCGACGACCTGTTTACAGACGTTGAAGGGCTTCTTTTTCCGTGACCCAATTAATTTGATATGGAAAAATACGATTAAAGTACGGAACAATCTCCTGCGCTACTTGCTCCACCGCATAGGACTTGCCCGTTATATCCTCCAGTGAGGTAACGCCATACTGTTCAATCCCACAAGGAACAATCCCCTGAAAACCTGCATGTTGAATGCCTGAGCTGATGTTAAAAGCAAACCCGTGACTGGTCACAAAACCGCGGCGGTGTTTGCAACGATTAAACTTGATGCCGATTGCAGCAATCTTCATATCACCAATCCACACACCCGTGTACCCCTCTTTGCGTCCAGCTTCAATGCCCTGGTCTGCGAGATAATCCATAAGCACCTGCTCAAGTTTCCGTAGATAGCCGTGCAGATCCAGGTCTTCATCCCGACCAAGAATCAATAACGGGTAACCTACCAACTGGCCCGGGCCATGATAAGTAATATCACCGCCACGGTCAATTTGAAACAAAGAAATCCCTTGCTCACGCAACTCTTCCGGACTGAGAAGCAGATGCTCCGGATGATTTTGTGAGCCGATCGTATACGTTGGTGGATGCTGTAAAAGCAACATCTGCTCCGCTCCCTCGCCCTCGTCCAATCGCTGCACAATCGCTTTCTGGCGGTTCCAAGCCTCTTCATAATCAAGCATTGGTATGTATGCAACATCCAGCGGCTTGCTCATGATTCCCCACACCCTTCTGCTTCAGGTTCAGTGTACAATTGAGCACCTGTCCGTAGACAGCAGGAAAAGTGCACGGCCTCCGGCACATACACTTTCCCGACAACTATTTACTTAATACACCTTGGTCTCCATGGTATATCCTTCAAGGTTTTCTTTGACACGTTGCAAGAAACGTCCGCTGATTACCCCATCCAGGATTCGGTGATCCAGCGACAGACACAGGTTAGCCATCGAGCGAACAGCGATCATATCATTAATAACCACTGGTTTCTTGACAATCGACTCGAATGTAAGAATGGCTGCCTGCGGGTAGTTAATGATTGGCTGGGACAGGATCGAACCAAATGAACCGGTGTTGTTCACCGTGAACGTACCACCTTGCATATGGTCCAGCTTCAACGTACCTTCACGTGTTTTACGAGCTAGCTCATCGACTTCACGGGCCAGACCTGCAATATTTCGCTGATCGGCATGTTTGATTACGGGTGTAAGTACAGAATCTTCGGTTCCTACCGCCATGGACAGGTTAATGTCCCGTTTGACGATAATTTTGTCCACTGCCCATACCGAGTTCATGATTGGGTAGTCTTTAATCGCGTTAACGACTCCCTTCATCATGAAGGACAGATATGTCAGATTGATGCCTTCCTTACGCTTGAACTCATCCTTGAGTTTATTGCGCAGCATCACAAGATTGGTTACGTCCACTTCGATCATCGTCCATGCATGCGGGATTTCCGATACGCTTTGACGCATATTCCGGGCAATGGCATTACGCACAGGGGTAACATCGATGAAATACTCCGATCTTCCCTGGCCGCCACCTTCCACTTCGATCTGTGGAATTTTCGGACTTTCGGTTAGATGAATGCCTGAATGTCTCACAGGAACACCTGCATCGGACGCTGAGATCGCTTCTCCAGCGGTTAAACCCATTTCTCCATTTCCACGATTCACTCCGCTGAATGGAGAAGCAGACGGCACACCAGAAGGTGTATGCTGTGCTACAGGAGATGATGCTGGTGCAGACGATCCAGCCGCGTTACCTCCCTGTGCAACAAATGTCAGCACATCTTTGCGGGTAATACGGCCACCGGCACCGGTGCCTTGGATGCTTTGCAAGTTCAAGCCATGCTCTGCTGCCAAGGATTGCACTGCCGGGGAATACCGATTACGCATCGGCTGGTTCGGATCATGTCCTGCTGTATTTGACGCGGCAAGAGGAGTGGGGCTCGCATGTTGCTGCACTTGCTCCTGTTGCTGCGATACTTGTGTTACTTGCTCAGCCGCTTCTTCGTCAGAAGCTGCGACCTGCATGCGGCAGATTGCTTCACCAACAGCAATCGTTGTGCCCTCTTCCACCAAAAGGTCACCCATAATTCCATCCACAGTGGATGGAATCTCGGCATTAACTTTATCAGTGATTACTTCACAGATCGGCTCGTACTGTTCCACACGGTCGCCCGGTTTTTTCAACCATTTGCCTATGGTAGCCGAGACCAGCGATTCCGCCAATTGCGGCATAATGACCTCGATCCATTTCATACGTTCAGCCATTTGATTATCACTCCAAACTTTACTTTTAAACGATCCAAAAAACGAAATTAAAACTCGGCAAGTGTACGCATTGCTGCTTTGGCTTTGTCTTTGCTCAGCATGTAGAATTTCTCCAATGTTGGGCTAATTGGCATGGCCGGCACATCAGGTCCGCAGAGACGCTGAATCGGTGCATCCAGTTCAAATAGACATTCCTCACTAATAATCGCGGCAACTTCGGCACCTACACCACCCGTTTTGTTATCTTCGTGTACGATCAGCACTTTGCCTGTCAGACGAGCGGAAGCAATAATCGCTTCACGATCCAACGGTTGCAATGTGCGCAGATCGAGAACGTGTGCTGTAATGCCTTCTTCACGCTCCAGCTCCTCAGCAGCCTGCATGACAAAATGCAGCGGCTGACTGTAACCGATCACCGTAATATCCGCACCCTCACGAAGTACGTTGGCTTTACCAATCGGAACGATGTAATCATCTTCAGGCACATCTTCCTTGATAAGTTTGTAGCATTTTTTATTTTCAAAAAAAAGTACCGGGTCCGGGTCGCGAATAGCGGCCTTGAGCAGTCCCTTAGCATCGTATGCCGAGTAGGGAGCTATAATTTTCAGACCAGGTGTACCAAAGAAAATCGATTCCGGACATTGGGAGTGATACAACCCACCGAAGATCCCGCCACCAATCGGTGCGCGGATAACAATCGGACAGCTCCAGTCATTGTTGGAACGATAGCGGATCTTCGCCGCTTCACTAATGATCTGGTTGGTTGCCGGCAACATGAAGTCCGAATATTGCATCTCGGCAATCGGCTTCATGCCATACATTGCTGCACCAATGGCAACACCTGCAATAGCGGATTCAGACAAAGGTGTGTCCATCACTCTCATTTCGCCAAACTGATCTTGCAGCCCTTTAGTTGTGGTAAACACACCACCTTTGAGACCTACGTCTTCACCAAGGATAAACACATTCTCATCCCGTTCCATCTCTTCTTTCATCGCGAGACGGATTGCATCAATATATTCCATCACTGCCATTCTTACCGTCCCCCTTCTTCGCTGTCCGCATAAACGTGCGTCAGAGTGTCCTCAGGTTTAGGATATGGCGCGTTGTCTGCATATTCAGTTGCTTCTTTCATTTCCATCGCAAGCTGGGAAGCCAGATCTGCATCACGGGCTTCGTCCCAGATGCCACAATCGATCAAGTAGTTCTTCATGCGAGGAACGCCATCTTTCTTCCAGTTCTCCTCAACTTCCTCTTTGGTCCGGTAAGCCAGATCATTGTCGGAGGTGGAATGAGGTGACAACCGATACATCATCGCTTCAATCAGTGTCGGGCCTTCTCCGGCTATGGCACGGCGACGCGCTTCCTTCACTGCAGCATATACTTCTAATGCATCGTTACCATCTACACGCAGTCCGGGGAACCCATATCCTTGTGCTCGATCGGATATTTTGCCGCTCAACTGTTTGTGAATCGGTACCGAAATTGCATATTGATTGTTCTCACACATAATAATGACAGGCAATTTATGCACACCTGCAAAGTTGGCTCCCTCATGGAAGTCACCCTGATTGCTTGATCCTTCGCCAAACGTAACAAAAGAAACAAATTCTTGCTTCTTCATTTTGGCTGCCAGTGCAAATCCAACAGCGTGCGGAACCTGTGTTGTAACCGGGCTGGAACCCGTCACAATCCGCAGCTTTTTGTGTCCGAAGTGACCGGGCATTTGCCGACCGCCACTATTCGGATCTTCTGCCTTCGCAAAAGCAGACAACATCAACTCACGCGGAGTCATGCCTACCGCCAGTACAAAGCCGTAATCGCGGTAATAAGGTAAATAATAATCGTGATCCCGATCCAGACCAAAAGCAGCGCCTACTTGCGCGGCTTCCTGTCCTACACCGGATACGTGAAAGTTAATTTTGCCAGCCCGTTGCAAGAGCAAGCAACGCTCGTCAAACTTGCGCGCGAGCAGCATGTATTTGTACATATCCAATACTTCACCATCGCTAAGTCCCAGCTGTTGATGCCGGTGGACCGCGTCTGCAGTACCTTGTGAACTCATATGAGGTACCTCCTTTTAATCAGAGCCTGTGCCACTCTTACTACCCGATCTTATAACCTGGTACTAAGACTTGGCTTAACCTTATTATAATCCCTTTTACCCAAAAAAGGAAAGGACCTTTCTCATAAGCTTGTTTGGCTTACATTCCAATGGCCTTTCCATCGACCGCCAACATGGCTTCACCCATAATTTCCGACAGAGAAGGGTGCGGATGAATGGTTTGTCCGACTTCCCAAGGTGTGGCATCCAGCATCTGAGCCAGAGAAGCCTCAGCGATCAATTCCGTCACATGGGTGCCAATCATATGTACCCCCAATATATCATTCGTCTTGGCATCTGCGATCACCTTCACGAATCCATCCCGACTTCCGTGAATAAGCGATTTGCCAATGGCCGAAAATGGGAACTTGCCTGTTTTAATGTCATAGCCACGTTCTTTGGCTTCACGCTCGGTGAATCCGATGCTTGCTGCTTCCGGACGGGTGTACACACAGCGCGGGATACGGTGGGATTCTAGGGCATGTACCGTTTCGCCCGCCAGATGATCGACAGCGAGAATGCCTTCATGACTTGCGGCATGTGCAAGCTGCAAACCGCCGATGCAGTCACCAATGGCGTAGATGTGACCTTCACCGGTCTGTAACTGTTTGTTCACAGCGATGAACCCACGCTCCAGTTTGATATCTGTATTTTCAAGTCCGATATTTTCGACATTAGCTTGACGTCCAACCGACACGAGCATTTTCTCCGCTCTCAGCGTTTCCTGCTTATCGTCACCAAGCTGCACATCAATCTGGATGCCCTCTTGATCCGTGTTATATGTTTCCGTTAGAACGGTGGCACCTGTCAGGAAACGAACACCTCGTTTGCTGAGCAATCGCTGCATTTCTCTGGCAACATCCTCATCCTCGGCAGGCAACACGTGAGCAGCTGCTTCTACTACTGTGATGTCTACGCCAAAGTCATTCAGCATGGATGCCCACTCCAGTCCAATCACACCCCCACCAACAATGATGAGTGATGCAGGAAGTTCATCCATACGCAGGGCTTCGTCACTGCTCATAATAAACTTGCCGTCCGGTTCCAGGCCCGGCAGCACACGAGGACGCGAACCAGTGGCAATGATGAGATTGGTTGGAACTACCGTATCCATCTCGCCATCTTCGAACTCTACAGCGACTGCTCCGCTCTGCGGTGAGAAGATGGATGGACCGATGACGCGACCTTTCGCGTGTACAACCTGGATTTTATTTTTTTTCATCAAATACTGAACGCCCTGGTGGAGCTGTTCGACAATTGCATCCTTGCGCGCCTGTACTTTGGGAAATACAAGTGTGGCTCCATTCGTCTCGATACCATAAGTCTCGCTCTCCTGAATCTCAGCGTATACTTCCGCGCTTTTCAGCAAAGCCTTACTCGGAATACAACCACGATGCAGACAGGTTCCACCAAGCTTGTCCTTCTCAATGATAACAACCTGTTTTCCCAGCTGTGCAGCCCGGATCGCGGCTACATATCCACCGGTCCCTCCTCCAAGAATTGCAACATCACATGTAATTGGCATCTCTCATGCTCTCCTCTATGAATCAAATTTCAATATCATTTATGATGGCTTAAATCATGGTTTAGCTTATACCCTCTATATGCCATTGTACTCTCCTTGAGCGGTCAACTCAAAGTTTGAAGCAATCACACATGGACAGCCTATGCATTCCAAGCTATGATGGAATCAGGTATGATCTGTAAGCGTAACCTTTATTTAATGTCGACTTTGGCAGAAAGGGTATAATGCTCATGAATACAAGATTGGTCTTTGCGCGATTTTTGGCAATTGTTGTTCTGGTCATCCCCGGGTTAATGGCAATGAAGGGTTTTCTGATGATGAAAGATGCCCTGTTCCTATATTATGCCGAGCACGGGAACGAACTGATTTCACCAGGATTCCAATGGCTTTCCTTTGGCGGTGGACTTGTCCTTTTTGCCGCAGGTATGAGTTTTCTGGGAGGCTGGATCCTGTTCCGTGACCGCAAGCGTAATTATGTAGGTCCCCGTTTCCGGTCCAAAAGTGTACCCGAAAAAGCAGAGACGCCCGGAAGGACTCCATGAGTCCGGGCTATTTGTGTGTCTATACAACACACCGCCTACTTTACATAGACAGGATGGATCATCATGGTATCATTTCTAATCACGTTACAACGATTGCTCAAAGGCATTTTCCATGCGTTCAAAGACCCTAAGTTTCTGGCTCTGTTCGCGTTAACGGCAGCAACGTTGCTGTCAGGCACTTTATTTTACACTCGTGTTGAAGGTCTGCACTGGATCGATGCGTTATACTTCTGTGCGGTTACCCTGACTACGGTGGGACATCCTGAGTTTGTGCCAACCACCGGATTCAGCAAAGCCTTTACCGTAATCTACATGTTTGCAGGCATTGGTCTCACCTTTGCCATGATTGCCAGAATTACAGCAGGTATTCTATTCCCTCGCAAATTAAAGACAGAAGAGGACCCGGAGTAATCTCCGGGTCATTCGTATAAGGCATCCCGCAGTTTGGTAGACATACGTGATTCTTTGGAAGAAGACTTCAAGATCGTTCTACGCAAAGTAAGGTTACTTGCCTGCAGTCTCTCCGCTTCTGCGAACAGTTCTGCAAATAATACCTGCGCCGCTTCATCTAGAGATCCCTGTTCTTTCAGGCTTTCATATCGCTCTTGAAGTGATGTTAATGCTTCACTCATACTAAACACCTCTTTTCACAACTCCTGTTAACTAGCTGCCGTAACCAATACCTTAACAATCCATATAGTAACACAAAGCTGTGCAGATTAGTTCTGGCTCTTTCCAAAGATTTTGTGGTACTCTGTAAAGGTCGCTTTTTTGTTGAATCCCGTATGTGAGAGGAGTAGCAGCACCGTGCAAACAGGACGTATTACCGTAATTACTGGACCCATGTTCAGTGAAAAATCCGGTGAACTCATTCGCCGTTGTCAGAAATTAATACAATTTGGCCGTAAAAAGGTTGTGGCCTACAAACCAGCCGAGGATAATCGGTTTGCCCAGGACGAGATCGTGAGCCGAATTGGTTATCGACTCCCTGCCCATTCCATTCCCCGGCAGTTAACCCCGGAATCCGTAGAAATGATCTTGAACCAAACCATAGATGCTGATGTTGTTGCATTTGATGAAGTACAATTTTTCAGCAGTGCCATTATGGAACTTGTCTCGGAGTTAGCGTATTGTGGCAAACATGTCATTGTGGACGGACTTAATATGGATTACCGTGGTAAGGAATTCGGATATGTCGGTGGTTTGCTTGCCATGGCAGACGACATTGAGAAACTCTCGGCTTTCTGTGCGGTATGTGGCAGCCCAGATGCAGCCTTTACGCAACGTATCGTCAATGGGGAGCCTGTTACCTTGGGTCCGGTTGTCATGATTGGCGATTCAGAAGCTTACGAGCCACGCTGTCGTTGCTGCTTCATTCCTCCTCACAAAGTTGAATGTTCATCATAATTCCTAAAAGATCGATCTTAGATATCTTCCAAAAAAGCCCCTTGGGGCTTTTTTTGTTATAGAGCAAACATTTGCACAAAAAAGCACCGCTTCGCAGCGATGCTTCCAGAGTCACTTCCCGCTAGTCACGGGAAACAAAATATTTGTTGGTCATGTAGTAAGCGTCACCACGCGACGTTTCCACCATTCCTTTTTTGGCATCCAAAAATACAATCTCTTTACACTTTGTACAGTACCATTTTGTGCGCTTGTATGGGGATTCCGTCACATAAGCCGTGCCACATTTACAATCAATCTTCATTAATAACTCGGTTGATTTATAAGCACTGGACAAGCGTTCCAGGTTATCCTGCTGCTGTGTAGGCATAATGGTCTGCTGATAATCCGATAAATGATTTTGAACCTTGAAGTCTGCTACCAATCCTGCATTCAATCCAAAAAACTCCTTGCCGATTTCGGTCACGAAGCGCTTCTCATTTCTGTAGCAATCCAGCCACTCAATAATCTGCTTATTAGACAGTGGAACCGTACCCTTGATACCGCTGTTTAAGGTGTAGGTCATGATGTATAAAGTATCGTCTTGTCTACCTGAGTACATTAGAATCCTCCTTCGAATACATTTGCTAATGTACTACAAAAACGCGCATAAATCAAAAAATTCTTATTTCCTGAGCGCATCTCTTCTTATTAAATGGGAAACATTCCACGTTCATCCGCTAAAGACTTACAAGAACTGCATACACCTGAAACATTTCCCTGTGGCGCGGCATAATGCACGACCGATTTAACGTTTTTCTTGCATATGGAACAGTAGTGCCTCCTTTCCTTTTTTGGGATATAATCCGATAGCTTAACCACGTTTTTGTTCGGTCGGAATCGTTGTATGAAACCCGGCCATTTCATCTCGCTTCACTCTTTCTTGTTCGTCTACTTCGTAGTCATTTTTTTACTCTGGGCTAATAATCATCTCGTCTTTTTTTATGTATACGATTCCAAGTTGTGCGTGCCTATCTCATAATCTATTCGACGTTTTGGGCGTTTTTCCTGTTTTTAATCTCTACACATATAAAAAAAACCGACAGAACCTGCTCTCCTTTTTTTCGGAAGAACAGTATTTTAGTCGGTTCCAGCCTTATTTATAAAAAGTTCCCAGAACGTCCAGCTCTGATGAACGCTCAATTCGAAATGGATAGATATACCCCTGATTCATTCGGGTAAATTTGCGGCTCCACAGATCCAGTCCCGATGTGAACTGATAGGCCTGATATATAAACTTGGAGCAGTAATTGCGCTCAATACTGCGCAGATTGGTCTGCAAACGGTAGAATTTTACCTGCTTGTAATGGTCATGTACCCACCCGGCTGCTTTCATTCCTGCCTCATTCAATCTGGAACGGAATACAATGAAACGATCTCCTTCATAAAATCGCGTCAGATACCACTCTAATGAATCAGCAAATACAGGCCCATAAGGGTGCACATGATACACCTTGCCGTCGAGACCAATAATACCCATATGCCCGGCGTAATACGTCGATTCCGAGCTTGGCGTGTACACAATATCCCCTGGCTCTAGCTTCATCTCGCCCAACGCGTTAATAGGCAAGTCCTGATGCAGCCGTTTGGCTGCTGAACGTTCACGCCGCCCTTCAACCAACAATCGATGAAGCGCACCAGCAAGTGCGAGATACATTTCAGACCATTTGATCTTTTTTTTATCAGATCGTTTGAACCACCGCTGGATGAAGGTGAAACCTCGTTGTGGCTGTGATCCCTTTTTCATACGCTGCACTCCACTCTGATCTAGTTATTGTATCTTGATGTTATTCTACAGTTTCTCAAGCTTATTATAGACATTTGGTGGTTCATGTTCAATTCTAAACGTGTTCTATCTTGTGCCATTATGCCTTCTTATTACCCATTTTATGCAAAAAAGATGACTTCGGAATGAACCGAGGCCACTGAAAAACTTACCATTTCAATTGTTAAGATTCATTTTAAATCAAAAAGGCTATATTTCGTTCACATTGGA
>NZ_ASPU01000012.1:0-29975 GCF_000517905.1 Paenibacillus sp. FSL H7-689
AACTTTCGCGTTCATTCTGCAAGCAGAATGTTTACTCACTCGTTGTTCAGTTTTCAAAGATCAAACTTGTTTCGTTACTGAATGTCGTTCTCTTCAGCAACTCTTATATAATATCATGCCCGAACCAACTTTGCAAGCTCTTTTTTTAAGTTTCTTTCGAAGCTTATTTCATTCGCTTGCCGCACCGTGTAAACCATGTTTTCTTGGCCGGAATTAGAATATATCATGTACAGATTTCAATTGCAAGTCTTTTTTCAAAAATGATAATCAACCCACATCATCAGCACAATATGTAATCTGACGCTCCTGTATTATAGAAATCACTCTCAGCATCCTTATTACGGCGCTTCTAATATACATATCCATTAAACATAACCAGGGAAGCCACTTCCACTACGATTGCAGTGAACAATTGATTGTGACTAGCCCTAGTTTTCGGAGATCTCAGTTTTCTTTCCTTCTATAATAGATAAGAAAGTATATTCCTTGGGTACAGCTTACACATTCCGTTTCACTTCTCAGTGCTTACAATATGCGCTTACCAAGTAAGGAAGCGATCAGTTCCACACCAAGCCTTGCCGTATGTCTATTGTGATCAAACAACGGATTCACCTCAACCAGTTCCATCGACGTAACTTGATTTGTGGAAGCAAGTATCTCCAATGCATAATGTGCCTCTCGGTAATTCAGACCACCAGGTACTGGGGTGCCCACACCCGGAGCTTCCCGCGGATCCAGACAATCCATGTCGAAGCTGACATGAATACCATCTGTCCCTTTTCCCGCTGTAGCTATTGCTTCCTCAATAACTTGCTTTATTCCCATCCGGTCAATATCATGCATCGTAAATGCTCGGATTCCCAGCCCCTTAATCTGCTCTTTCTCATACTCATCCAGATCACGCAGACCAATATAGATCAAGTTGGACGGATCAATAAACGCGCCTGCTCCAGCAATGTGCGACAGATTGAATGCAGTATGCCCCAAGGATGCTGCCACACTCATCCCATGCATATTACCGGACAAGCTACGTTCTTCCGTATTCAAGTCTGCATGCGCATCAAACCAGATCACACCCAAATTCGAATAATGTGCTGTTAGCCCGGCAAAAGTACCAATCGCTACACTATGATCTCCCCCAAGCACAAGTGGAAAAGCCCCCTCCTCTACTGCACCTGATACTTCACTACACACCTTCTCACTGACCTGACGTACCTCATTTAAGTGTTTTACACGATTTCGCTCAATAGGGGCAGCAGGTTCAGAAGGACAATCTACCCGCACTTCTTTTGAAAGCACTAACCCCAGACTCGCAATCTCCCGCTTCAGTCCAGCTGTAATCAATTCATCAGGCCCCAACTCTGCTCCACCTCTTGCTCCACCAAGTCCAAAAGGAACCTTAATGATAGCAATATTACGCCGCACAGATGTTTGACTTGTATTAATAGAAGTATCTTTTATTCCACCATGGACATCATCATCATTTTTCATGTAGGTCAGCTCCCTCATTGGTGATCAACACCTGCTCAATTCTCTCCAGTGCCCAGTCAATCTCGGACTCTTTAATCGTCAGTGGTGGGGCAAATCGAATGGTTGTCTCATGGGTTTCTTTACACAGCAGTCCAGTAGACATCAACCGCTCACAATAAGGGCGGGCTGGTTCATGCAGTTCAACACCGATAAATAAGCCTTTCCCCCGAATATCCCGTATGGCTGAACTGCGAATATCTCGAAGTCTTTTCATAAAATAGTTCCCCAGACGCTCCGATCGCTCAGCAAGCTTCTCATCTTCAAGAACATCCAGAGCTGCTACAGCCACGGCGCAAGCGAGTGGGTTACCCCCAAACGTAGAACCATGAGACCCCGGCTCAAACAAATCAAGTATCTCCGCATCAGCAGCGATAGCAGAGATGGGCATGACTCCTCCCCCCAGTGCTTTGCCCATAATCCAGATGTCTGGTTCAACCCCTTCCCAGTCGGAGGCAAAACGGCGACCTGTTCTGCCAAATCCGGTCTGGATCTCATCAGATACAGTCAACACCCGCTGGCTCTTACACAGAGCAAAAGCTTCTGCCAAATATCCATCAGGCGGGATAACGATTCCAGCTTCGCCCTGAATAGGCTCTACAAGAAAACCAGCCGTATTTGGTGTAATGGCCTGCTTCAGCGCTTCAATATCTCCATAGGGAATAATCCGGAATCCAGGTGTGAACGGTCCAAAATCTTTTTTATACTCCGCTGAAGAAGAAAAGGACGTAACCGTCAGAGTTCTTCCATGAAAGTTACCAGAGCATACGATAATCTCGGCTTGATTTTCCGGTACACCTTTGCAACGATAAGCCCATCTACGTACCGCCTTCACCGCAGTCTCCACCGCTTCCGCTCCTGTATTCATGGCGAGAATCTTCGATTTCCCCGTGAATTGTGAGAGTTTCTGATAAAAAAGAGAAGCTGAGCTGCTGTGGAATGCCCGTGATGTCAGCGTAACCTGATCTGCCTGATCCTTGAGCGCCTGTATGATCACAGGATGTCTATGACCATGATTCAATGCAGAGTATGCACTTAACATATCCATATAACGGCGGCCTTCAGGGTCTTCCACCCATACCCCTTCCGCCTGTTCAATTACAATTGGGAGCGGATGATAATTAGGTGCAGCATAACGCTCCGACCAATCAATTAACATTTTGGAATCTGACATACACACCCAACACCTTTCCAAAATATTGTATACAAAATACAATAACAATGTATGCGATGCCATCGCCATTTACGACTACATCTCTCTTTTTCCACTCCAGCCTAATCCAAGCCTTTCTCGAATCCAATCCTTTATCCATAGTTAGCGAGAAGTAGAAAGTCTACGTTCCAACCAAGAGAGTAAATTAGCCAGTGTAAATGTGATTATAAAATAGAGGCCGGCGGCAACAAGCAGCGGAGCAAGCGGCTGGAACGTAACACCCTGAATCGTCCTTGCCGTGTATATAATCTCGGCTATGCCGATCATGGAGACAAGCGAAGAATCTTTAATAATAATAATGAATTCATTGCCGATAGCTGGAAGCATGTTACGAAAAGCCTGCGGCAGTATAATATAACGAAGTGTCATCCCATTTGTCATACCAAGGGAGCGCGAAGCTTCGGTCTGTCCTTTATCAATTGCTTGAATCCCGGCCCTGAACACCTCCGCCATATAAGCCGAGCTATTCATCGTCAGAGCTACCACCCCCGACATAAATGCCGGCAAGTTCACACCTACAACCGTCAGACCATAATGAATAATAAGAATCTGTACCAGCATCGGTGTTCCTCGAATGAGTTCAATATACGCCGATGCCACAAATTTAATTGGCCATATTCGGGATATTCGCATTAGCGCCATGATTACACCCAGCAACGTACCTAACAATACACCGAAGAAGGAAAGTTCAAGCGTGACCCACGCACTTCGTGCATAATCCTGCCAATGTTCTAATAGAAAGGAAAAATCTAAATTCACGGCATATCCCTCACTCGTCCGGTTTATTCGCCGAGCATCTCATTCGCTTCAACGACGAACCGTTCAATATCTCCGTTTGTTTTGAGCTTTTCCAATGTAGTGTTGATCTGATCCAGCAGCTTCTGATTACCTTTCTTCACCGCGATGGCTGAACCACCCTCGTCTTCAGCCTGTTCAACCTCCACACCTGCAACAACAAGCCCCTCTTGGTTCTTCACATACTGTTCAGCCACCGGCTTCTCCAGGATGAGTGCGTCTACACGTCCCGTCTGCAACTCCAGAATCAGCTCAGGTATTTTGGCCAGAGAAGTGAGCTTTGCTCCCTCTATTTCCTGAGCAATCCCTTCCTGAATGGAACTCTTTTGCACGCCAACCTGTTTGCCTGATAGATCATCTATGGACTTTAATGCGGTACCTTCCCCTTCTCTAACAAGTACAGCCTGCTCTGCATAATAGTAGATATCCGTAAAATCAACATTCTTCTTTCGTTCTCCGGTAGGGGTTAAGCCTGATATCACAAAATCAACCTTATCTGTACCAAGGGCCATAAGAAGGCCATCAAAGTCCATGTCCTCAATCTTCAGCTCGGCTCCCAGATCAGCCGCAATTGCTTTGGCAATCTCGATGTCAAAACCTACAATGGTATCTTTACCATCAATTTTCTTATGAAATTCATAGGGTGCATAGTCCGCACTGGTTCCAAGTACAATGACTTCCTTTTCCGCAGAGCTACTGCCCGAAGACGAAGTAGCGTCTGATCCGGTCTCTGTCGTTTTTTCCTGCCCACATGCGGACATGAATACAACCACTAACAACAGCATCATTGGCAAAAGCACTTTTTTCACACATCATACCCCTATTCTTTTTTTTGAATGAGTAACATAATGGTTTGTATACAATATACATAAGACAATATATGGACTTAAATGTAAGTAATACTAACAAATAATCTGGTTTATCACAATCATTATTTAAACATTTATACGCTTTAATTCCATAAAATGTGCTATATATAACATAGCATTTACATCGGCTGAAACATGAAGTTTGCTTGCCCAACTTCCCCCTCGGTGTTAAGATGATAAAAACTTGAAACTCCTGAACGGCGCGTACAGTACGGCCTCACACCCATCTATTTATTCACTATACATAGAAAGGAGGATTCGGTATGGAGGTACCCAAATACCGGTCCTTGAAAGATCACGTATACGATTACATTGCCCAGAAGATCCAGGACGGAACCTTGCTTCCCAACCAGAAGATCAACGAGGCCGAGATATGCAAAAAGCTGGACATCAGTCGAACACCTACTCGGGAGGCGCTTTTCCAGCTGGCTTCAGACAATCTGCTGCAATACATCCCACGCAGGGGATTTATTGTCACTCCTTTTGATGCAGGCAAAAAACTGGAATTCTCCCAAGCGATCGGTGTGCTGGAGGCACTTGCTGCCACACTTGCAGCAGACCATCTCAGACCATCCGAACTACTGGAGATGGAAACTCTGGTTGTTCGAATGGACGAAGATATCAGCCAGCTTGATCTTGCTGCTTACAACAAGAACCAATATCAGTTCCATAATCTGTACATTCAGCGATGTGGTAACGCCACAGTCATTGAGATGTTAAACACATTGAAGAACAGTTTCATAAGGCAGTCCTATGTTAGTGATAATAAACCAAAGCTATCTGAGGTACTGATGGAAGTTAATGAAGAGCACCGCCAAATTTTAAGTGCTTTTCGAGCCAAAGATAAGAACCAACTGGAAGCCCTGCTTAAACACCACTGGCGGATTATCGACAACGATATGTTGTAGTACGTTCTGTCAAAACAAACTAAAGGCAACCCACACGATTGTGTGAGTTGTCTTTTTCCTATTTTTCGTTTTTGACCTCCAACGGTGCCATAGCCGCAAAAACAGCATATCCCAACTTTTTGCCGTATTTCGCGAGCAAACGATCATTGGTAAGACTCATACGCTGCATACGTTCATCCTCAAACCAATTCATATCGATCTCGCGATGTGGATCATGATCAACGCTCCATTTTGCCATGGATCGCGAATGTTCTTTGACCTCTACCTTGGTGAAACCACACTGCTTGAGGCGTTTTCTCCATGCTGTGGCCGTTACCAGGGTTCGTATACCGTAAAATTGCTTTAACCTACGACACATCAATTCGGTCTTCTGGCCTGATAGAACCATCTCCCGATCCACTAAAAGTCCTCCGGGCTTCAACACCCTTCTATACTCAGCAAGTGCACTCCGCCATGGGGTGAAGATCGTGACCGACTCCACAAATACCACGTCAAAATGATTTTCCGGAAAAGGTAACGATGTTACATCAGCCTGAACAAATCGAACATCCACCCGTTCTCGTCTCGCTCGCCGAACTGCCTTATCCAGCATATTGCGATGAAGATCAATCGCCGTTACCCGATATCCACTTTTAGCCAGGTAACACGCAGTCCTCCCAGTGCCGCACCCTATCTCAAGAATATGATTACTCACAGGCAGAGATAAGCCATCCAGCAACTTCAGTGTTGCTAAAAATCCTCCAGGATGGGCACTTCCCTCCCCTAACCGAGCCAGCATGTCATGATAATCCACGCGACATCCCCTCCTCACTTCTCCCAGTGTATGGAGCAGATTCAAAAACGGCTCCTCCCCATTCGATTTTCCGGGTACTCGTCCATACCAATTGCTCTTCTTTTTACTATGATATACAAACCGTTGAATTCAAGCGGCAACCGCATCTAATGAGGAGGATTTGCATGTACAGAATTAATCGGGTATGTGAAGAAACGGTTTCTCCGCACGTTGGACGTTCCGTTTGTCTCGTTATGAACGACGGTAAGCATATGTATGGTACGCTTAGTCAATGTCGTGATGGCAAAATTTATTTGAACGGGTGTTTCGAGGGACCACGGCTGTGTTCAGTCAAATCCAAACAGCAGTTGGTGAAAAGCAGCCAGAAAAACGCTGTTGTAACAAAAAAAGTTAAATCTTCGGCATACGGTCGATATGGATACGGAGGATACGGTGGGGGTTACGGCTATGGAGCGGGAATCGATCTGGCTCTGGTAACAACATTGTTTCTGCTGCCATTCCTGTTCATCTAAATTCCATTCTGATCGTGGTAAAATTGTAGTCATAACAAAGACCCTTTTTGCTTATAGCGAAAAGGGTCTTTATCTTTTTCATACGATTCACGTCAATTACACTATATTTTCTGTTAAAAAATGATACAAAAAAAGGCATTCGCCAAAACGAATGCCGGGAACTTCATATTTAATACCCTTACCTTCGCACAGGGTGTCTGTTTGATCTTAAAAAAAAACACCTCGTTAGAGGCGGGTAAGCTATGTTAAATCCGATTTCCTTTAGGCATCGTTTTCAGATTACTATTCGAATTCTCAAGCAATGGTAGCATCCTAGTCGTGCTGACCATCTCAGAAGCACATATCGGACAAGTAGGTACGTTATCAAACGCAAAATTGTCCCGCATCCATCCTTTGCACGTATCACTCGTACATTCCCAGATTGCCGCATCAGCTTGTGGAATCTCTTCCAACGGTTTTTTGCGATTATACATGACTTCTACCCCCTTTGTTATGGAAAAACATCTAACCGACGTTATTTCACAGAAGCCTACACTTAGCGGAAGTTTCACGTCCCACCGGACTCCTGCCTCGTCAACTAATGGGTCGACTTTTATATAACTGATCAAAAAAAAGAAGCTGCCTTTACCATTTTAACATGTTAAAGGCAGCTATGCTTTAATTACAGTTTTACAACTTCTTCTGCTTGAGGACCACGGTTTCCTTGTACAATTTTAAATTGTACGCGTTGACCTTCGTCCAGAGTTTTGAAGCCGTCGCCTGTAATAGCGCTGAAGTGTACGAATACATCTTCTCCGCCTTCAACTTCGATGAAACCGAAGCCTTTATCAGCGTTGAACCATTTTACTGTTCCGTTTTGCATGTGAATTACACCTCCAAATAAAAATTAACATGTTCCTTTGTTCTTTGCAGCAAGCAAATAAAAATTCACACATTGAAAAAGGTACCAGTCATAAACCTATAAGTGATCGCCCTTTACAATATATGAATTAGGTTTTCCACTCTCTACAACTTGTTTTTATTATAACTCCAATTCAGCAAAAAAGCAAATCTTTGTATTTTCTTTTCAAACAGCTTTGGAAATACATGTTATTAACACGCGCGGGGACAGGGTTTATCACACTTATGTGTGTGGCCGCTTATGTACGGTCTTATGAAAGGATATGCAGATCTAATCCATCTTATACATTTTTTATATAACATTCTGACATGCATATCCAACACAACCAATGAATCATCTTACTCCAGTATAACACACTATGTCCATGCCCACATAAATGCATCCCGATCCCAGGCGATCTGCCCACGATGAAGCTTTCGGAAAGCTTTCTTCACTTCCTTGGACAATGATGTATTGCCGTTCTCGTTCACAAAAACAAACTCTTCACCAAAATGGGTCTTCACATATTCTATGGCAGCTTCCTGATGAAGTGTTCCTGTGAATTTAATCTCCTGTACCATCCATTCTGCTACACCTTGTGCTGTCTTCTCCACTATATCACCTACTGTCTAAACCTAATGTACGGATAGGCAGACCTCGTATCATGAACATATCTGTCTTCCCGCCAGACTGAAGTATACCATGATCCAACTGCTGACGGGAAACTGTATGATAACTACTTTCAAGCAATACCCTTAATGGACAACCGTATTCACTTGCTCACTCCCTTTGGATGGAATAGACGAATTTGTTCGAATGCTCCACACTAACCATGCACAGTAAGCAATCAGTATTGCCAGTATAAACAGATCGTAAGGAAGTGTACCTGTGTCCTCCAGATCATTCCCTAGAAATTGAATCAGATTATGTATGAAATGAAACAATATAAGCGGTACAATATTTCCGTTCTTCAGCATCAATAACGCAAGTACAGCTCCCAGGAGCAGCGCATAGATCAATTGTATGATCGTATCCGTCATATCCTGACCAGACAATGCGTTCAACAGATGTGTAATCGAAAACAAGATGCTGGAGGTCACAACTGCGGCCACTGCACTTTTTTGAGACAATGTTTTGAAAATAAGCCCCCGATAGATCGTTTCCTCAACAAAAGCTACGAGCAAGGTAAAAAAGATGAAAAAGGCTACTCGTGACAAGCTCAGCTCCCCAAATCCTTTCAGGGCAAGTGTACCCAGTACAAGGAGTAGTGGAATATAATACTTTGCATGGCCAGCTGGGATACTTCGCAAAGATCGGAAGCCAGTCTCTCTCCACTTGCGCCTTAACGTCAGATAGATCATCAGAACAATGGCGATGGGTGTAAAGGAAATGAGTACAGGGGAAGTGTAGTCGAGTTGTTTTATCGTTGCAATGGCCCCTGCTGCAAATACGGCTAACAGGAGAAGCAGCTCAATAATCACAACGGTGAGTACAGGTTTCCGCTCGGAAAAGGAATGTTTTGGCTTGGCTTGCGGATTAATCATACATTTGCCTACCTCGTTTCATTTATGTTTTCCGTTGTCATAAGAACTTATATGCCAATATAGTTGTATCACATTATCCGTATATTGAATATTCCTATTATGGGTAAAACTATAAAAGTAACAAAAAAGAGACTTATCCTGACTTCTTTTCCCCTAAAATCAGGTATGGCTTATACCTTTATCTGTCCATTATAGTATTACAAGAGTTCAATGCTGCAGGGGTGTGGCGACTCTTCAGCGTCTTATATCTATGAAGTACCCATAACGATAGTTTCACAATGCATAATGAAATCAGGGGGATACTATGAAAGCATTCTTTCAGCGCTGGGGGCATTTACTGGCTATTCTGTGCATACCGCTCCAAGGCTCCATTTACGTATTTCTAGGCAGCAACACCGGAAGTGATGTCTTCTACAATTATGCTTGGATTGACACACAGATTCCTTTTCTCAAAGAATTTATTTATCCGTACATTAGCTGGATGCCCATTCTGTATCTTGGATTTCTCTATCTGGGTCTGACGAACAAGTCGCTATTCTGGCGTACGTTGATTACCTATAATGTTGGTGTCATGGCTGCCAATGTCTGTTTTGCGGTGTTTCCTACCCATGTCCCGCGCCCGGAGATCGGCGGAACTGATCTGAGCAGCGTGTTAGTACAGTTTATCTATACCAATGATGCGCCCTTCAACTGTTTCCCAAGTGTTCACGTTCTGACCAGCTACTTGCTGTTTATTGTGATCAACAGACACTTGAACTTTAAGCCTTTGGCACGGATTTCTTGGTCGGTATGGCTGTGGTTGATTATTGCTTCAACGGTGTTTGTAAAACAGCATTCCTTGCTGGACATCGCTGGAGGCATTTTGTTTGCTGAGGGAGCGTATTGGACTGTACATGTCTTTGCTCTTCGTCTTGGGCAGGCACGAAAAAAAGGCAAGCAGCCACTCACAGCCTCTAACCCAAGCAGTCATGTATAACGACATATATATATGTAACAGGTGGGATGATGATCCTGCTATACAGCAAAAGAGGGCATAGGCCCTCTTTTTTTGTACTCATTGAATTAAACCTACTTATATAGAAGAACTTTATTTGGGTTGGAGTACGCGTTTCATGCTATAGGTGGACGTTCATGAAGAAGGTCAGACGGTGGACTTCCGGTTATACGTTTGAATATGCGGTAAAAATAAGACAGGTCCCGGTAGCCGAGAAATTCGGCAATTTCCTGGATGGAGAGTTGTGACTCAGTGAGCAGATATATGGCTCGTTTCATCCGTTGATCATGGACATATTGACTGATGGTCTGATTTGTCATGCTTTTGAATAATGCGGCAGCATAATTGGGAGTTTTATTGATCTCGTCCCCGAGTTCTTCCTTCGTCACTTTCTCCCGATAATGCCGCTCAATATATCGCTTCATCCGTTCAACATGATTATGCCTCTCCGGCGGGATAACTCCACGATCAAGCTCCCTGTTCATATAAATCAACACTTCCATCAATAAGGCTTGGCTCATCATGACATAATAAGACGGACGCTCCTGCCATTGTTGATAAATAGCGCTCATGCGTTGATGGATCAGCTCATAACATCCAGGTTTATGCCGCAAAGCCTCATACCGTTCCAGTGCAGGCAGAGTTTCAGTATGGTCGCGTTGCAGTTGAATTACAATCTGTGTGTGCGTTACTGTAGGAATACTCTTGCCGTAATATGGGGTACCACCTGGAATGAGGAGCAATTCACCCTTTTCCATGATCTGTTTATCACCGTTCACCCAATATACACATTTTCCATAAGTAACCAAACTAAGCCGCCAAGTTTCTTGAGATTGCACAGCTTCTTCGTACCAACCGACACCATTAATATGTCGTACTTCAAGTGGAGTGACCATAACACACCTCATTATCGGACTATACTCTAATCATTGTACTATAGTTCATACCCTGATTCGACAGAAAACGCTACAATACACATATAAGCTTAAATATGAGGAGGAAATTAGCATGTTAAAAACAAAAATTATTTGTACCATGGGACCTGCTTGTGACTCAATCGAATTGTTAAAAGTAATGATTCAGGAAGGTATGACCGTTGCCCGTCTGAACATGGCTCATGGCGAACTGGAAGATCACGTTACACGCATTAACAATATCCGCAAAGCAGCTTCCGAACTGAACACCTATATACCGATCATGATGGACATCAAAGGGCCGGAAGTACGTATCGGTAAACTGAAAGAAGCATCCTGCCATCTGCAAGCGGGTAAAGAACTGATCCTGACTACCGAAGAAATTCTTGGTGACGCTGAGCGTATCTCGGTAAACTATCCAGAACTGAACCTCGTTGTGAAACCTGGCGATCGTATCCTCATCGATGATGGCCTTGTGGATCTGACTGTACTGTCTGTGGAAGGATCCGATATCCATTGTAAAATCATCAGTGGCGGCATTCTGAAACCACGCAAAGGGGTTAACTTGCCAGGAATCAAAACGACATTGCCAGGTGTAACCGAGCGTGACGTTATGCACATCGGATTTGGGATCGAAAACGATATCGAAATTATCGCAGCATCCTTTGTTCGTAAAGGTGATGACATCCGTGAAATCCGCAGCATTCTGAAAGAACGCGGTGTAGATCACGTACAGATCATCTCCAAAATCGAAAACCAGGAAGGTATGACCAACCTGGACGATATTATTGAAGCATCTGACGGCATCATGGTAGCTCGTGGAGATCTCGGGGTTGAAGTTCCGATCGAAGACGTACCAATGATGCAAAAAGAAATGATCGATAAATGTAACCGCGCGGGTAAACCAGTTATCGTAGCTACACACATGCTGGAGTCCATGCAAGTGAACCCACGCCCTACTCGTTCCGAAGTTAGTGACGTGGCCAATGCTGTACTTCAAGGTGCTGACGTTGTGATGTTGTCCGGTGAATCAGCTGCTGGTAAATATCCGGTACAATCCGTGCGCACGATGGCTGCTGTTGCTCGCCGTGCTGAAACAATGATCGATTACAAAGAGCAATTCGCACAAAAATCGGCTCAACAGATCGCTGATATTACTGAAGTTATCAGTCAGGGCGCTGTAAGTTCTTCCCTCGTACTGAATGCAAAAGCAATCATCACTTCGACTGAGAGTGGATTCACAGCACGTATGATCTCCAAGTATCGTCCAAAAGCACCAATCATCGCAGTTACACAACATGAAGAAGTATTGGCGAAAATCTGCCTGCTCTCAGGTGTCATTCCGGTTATGGGCGACAAAGTAACGACAACGGATGAAATGTTCGAATCGGCTACGCGTAACGCAATCAAAACTGGTTACATTGAAAAAGGTGACATCATTGTATTGTCCGCTGGTGTTCCAATCGGTCAATCCGGTAATACAAACCTGATCAAAGTTCAACAAGTTTAATTCAATAGCTGAAACTGAAGCTATACATTTTAGCTATAAAATAGAAATACAAAAAACCACCGGAGCAGAAATGCTTCCCGGTGGTTTTTTGTTGATGTTGTTGCCAATGATCGCGATTTTATAACAAACGGCTTCGAGATTATAGATTCCTCGAGTAATTAACCAGATCCTGTGACATGGTGTTGATCTCATCCATTGAAGCATTTACCTGCTGTGTCAGGGCAGCCTGATTTTGTGTTAACGTGGACATATTACCGATATGTTCAAGAATCTGATCAATCAATGTTTTCATTTTCTGCATGCTATCTTCGATATTTACTGTGGCCTCCGAACTGTGATCAGCCAGTTTCCGCACTTCACCTGCAACGACGCCAAATCCCAGTCCCAGCTCTCCCGCTCGTGCAGCTTCAATTGCTGCATTCAACCCCAGCAGATTGGTCTGACTGGCAATCTCTCGAATAAACACGGTGATATTCTTCGTATCATCTGCACTGCTTTTCACTTGAATAGCCGCATCAGCAGATAACTCCTGTGCAGTAACCAGATCCTGTGCCTGATCGGTAATCGAGTTGATTCCACGTACCATCTCGCCAATGGACTCCGACAATTGTTTTGTTTTCAGATTCATGGCTTCCACGATCTGCTCCTTATTCTTCTCATGGGTGACATCTCGAATGGTTCCAGCTACACGGAGTGGTACTCCATCCTGATCCCTAATGGTCTCCCCACCCGCGTGATACCACCGATACTCCCCGTCTTTACGCTGCAAACGATAATCCAGATCGTACGGCGTACGACCACTGTAATCGTTCATATGTCTGGCAAATTCGTTGATCGTCCGATCATGGTCTTCCGGATGAAGTCGGCTGCTCCAGCTGCTGAACACATTCGGGAAATCCTGCTCGTCTTTAAACCCTAATTCTTTACGGAACTGGGGTGACCACCAAAATTCATTGTTCGGATTAACTACATCTCCAGCCACAACGGTCATATCCCACGGAGCCTCCACCAAGGCGCGGTTAACCAGATCATATCGGGTGACGAGTGCTTCCAGCTCATCAGACTTGCTCTTCTCCTCATGAATATCAAACATGATGCCCAGGAGTTTGACCGGAACTCCAGCCTGATTTCGGATGACTTGTCCAAGGCATCGGAACCAGCGGATTTCTCCACTTTTTGTAATCATACGGCTGATGACGTTATAGGCAGTTGTTGCTCTTGTGTCATTCACATGTTTCATAATCTCCTGCACCAGTTGGGGTCTGTCATCCGGATATATCGATTTGGCCCAGCTTGCAAATGAATCGGGATAATCCTTGGCATTATGGAAGCCTAACATTTGGCGGAATTCATTCGAAAATGCGACGATATTATTGTTATCCAGTGGATCACCAGCAACAATTTTTGATTCCCATAATCCCACATTCATTGCCTGATTCAGCATTCTAAGGCGCATTTCCACGTCTTCGTTTTGAGCTTTCATCATATGTACTGCTTTTTTGATATTACTAGCTATTTCATCAGTATCCTGAAACTCAATGCCATCTTCAATCCCTGCGTCATAGTTGCCCTTTTCTGCGTTTGCTACCAGTTTACGACTATACTCCAGTAAATTCTGATGCGCATCTGTACGAAGGTGTTTGGTCGATTCAGTACGTTTACGAAACATGCTCATTTCTCCTCTTAGCTCATATGATATATATTTCGACATTATCAGACATTAAGTGTAGAGCAATGGTCTTAATTTTGTATAAAAACAAGAACCAGCGCTGAAACAGCACTGGTTCTTATATTAATTGCCTTTATTTTTTATGAAAATAAATCTTAAATGACTACCTCTTCCCAGCTACCAGCCAAAATTCAGTGTTTTCCCCGTCTCCACCCAAGTTTTGATACTGCTTAGAATCATCCACCAGCTGCTCTGTGCATTCGCAATGGAAGGATGGTTATCTGTAAATTGATCATTGATCAGCGTCAGCTTCGTACACTCACCTACAGTTTCCAACTGGAAGACCACTCTGGATTGAAGCTCGGCATGATTCGCATGGTACGACGGTCCGGGATGCTCCTGATAACTAAGTTTGGACAACGGTTCAAATTCCAATATATCTCCATACACATGGACAGTCTCCGCACCATCATTACCCGGCCCTACATAAGCAAACGGCTGGCCTGGGTGGAAATTGGTGCGAAGTTCGCTGCCGAAAAAGCTGTTCCGAGTGCCGTCTGGTGATATTAGAGCATTCCACACCTCTTCCAGTCTTGCATTGATATAGAATTCATATTTCAGTTCCATGGACTCACTCCCTTTATGTATTGGATAAGCGATCTGCCAACCTCGCACTCCTATCCTATCGTTATACCCCAAAGGCCGTATTGTAAAAACGCGACAACAGGTAAAATATAAGCTCTTTATTTTTCGGGAATGTAATACCATAATCCAAATGGATTGCGCCCATATAGTGCTTTCCCAGAAGATCAGATATACTAAACTGGAATGAAATAACAGGAGTTGTTCAATATGACTGGAACGTCACAATTCTCATTGTTACCCTATCAACAAATGATTCAGTTGCTGCAGAAAGCGGGTTGGTATGAGAACCGATGCGTTGACATCTCGGCATACATAGAGCAGTGCCCTACATCCGCAGATTTATTTCCGGCTGCCCGATCGTTTCTAGAAGAGTTTTGGGGAATAGATGAAATTATATATTTTAAATACTATAGCCACATCTCCGGGGAAGTGCTGGCTGAAAGCCCCTGGCATGAATATGAAGTTCATTTTATTCCGAATGCTGAAGAGACACTACGTTGTTCCACAGAGATGCATTCGATCTTGAAATACGCTAATGAAGATTGTTATTGTCTTGGATTAACCAGATACTACTATTCCGCAGTCACAGCCATTGGCCGTTCGGGCAAACTGTATCTGTTACACGACTATGATCCAAACGTACATGCATTCGATAATCTGATTGACAGTATGATACATGAACTTCACATGCATAAGCTTGTTCCCCATTCACTCATGGGATGGAATCAGAAAGGAAATGAGATATGAGCCAATCAACGAATATTATGGGCATCCCTTTTCCCAATGTAACGATGGATCAAACCGTTGCGATCCTTGATAAAGTCGTAGATCAGGAAAGCAATGAACTCTTCCATGTCATCACAGGTAATCCCGAAATTGTTATGTCCTGTCAAAAGAATGCCTCTCTTCGCAAAGTCGTTGATCAAGCCGGGTTGGTCACAGCTGACGGTGCCGGTATTGTGATGGTATCCCGTTTTCGGGGCGGACAATTGACCGAACGGGTAACCGGTTGTGATCTGCTGTTTCGTTTATTGGAGGAAGGCGATCAAAAACACTGGTCATTCTACATGCTGGGAGCAGAGGAAAGCGTCAGTGAACAGGCAGTAAAGATCATTGCGCAGCGTTACCCCGGAGTTATCGTAAAAGGTAGACACCATGGTTATTTCCAGGCAGATGAGGAACAACAGATTGTGGAAGAGATTCGTACTGCTCAACCAGACTTTCTTATCGTGGCTCTTGGCGCCCCCCATGCGGAACACTGGATTAACAAGTATCGCCACCAGTTGAACGCTCGTGTAGCCATAGGTGTTGGAGGCAGTCTCGATATCGTGGCTGGCAAAACCAAACGTGCCACTGCGATATGGCAGAAGCTTAACCTGGAATGGCTCTATCGCCTCCTCAGTCAACCTTCGAGATGGCGCAGGCAACTCATTTTACCCCGTTTTGCTGTGCGGGCATTGTTGTTCAGAGAACCTAAATAATGTGAGATGAGCAGTACACCAGAGGAATACTTACACTCTAGACATCCGCATGGTGAGCGCCGAGGGCTGATCAATTAGAAACCTGTCCTGAAAATCAGGACAGGTAAATGACTTCTATGGTATCCCCCGTATGAATTACACCCTCCCGTTCAACCGAGCACACGATTCCACGTTTTTTGCGAGCCGCAGGCACGAATTTTTTGCGCAAACCGTCCTGTTCATAGAATTGTTCAATCATTTTTCCCGGATGTACACAGGGAAGGTTCTCCCCTTCACATATTAACCCTGTCCCGTTTGGAAATAGGAGCCGCGTTCCAGCAGGCAGTTCCGTCAATCGATCAATGCCACGAACCAGTATATTGGCACCAAGCCACTCTGGACGCACTTCAGGAATGTTCATTTTCTCAGCAATAAGAGCACATTCTTCCTCAGACACAATACTGATCTGGCGGCGATTCGCAATCGGTGTGCCACGCTTGTAGATTTTCTGACGTGAGTCCGCCGGACGAAGCAGACCATAATGACGGTCACCCGGAATTCCTGCAAGCTCAATGTCGATAAAAGGTACAACTCGGGTCACAAATGTGGATGGATCATCAGCCAACATGACGAATTGAACTGTTCCCATAGTAATCTCCTCCCTTTCCTGAGCAATATTACTTCTTTATTGTTCATTATTACCCAATGAATGGATTGTCGACAATCGGCGTATGCTTAGCTTTGTAACCATTTTTTAATTTCAACATCATAACTCAACTGGAAAACAATAAATAATTTAAATAATACGCAATTAAATTGTTACAAATCAAATTTGCTCTTTCCGTTCTTGTTGCAAACATTTATACTAGGATGGACAAGTAAATAAATTACATATCAGAAAGCAAGGTGTTTCCTTTGATTAGTATCATTTTTGTAGCTCTTGTAGCTGTCGAACACTTCTATATCATGGTGATGGAGATGTTTATGTGGACTCGTCCACGCACAATGAAAACCTTTAATCTCACGCCGGAATTCGCCAAATCCACCAAATCCCTTGCGGCCAATCAAGGCCTTTACAATGGATTTCTTGCGGCAGGTCTGATCTGGGGACTCGTATACCCGGATGCTGCCGTTGGACAGCATATTCAGATTTTCTTCCTGGCGTGTGTGATTATCGCGGCTCTTTATGGGGGAGCAACTTCTTCACGTTCCATCATTATCAAACAAGGTTTGCCTGCGATCATTGCGTTGTTGCTCGTTCTGTTCCTGTAATTTCTGTCGAATGGTGCATTGCTTCGATTCATGTTAACTCCTTTATGGTAAGGTAGTGAATAGATAGCAGTGTACAATGACCAGAATCGTTCTGGAATTGGAAGGAGAACATGTCATGGGATTGTTTGACAAGCTTCGGCGGCGCAAAAAGGAGAAAGTACCTGCAGGTGGTGCTGTCGAATCGACGAATTACAGTGAAACCATCGTGGGTTTTGTCCTGCTGGAGCGTGAGGATTGTGATTTTGACCTCTTCATCAGGAACATGAAGAACGAATGGGATATCGAGATTGAAGAACGCCCAGAGGAGGGCAATCTCTTTTTCGAAGTGAATGGAATGCAGGTAGTATGTGCCCACATTGCCGCGCCTGTGCCTGACCGTGAAGTTGAGGAGAATGCCAAACTCAATATCCTTTGGCGAGAAGCGGAGCAAGTTACCTCACGGCACCAGTCTCAGATTATTGTCTCTGTTCTGAACGCAACAGATGCAATTGAAGGACATGTTCTGTTCACTCAAACAGCGAGTGCTTTGTTACAGTTGGATCACGCGCTTGCCATATACATGGCCCCACTTGTTGTTGAAGCCAGTCAGTATGTCGAAACCAGCCGTGGGATCAAACATGATGAGTTGCCAGTCTCGCTCTGGATTTTCATCGGATTATTCCAAAATGCCGAGGCCGCTTCAGCTTACACTTACGGACTACGTAACTTTGGAAAAGAAGAGATGGAGATTATGCAATCGTCTGAATCCTTAAGCGATGTATTTGAGATGATGTTCATGACCACAACGTATGTTGTTGAGAACGACGTCACACTACATGACGGGGAAACACTAGGCTTCTCGGCAGAACAAAAGCTGAGCATTTCCCTTTCCAAAGGTGTAGCAACGGAAGGTAACAGTTTGAAGATTGGCTTCTAATTTACGTAGGATTTTCAATTTATCATGTTACAGTTATAGAAGCCGTCTGGAGTTCATTCTCTGGGCGGCTTTTAGCTATTTAACCTTCCTTCCAAAGAAGATATGATAACAATCCCTGAATTTAACTTCCCTAGGAATAAGTAGTCCATAAGAACCACTTAATTATGAATTTAGTTTTCATTCTCGTTATAAAAAGGTATAATTAATAGGCTTATAGTCTCATATATTACATATTATTTTATTATCGAGGAGTTGCCTACATGTCTGTTAGACGTTTGGATTCAACTAAACCTATTATTGAAATTATCTGGGAAGGTATTGTTTCTCCTGAACATGTCGAACAAACGAATACAGAAATCCAGAGAATAGCGGAACAATTGGGGAATTCGTTTGATGTGCTAGTAGATATGCGGAACATGAAGGCTTTCCCTCAGGACACCAAAGAGAAAATTGTGGAACACCAGAAACTACTGACACAGTGGGGGATGAAGCGAGCTAGTGTAGCCGTAGGTGGTGCGATCGCCAAAATGCAATTGAATCGGATCTCCAAAGAGTCCGCGCACCAGACTGAATTCCAATGGGAAACGTATGATGAGGCTTTGGCATTTTTGTTGAAATAATATTGAAGTGCTACGGACTTAGTATAATAAGAGAGATACCGATGCTGTACATGGCACACAGAAAGAGGCGTTCCCATGAGGAAACGCCTCTTCTTTTGCAGTTCCACGTGGTTTACTCAGTTTTGCCAGTGATCCGAACGCTCATCATTTAAGATTCAAGTTTACTAACACGCACCATCGTTACTGATGTACCATTTAAGGACTCCTCCACAAATCCTAACCGCTTATATAAGCGAATCGCTTGGTTATCCGGGTCAACACTGAGCGAGACTGCTGCAATTCCCCGCCGTTCAACCTCATCTAATGCGGTCTGAAGCAGTAAAGTACCTACTCCTTTTCCACGTGCATCTTCCGTTACAGCCATCCCCATCTCTGGCGTAGCTGCACTCACATAACCGTATCCCGCATTCTGATCCGTATAGAATCTTAATGTTATTGAACCTAGTCTCTTGCCCTGCTGGTCAACTGCAACATACCCGAAATCCCCTTCTCTTCCCCAGTCTTCAACGTATTTGGACAGTCCGGGAGTATGAATACTTTCGATTGGAAAAGGTTCATCACCTTCTCTTCTATGCAGGGATGCGTATAACATCTCCCACAGAAAGGGGATATCCTGTTCTTCAATAGGGCGTACATAATAGTTGGATATGATGGTCATGTTTGCTCCTCCTTCAGCTTTTCAAAAAGGCGGTCCATCTCATTCAGATTAAACTCATTGGTAATCTCGTAGTCCTCAAATTTGTCTCTCGTTTTTGCCTCGCTGTAGATTGAGATGGACTTTTCATTATAAAACGTCAGTCCAAATCCATCGGTAAAGCGACCTTCTTTATTAATGGTAAGTCGCCACTCATAGTAATGCGGATTCCTTTCGGAAACGTCGAATTCCCCTACTCTTTTAAGATCAACATCCTTTAATAGCTTCAGCATATCTCTAATCTTATTGGGATCTGTAATCGTCACTTCATCATCTTCATTATACGGTTCATTGTCGGAGATTTTCCTAATCGTCAGTCGATCCAATGTATCCAGCATCGTCATATGATTTGTGACCTCTGCTCGAAACGTCGTGTGTTTGCTGGGGATATACTTAGTATATTGACCAGAGGTATACATACGCACTGCAATAGCTAAAAAAACAATAATTATGGAGATACCCATAATCATCTTGATTTGTCTACTCATCCCAATCCCCTCTCTAGATCTACATAAAACATATAAATTGGTAATTATTGATATATCCCAGTATAACATCTCACTCCTTCTGTTCCAATGTCATTTCTTATCTCTGGTCCCTCAATTACGATGACGTTTTTGGGCTACACTAAAATTGAAGATTTAAACAAACAAGCCGCGTTCTCCCATAGGGTGAGCGCGGCTTGTTTGTTTACTTTGTTATATTGTTTTATTAGCTATTCAGAACGTGGTAAGACAATAACCCTTATCCCGAGCATGAATATACACACGTAGACTTGGCCTCACGTCTGTTCAGCGTACACCGAAAACTATTTGTTTTCAGCTCAATACACGACCTGCTGATTCTCGGATAACCAGCTCAGGCTTCAGCACAATCTTCTGTGGCTCTTTTTGTTCATCCTTTAACTCTTCAATCAACAGATCTACAGCGCGATGTCCCAGTTCTTCAATTGGCTGGGCAACGGTCGTAAGCGGTGGACTGGTTACCGAAGCCAGAATGGTATTATCAAATCCGATAATCGACACATCCTCTGGCACGCGTAGGCCCAGCTCTTTGGCTGCCTGAAGTGCACCGATGGCCTGAATGTCATTACAACAGAACAAACCTGTCGGGTGATCCTTCTCACCGAGCAGCAATAGCGCCTCTTTTTTGGCCGAGCTCAGGTCAGCTGCCGATTCTCGGATCTGATTCGGTTCCAGCGTATGACCTGCCTTAATCAGGGTTTCACGGAATCCACGTACACGTTCCTGACTGCTGCTGACTTTGGACGGTTCCGACAGAACCGCTACACGGGTGTGCCCAAGTTCAAGCAGATGCTCCGCTGCGAGTGCTCCGCCAAGTATGTCGTCAATGGTGACTGTATGAACCGACAGGGATGGCATATGACGTGCAATCAAAGCGACAGGGATAGACTGCTGCAAGAGGGGTGACAAAATTTCTGCATTATCGATCCCGGTTCCGATCATCATGCCATCGACCCTTTTTTGCTGAAGCAGATTCAGGTAACGCTCTACCCGCTCGTCCTTATTATCCGTACTGCAGATGACCACGCTGTAACCCAATTGACGGCTTCGATCCTCCACGGCTCTGGCGAGTTCTGCGAAATACGGGTTTGAGATGTCCGGTACGAGCAGCCCCAATGTATACGTCTGCTTCCCTGTAAGTGCAGCTGCGATCGCACTGGGTTGATAATGAAGGCGTTCCATGATCTCCATAATCTCGGCGCGCCGCTTCTCGCTGATCTTGCCTTTGCCATTAATGACCTGCGAGACGGTTGCAATGGATACCCCCGCCTCGCGTGCTATATCGTATATGGTTGCTTTCATTGTTTTTCCCCATTTGTGCTATATATAAATTTCGTTATACATAGATAATTGTTCTCTTCTTCTCATTATGCAGGGGGAAGTCTGCATACGCAACTTGAAGCCAGCACAATGTGCGTAGCATGAACTGCTTTACTTTTTCATCAACCACTCATGGTCAGGATCGTTATGGAATTTCCAGGTCCGGGTTGGTCCAGCCATCACGTTCAGATAGTAGACCTCATACCCCGGAGGAGCGCCTACCGGATGATATCCGTCCGGAACAAGCACCACTTCACCGTTTTTCACTGCTAGCGTCTCGTCCACAGAACGATCATCCGTGTATATACGCTGAATGGCAAACCCCTGCTCAGGCTGTACACGGAAATAATACGTTTCTTCCAGCAAAGATTCATCCGGGAGTGCGTCCCGATCATGCTTATGTGGCGGGTAACTAGACCAATGCCCATCTGGTGTGAATACCTCAACAACGAGCAGACTGTCTGCTTCCTTTTGTTCCGGCAAAATGTTGTGAATCTGGCGTTCCAGATTACCATACCCTCGCGCCTCTACCCCTACATCTTCGGGTGCAATGAGACGAGCCGGGTGCGTTCCTTTACCGGGTGCAACACATATAGCGATTTCCAGTTCGGTACGTGCTGTGATCTGCACTTGATCGGAAGTTGAGACGTAGACCGAGTACGGAGGTATTTTCTCGAAAACACTCATTCTTTTTCCGATATTATCCCATGTGTGCTCCCGGGTACTTACATTGGCGAAACCACTGAGAAGCACCACACAGAGTTCCTGATCACCGCTCTCACGGGTTAGCGTCTCCCCCTCCGCCAGCTTCGCTACCTGAAAGCCAACATATTCCCACCCCGCCGACTCCGGTGTTACGTTTATAAGTGTACCGTCTCCCTCCGGGTTGACCACGGGTTTCACAATACGTTCTGACATCTTGCCATCCACTCCTTTCTGTAGTCGTCCACAACAACCTGATACTTATAAAAAAACAAAAACTTGGACCATTCTTGCGCTCTATTAGAAAAAAGTGACTTTAATCATCCACCTATGGCGTTGCCGTTTGCGATTCCAGTGACACCCCAGGGACTTCACTCAGCTTCACAGGTCTTCCCCGCTCCATGGACATTTTTGCTGCCAGTGCAATTCGTTCTGCCTGTACTGCATCGTGGCCATCAACGATAACCGGTGTATCATGAATGATTGCATCGATAAAGAGGGCTGTCTCCTGTACATATGCTTCATTGTAGCGTTCCAGGAAAAAGTGTAACGGTTTGTCGCGCATAAGCCCGGCCGCTGTACTGATCTCAGCCGTATTTGGATGATCATTCGCCGCTGCGGCGCTGCCCTTCGAGCCAAATACTTCAACACGCTGATCGTATCCGTATACTGCCTGACGGCTGTTATCAATAACACCAATCGCTCCATTGGCAAAAGTCATCGTTACAATCGCTGTATCCACGTCACCATGTTCCGCAAAAACCGGATTGATCAGCACGTTGCCCTGAGCGTACACTTCTTCCACTTCACTCCCGGACAGATAACGGGCCATGTCAAAATCGTGGATCATCATGTCCATGAAGATCCCGCCAGACACCCGGATGTACTCCGCAGGAGGCGGACTCGGGTCGCGAGACGTAATTTTGATAATATGTGGATCACCAATCGTACCATCCTGCACATGCGCACGTATCCGTCTGAAGTTGTGATCGAAGCGGCGGTTAAATCCAATTTGTAGCTTCACGCCAGCCTTCTGAACTGCCGCTACAGCCGCTTGGGTCTGTGCCAGATCCATGCTGACCGGCTTCTCGCAGAAGATATGTTTGCCCGCCTGGGCGGCCTGTTCGATCAGCGGCACATGTGTATCTGTTGAAGAACAGATCAGCACCGCGTCTACATTAGGCATCGAGATCAACTCGCTGCTGTTCGTTGTTACAACAGGGATGCCACGACTGGAGGCCCAAGCCTCCAATTCAGGACCTGCAAATAAGTCACTGATTCCCACAATCTCGGCATGCGGGTTACGCAGGAGATTGTCTGCATGAATTTTGCCGATCCGTCCAGCACCGATGATGCCAATTCTCACTTTGTCCTTGCCCATTCCGTTATCCTCCCTATGTGCGTCCATATGGGCTGGGCGTTCCCCTTAGCCCGAGTGATGCTCTGGTTGTTACCAGCGCGCCGTTACCATCTTCTTGCGAGTGTAGAATTCAACACCATCCGTACCATTGGCATGTAGATCACCATAGAAGGACTTTTTCCAACCGGAAAACGGGAAGAATGCCATTGGCGCAGGTACGCCCAGGTTAATACCCAACATGCCCGCATCAATCGTTTCACGGAATTGACGCATACTCGCTCCGCTGCGGGTGAACAGACACGCCCCGTTGGCAAAATCAGAACGGTTCGCCAGCTCAACGGCTTCCTCCAGCGTAGACACTCTTGCCACCGAGAGTACTGGAGCAAAGATCTCATCCTGCCAAATTTTCATATTGCTATCAACTTGGTCAAATACCGTTGGCCCTACAAAATAACCGGATTCACCTGTCGCCTGATCCTTACGTCCATCCCGAATCAATGCCGCGCCTTCCTGCTCTCCGGCTTCAATGTAACTGAGTGTACGCTCTTTATGTGGTCCACGGATGACAGGACCGAGGAACACGCCCTCATCCATGCCGTTACCAATGGTAATGCGGTCTGCCGCTTCCACCAGCTTTTGTACCAGTTCGTCAGCCACCTCACCCACAGCTACAACAACCGCACATGCCATGCAACGCTCCCCTGCTGAACCAAAAGCTGCACTGGTAATCTCTTTCACGGTTAGATCGAGATCGGCGTCTGGCATAACGATGGAGTGGTTTTTGGCACCAGCCAGTGCCTGTACCCGTTTGCCATGCTTGGATGCAGTGGTGTAGACGTATTCAGCTACAGGTTGTGATCCGACAAAGGAGATCGCTTGAACATCCTTATGTTCCAGCAACCCGTTCACGACATCATGCGCACCGTGAACGATGTTGAGCACGCCGTCAGGAAGCCCCGCTTCCTTGAACAGCTCTGCCAGGCGGCCTGCCAGCAGCGGTGTGCGCTCGGACGGCTTCAAGACAAAGGTGTTACCACACGCAATAGCCAGCGGGAACATCCAGCACGGCACCATCATCGGGAAGTTGAATGGGGTAATCCCCCCAATTACACCGATTGGGTAACGGTACATGCCCGACTCCAGTCCTGTAGCGATGTCAGGCAGTTGTTTGCCCATCATCAGATTCGGGGCACCAGCCGCGAACTCGACGCATTCAATGCCACGCAATACCTCGCCATACGCTTCGGCATAACTTTTACCGTTCTCCAGCGTTACCAGGCGGGCGAGCTCCTCCCAATGTTCAACCAGCAACTGCTGGTAGCGGAACAGAATACGTGCACGGCGTGGAACCGGTGTGCTGCTCCAGGATTTGAACGCTTCTCGTGCTGTCTGAACCGCCAGATCCACGTCCGCTTGTTCGGACAATGGCACATGTGCAATAACCTCTTCTGTAGCCGGATTCACCACTGGCTCCGTGCGAGTTGACGCTGGGGTTACCCAGGCACCTCCGATCCAGTTTTGTACCATTGTCGCTGTTGCAGACGCTTCAGAAATTCCTTTTCCCATAGCCCTGTCTCCCTTCGCTTATGTGTGATCCCTTATGTTGAACTTATATGATTGATGTTGATCTGTATGAGTGTGTTATTCAAAGTATTGCAACGAGCTTCAAGACACGGTGATCTCGCCCCGATTGCAACGTTCAATGTAGTCATTTACCTGTTCGACCGTTGGCATTGCATCCGAACAGCTGTGGCTTGAAATAACGATACTTGCTGCGCCACTGCCATACGCCATACTGCGCTCAATTGTCCAGCCCTGCATCAATCCATACAGGAACCCAGCCGCATAGGAGTCGCCTGCGCCGAACGTTTTGACCACTTTTGCCGGATAGCTGTCCGCACGATGGGAAAGCCCTTCACGCGTATAAGCAATGGATCCTTCCTTCCCGTGTTTGATTACTACAATATTCGCTGAGAAATCAAACCATTTCTGTGCAGTTACTTGATCGCTATGATCCGGATTGTGATCGAATGTCTCCATCATGTCGAACTCTTCACGTGTGCCGAGGATGATATCGCATTTCTCGGCTGCAAGGTTGTAATAGACCGCTGTCTCTTCATCTGATGTCCATGTGTATGGGCGATAGTCCAGATCAAACACAATAACTGTGCCATGTTTTTTTGCATACGTTATTGCCTGTAATACGGCTTCACGGGATGGGCTCTGCGCGAGGGCTGTGCCTGAGATTAGCAGCACTTTGGAGTCAGCAATCAACTGCTCTTGTACCTCTTGCGCCTGTAGTAACAGATCCGCTACATTGTCCCGGTACATCAGGATACTGCAATCCGTTGGGCTTTTGATTTCGGTAAAAGCAAGCCCTGTCACCGCTCCAGTGTCATCTGTAACTACATTTGATGTGTCGATGCCGTTCTTCTCCAAATAACTCTGGATGAATCTGCCCATCTGGTCACCCGCGATCTTACCGATAAAAGCCGTCTCCATACCCAGTCTGGACATGCCAATCGTAATATTGGCCGGAGAGCCGCCAACATACTTCGTGAACGTCATCGTCTCTTCCATCGGGCGATTGATCTCATTGGCGTTCAAGTCGATGCACAAGCGACCAATGGCGGTGAAATCCTTCTTCCTGGATACCGGAAAGGATACGTAAGTCATTGCATGTGAGCCCCTTTCTGTAGTGGGATTTTCCATGTTGTATATGGATATCTAGACTAGTTACTCATTCCATCGTAAGAACTCGTAAACGGCTAGAGTAAGTCATTTTTATTTTCCAATCGTAACGTTATACTCTTGCTAGCCTTCTTCCTTTTCACTTCATGGGTTTGGCCTCTGACCGCTGCAATGCTGAACAAATCAGCTGTGTTGGTATAAGGACTCCATATAGTTCAAGGAGCGTTTGGCATACTCGTACGGGTTATGAATCGCAGGGTCCTGCTCTCCTTCAAGCATCGCCCAGCCATCGTACCCTCGTGTGATCAGTTCTTGCAGAATTGGTGCAAAATCAATGCATCCATCTCCTGGTACGGTGAACACTCCTCTACGAATACAACCGACAAAGTCAGACTGCTCCGCGCGTGCTTCATCCAGCACATGCGGGCGGGTATCTTTCAGATGGATATAGGCGATCCGATCATAATGTTTGCGTAGCAGTTCAAGTGGATCGGCTCCGCCATAGTAGGCATGACCAGTATCATAGAGCAGATACACGAGAGAAGGGTCTGTCAGCTCCATCAGTCGATCAATCTCATCCGGTTGCTCTACCACTGTGCCTCCATGATGATGGTACGTAAGCTTCAACCCATGTTCGCGAGCAATAGCTCCTGCTTCGTTCAACCCTTCAGCAAGAATATGCCATTCAGATTCGCTGAGTCTGAGCACTTCTTTTTCATTCGGAGTTCGTCTTGGATCAAAATGAAGTGACCCGCCTACCTCCGCCGTACTGATCACCTTACTGCCCATGGATTGCAGAAACTCCGCATGTCTGCGATAACTGTCCAGCTCCGACTGACGATACGCCAGATCGGAGAACAGTACCGATTTCCACTGAGAGACCAACTTGATATTCCTTTTGCTCAATTCCTCACGCAATATAGCAGGGTCAGTCGGATATTTACGTCCCATCTCTGTACCTCTCAGCCCAAGACGCTGAATGTCATCCAGAATCTGTGCACACGTTGTCGCATCACCATGCTCTTTCACATCTTCACCGACCCAATTGATCGGATGAATCCCAAGCTGAAATGGCAGCTTGCTCATTGCTCCACGTCTCCTTTGTCGTTCAACATTGTGGTTCACTATATTAAACCGGATTAAATCGGTCTTGCTTTGGCACGGTTGGCTTGCATCGTGTGATGAGCATGAACTACCTTTTCTTCGGCAGATACCTCAGGTACACCCACATTCCACCATGACTCGTATCCACCTGCGTTGGTTCCAGGCACGACCGGAATCTCAATCAACGTACTCACTGTTTCGTTCTTCGCATCTCGGAGTGCTTGTTCCAGCTGTTCTGCTGTCTCCGCTCTATAGGATTTGGCTCCCATGCTTCGGGCGTGTGCAGCAAAGTCCATTGGCATGTAATCCCCGGTCAGTCGTCCACTCTCGGATTCCCGATAACGGAACTCATTGCCGAACCCGTCACTACCGTGTTCCCGCTGCAAATTATGAATACACTGGAATCCATTGTTGTTGAATAATAGGACAGTCATCTTCTTCTGTTCCTGCAAACTGGTCACAAACTCCGAATGCAGCATCAGATAACTGCCATCCCCCACCATGGCGTACACTTCACGATCCGGCTCAGCAAGTGCTGCTCCGAACGCTCCGCTTACCTCGTACCCCATACAGGAGAATCCATACTCCATGTGATACGTCTTTGGTTCAGCCGCACGCCACAGACGATGCAGATCGCCTGGCAGACTGCCCGCCGCACACACAATAACGGAAGATGGATCAATGGTCCGGTTAACGATGCCAACTGCTGTAGTCTGTGCCAGCCCTGCTTCATGTTGAGCTGCATACAGCCGATCCACTTCTGCATTCCATTCAGCGCGGAGATCAGCGATTTCGGATGCGCCATATGCACTTCGGTATTGTCTTTCCTGCAATTCCTTCTGCAAAGCCTGCAATCCTTCGCGTGCATCTGCCAGAATGGCTTCCCCGCCTAACTTGGCGGCATCCATGCCATTCAGGTTAATGTTGATGAATGAAGCTTCCGGATGTTGAAAAGCAGAGCGGGACGCCGTCGTAAAATCCGAGAACCGCGTACCGACGCCGATCACAACGTCTGCTTCTCTCGCCAGCCTATTGGCTGCTAGAGAACCTGTAACCCCGATGGCCCCCACATTTAGTGGGTGGTCCCAAGAAACTGCGCTCTTGCCCGCCTGCGTCTCGGCGATCGGAATACCAAATGCCTCGGCGAATTCCACGAGTTGAACGGACGCCTCAGAGTACAACACACCGCCGCCTGCAACGAGCAGCGGTTTCCTGCCTCGGGCAATCTGCTCCGTTGCCCGCTCAATGGCTGCCTGTACTGGGGGGCGACGATCCAGATAATGTACTTTGCGGGCAAAGAACGATTCTGGATAATCGTACGCCTCTGCCTGCACATCCTGCGGCAATGCGAGCGTTACTGCTCCCGTCTCTGCTGGATCGGTTAGCACACGCATGGCCTGTGTAACAGCAATCATCAACTGTTCGGGACGAACGATGCGATCCCAGTATTTACTGACGGCTTTGAATGGATCAGTGGCTGAGATTGTATAATCACTGCTCACTTCCAACTGCTGAAGTACCGGGTCTGGTTCCCGTGTAGCAAAGTTATCTCCTGGAAGCAATAAAACCGGAATCCGGTTCACCGTTGCGGTAGCTGCCGCTGTAATCATATTCAAAGCACCAGGTCCAATGGATGTAGTACATGCATAGATCTGTCTACGGTTCTTCTGCTTGGCATAAGCCGCTGCCGTATGCACCATGCCTTGTTCGTTCTTGCCTTGCATATACGTCAGGCTTCCCGGACTGCGCTCCAGCGCTTCTCCAATGCCTGTTACATTGCCATGTCCAAAAATACCGATGATTCCCTTCACAAACTTGGTTTCCACCCCGTCAACCGAGATATATTGCTGATCCAGGTATCGAAGCAGTGCCTGAGCCATCGTTAGTCGAATTGTATTCATGAATTGATCGCCGTCCTTTCCTTTACGGGTTAAGCGCTTAATCTAAGTTAAGTTTAAGCGCCTTACCCCTAAAGGTTAAGCGCTTAATTGATATGGTATTACAGGTTACTGATTTACGCAAGCTATTTTTGTAAGCGTTTTTATAAATTGTGATAAAGAAAAGATATTCTTGTGTTCGAACATGTGTTAGACCTTCTCTATTTGAACACTTCCACAATGACTAAGGACAGACTTAAAAGAGAGGGGAATATATCGTGAGGATGGGATACATGTTGGTACATGCTAATCAGCTATGTAATTCATGATCTTCGTATACAATCATGGTCAATATGCCTGTGAATGCAAAAAAAAAAGAAAGAGACGGTGAGTACCGTCTCTTTCTTTTTCAAAATATAAAGCGGGTGATGGGAATCGAACCCACGCTATTAGCTTGGAAGGCTAAAGTTCTACCATTGAACTACACCCGCATAACAACAATCGGGATGACACGATTTGAACATGCGACCCCCTGGTCCCAAACCAGGTGCTCTACCAAGCTGAGCTACATCCCGTTATCTATACCGGCGAGAGGACTCGAACCTCCACGGTTTCCCACTCGATTTTGAGTCGAGCGCGTCTGCCATTCCGCCACGCCGGCA